>NZ_JBWKCJ010000022.1:0-38253 GCF_056436545.1 Streptomyces sp. NPDC043738 | reverse complement strand
TCGAGAAGATACCAGGCGCCGCGAAGGAGGACACAGCAGCCGCCCCCACCCCCCCCCCCCCCCCCCCCCCCCCCCCCCCCCCCCCCCCCCCCCCCCCCCGCCCCCCGATTTCCCCATCATGATTCCCCCTCAGGCCGTGCCCGGGTTGCCCCTGCGCGCGGCCACGTCCTCCGCCACCCGCCCGTGTCACCGGGTGGGGCGGGCGAGCACAACTGCCTCGCACAGTGCGCTCTGCCCCTGGGGACGCAGCCGTCACATCTGGTCAACGGCGGACACGATTCGGATCGTAGGCGGCGGCGATCACATCCGGTAGCCAGGTTTAAGCAAGGGATGCGTGAGAGCCACCTCGGGGATACCGATGGGTAGATCTGAAGCAAAACGGCGTAATGGGTGGAAAGCGCCGCGCTTGTTTCTCGCGTCGCGAGAAAACGCGCGGGAAATCCTCGTGAGAGGGAGGGTTGCGGCGGGTGAACCGCCGGAGGGTTGGCGCGAAATGATCGGACTCCGACACTCCGGTCGGCGCCGTGCCTACCCTGTGCGGGCACCGCACCGGAGAAACTTGAGGGAGAGTCGTGCGCGCGATTGTGATGCGAGAATTCGGCGGCCCGGACGTGCTGCGGCTCGAGGACGCGCCCGAGCCCGCGCCCCGCGCCGGCCACTCGCTGGTCGATGTGACTCTGGCGGGCGTCAATTATGCGGACGTGCACGTACGGGAGAACACCTACCTGAAGCCCGTGGAACTGCCGTACACGCCCGGCAACGAAGTCGTGGGGACCGTGGACGGCACGCGGCGCGTCGTTGGCCTGTGCCGCGGCGGCGGATACGCGGAGCGGGCCCTGCTGCACCGCCGCGTCACCTGGGACGTACCCGACGCGGTCAGCGACGAACAGGCCGTCGCGCTGGCGCTGCAGGGCAACAGCGCCTGGCACCTGCTGTTCACCTCGCTGCGGATCACCGCGGGCGAGACCGTCGTCGTACCGGCCGCGGCGGGCGGTGTCGGTTCGCTGGCCGTGCAGCTCGCCGCGCACGCCGGGGCCCGGGTCGTCGCCCTCGCGGGCTCTCCGGAGAAGCGCAAGCTGGCCCAGGAGTTGGGCGCTCACGCGGCCGTCGACTCGACCGCCGAGGATCTGACGGAGCGCATCCTGGAGGCGGCCGGCGGCCCCGTCGAGGCCGCACTGGAGATGACCGGCGGCGTCACCTTCGAGCAGATCCTCGCCGCCGTGGCACCGCGCGGCCGGCTGGCCGTCTACGGGTTCGCCGGCGGCGGCCTGACGAGCGTGCCGACGCGTGACCTGATGGCGCGGTCCATCACCCTCTCGGGCTTCTGGCTGCCGCAGCTCTATGCGGACCGCACGGCGCTGCCGACGTCCATGCAGGCGCTGTTCGGCGCGGTCGCCGACGGTTCGCTCAAGCCGCTGCTCGGCGGCGTCCATCCGCTCGGCGAGGCGGCGCGGGTGCACCACGACCTCGCCGCCCGCACCCGGACCGGGAAGCTGGCCCTCGACGTCACCCGCTGAATCCGGTAGTCCGGGGCACCGGGCGGGCACAACGGCTCCGGGAGCGCACCCCGGGCCCGGCCGCCGGGAAGTGCGGTCCGAGCCGCGGGAGACGGGGGTGCCCGCTCGTAGGGGAAATGCCGTGCGTCTTCGGGCGCGGAACACTGTCAGGGGAGAGAACACACGATGGGCAACAGCATCACAGCGTCCCAACCGGCGGCCTCGCCCGCCGTGCCCGCCTCCGCTTCGGGCACCGCCGCCGAGTCCGATGGCGCGGGCCGCCCCAAGAGCGCGCGCCAGACGGCCAACGGCGCGTCGTCCGCGGGCTCCCGGACGTCGGGTTCCAGCCATGCCGAGCGGGTCTTCCTCGTCCAGACGGCCTTCGCCGAACTGGGCGGATCCGCCCATGGGCCCGGTGAGATCGCCGAATTCACCGGCCTGGACGACTCGGTCGTCTACCGCATCCTGCAGTCCGGCATCTACCAGCGGATCTTCGAGCGGGTCGACCGGGGCCTCTACCGGCTGCGGACCTCCGCCGCCCAGCTCGCCTTCACCGCCCTCGACCACCGCCTCGACGGCGCGCAGACGGTGCTGGGCGACCTGCGGACGGCCACCGACGGCGGGCTGGTGTTCCTCTACATGGTGGCGCCGTTCTCCGGCGCGCAACGGCAGTGCGTCGACATGGCCGTCGGCGACTCCGACCTCGCGGAGCTGGGCATGACGCCGCGCGACGTGCTGTCCGTGACGCGTTCCCTGCGCACCGGCGCCTCCGGGCGGACGATCCTCGCCTACCTGCCGGAGGTACTGCAGCAGCGGGTGCTGGCCGAGCCCGTACCCGACCAGGCGGGACCGGGTGTCTACCGGGACAACGACGCACTGCTGGCGTCCCTCGCGGAGGTGCGCGACCTCGGACACGCACTCGGGTACGAGGAGTGCATGGCCGGATGGAACTCCTGCGCGGCGCCGATCATGTGGGACGGCTCCATCATGGGCGCGGTCCTGCTGCTCAAGCTCAAGTCCGTGATGCCGACGGCCCCCGACAGCGTCATCGAGGCGACGAAGGAGGCGGCGGCCGAACTCAGCCGCTACGGAGCCGCCCGGCCGGCCGCAGACCAGGCCTGAACGGCGCCACCAGGCCGGCAGGCCCGTCATGAACCGGCCCTCCTGTCCGGGAGGCCGGAAGCCGCACAATGAAGTACCGACGACGCACAAGGGGGTCCCATGGAACCGGAGTTGGTGGCGCTCGCCACGGCGGGGGCGACGACGCTGGTGCAGCAGATGGCGACGGACGGCTGGACGGCGGTCCGCGGCAGGATGGCGGCCTTCCTCGCCCGGCGCCGGGGCACCGCGGACGAGGAGGCGGTCGAGGGCGAGCTGGAGGTCTCCCGTGCCGATCTCGTGGCCGCCCGGCAGGAGGGCGACCAGGACGGCGTGGACGGCGTGACCACGGCCTGGCGGCTGCGACTGCAGCGATCGCTGCGCGAGGACCCGGCCGCCGCGGCCGAACTGCGCGCCCTGCTCGACGAGGTGGCACCCGATCGGGACCACCGCACGACGGTCCAGAATGCGTACAACACCATCAATGGCGGCGTCCACACCGCCCCGGTGATCCAGGTCGGTTTCGTATCCGGGGACTCCACCTTCCACGCACCGCCGGGCCGGCCGCACTCCGGCTGACGCGTCGCGCCGCGCGCTGGGGCGACCGGGCAGAATGGCGGTGTGCGGCTCGAAGCGATCACCTGGGAACGGCTCACGGACGCGCTCGCCGAGCGCATCGTCACGACGACGGCGAAGGACGGAAGTCCCTGGCTGAGAGTGGCCATCGACGGGGCTCCCGCGGCCGCGCCCGGCGACCTGGCGGACCGGCTCGCCGAGGCGCTGCGGATCCGGGGGCGGGCGGTGCACAAGGCCGGCACCTTCGGCTTTCTGCGTCCCGCCTCCCTGCGGCTGGAGTACGGCCGTGAGGATCCCGACGCCTACCACGACGAGTGGTTCGACCGGCAGGCGCTGTGGCGTGAGGTCTTCCAGCCGCTGGATCCCGGTGGCACCGGGCGGGTGCTCCCGGACCTGTGGGATCCGCTGGCGGACCGGGCGACGCGCAGTGCGTACGTGACGCTGCCGCCGGGCGGTGTCCTGCTGCTGCACGGCCCCCTGCTGCTCGGTCACTGGTTTCCCTTCGATCTCTCCGTCCACCTGAAGCTCTCGCCGGCCGCGCTCGCCCGCCGCACCCCTGAGGGCGAGCGCTGGACGCTGCCCGCCTTCGCGCGCTACGAGGCCGAGACACGGCCCGAAGAGGCGGCGGACGTCGTCGTACGGGCCGACGACCCCCGCCGGCCGGCCTGGAGCGGACCCGTCTGAGCGCCGGGCCCCGGACCTCAGACGAGCTGCCGGATCTCGCCCCGGACGCGGTAGAAGCCGCCCGAGGCCGCCGACAGGTCCTCGACGACATACCGCGCCCCGGCCCGGCGTATATGGCGCGGGAACTGGACGTTCCAGGACGGCTCATAGCCGTCCGAGACCACATGGACCCGCAGCCGGCCGCCTTCCTGGACGCACTCCACCACGATGCCCGAGGCGGCGGCGGACGCCACCGTCTGCACCGTGGCCGACGGGGTGTACGTCGGCAGCGCGGCGGCCGACTTCACATCCCGGGCCACCGGCACCGTGCCCGACTGGGCGGCGGCGATGGCCGCGTCGCTCGCGTCGACGCACACCAGCGAGCCGTCCGTGGTGACCATGTACAGCTTCTCGTCCAGATACTGCATCGACAGCGCCGATCCGCTGCCCGTGCCCAGCTTCCACAGGCGGGTGCCGTCGGCGGCGAAGCAGTACACCGACGAGGCCGAGTCACCGGCGAAGACATAGCGGCCGCCGGGGGCCGTGGCGCAGGAGTAGACGACCGTGTCGCACTGGTAGGCGGCCTCCAGCGCTCCGCTGTCCTTCGACAGCCGCTGCACGACCTTGCGGTTCGTGCCGGCGTACACCGAGTGGTCCTCCTGCCAGCCGAACAGGACCGCGCCGTTGGTCGGGGTGTGCCACAACTCGCCGCTTCCGTCGGCGGCGTAGGCGGTCACGCCGCGCTGGTGGCCGTGGTAGACGGCGCGTTCGTCCCTCCGCACCATCCAGGCGTGCTCGCCGGAGCTGCGCCGGGACCACTGGTACTCGTCCTCGTGGTCGATGACCGTCAGCCCGCCGTTGCGGTCGGCGACGTGGAGCACGCCCTCCCGGATGTCGAGCCAGAAGATGTCGACGTCGGGGGCGACGTCGTAGGCCGCGAAGGGGAGCTTGGAGGACAGGTCGTAGACCGTGCCGTCGTCGCAGCCGGCGTAGATCCAGAAGTCGTCCGCCACCAGGCACTTGACGCCCTCGGGGAGCTGATAGCGCGCCAGCACCTCACCGTCGTGGCCGAGCGTGTAGACGTCCCCGCTCTGATTGCCGACCCAGCAGCGGTCCTCGGCGATGTGGATGCCGAACGCCGCGGCGCCCGTACGGAACCGCCACAGCACCGGTGCGACCGCGCGGGCCGTCGACGGGGCGGACGTCACCTGGCGTCGCGTCACCGGACGGGCGGAGCGCTGCCCCTGGACGGCGGGGGCGTAGCCCTTGCGGACCTTCTCGCCGATCTTCCTGGCGGCCGCGGCCTGCGCCTTCTCCCGCGTCGGGAAGGTCGAGGACTGCTGTTGGCCGGCCGCGCCGATCCGCCCGTAGCGCACCGAGACGACCGTGTCGTCCACCGTCACCTCGTAGAACTTGTGGGCGCCGCCGCCCTCTTGCGACAGCTCCAGATACGTCGTGGTCACGGACATGGATCTCCCCTCCCCGGGCGGCTCCGACGGCCGTCCCCCGCTGCTGAAAACCGTACGACCGGCCACTGACAATCGGCCTTCGAGCACGTGCCGCGGACCGCTGATCGCCCCGCTGGCGGGGGCGGTTAGCGTGAGGGGGTGACGACTTCATTCAACGCATCCGCCCCGTCCGACGCGGCCGCAGCGCTGCCCGGCAGCCAGGGCCCCACGGCAACCGTGGAGGCCCGGCCGCGCTCCGTCGGAGCCGTTCGGACGTCCTACGCGCCCGACCCGGACGGCGACCCGGACCCCGGCGAGATCGTGTGGACCTGGGTGCCCTACGAGGAGAACGACGGGCGGGGCAAGGACCGGCCGGTGCTGGTCGTCGCGCGCGAGGCCCGCGGCACGCTGCTGGCCGTCCAGCTCTCCAGCAAGCGGCACAACAACGACCGGGAGTGGGTCCCCATCGGGGCCGGCCCGTGGGACCGCGCGGGGCGCGACTCGTGGGTGGCGGTGGACCGTGTGCTGCGGGTGCACCCGGCCGGGATGCGGCGCGAGGCCTGCGCGCTGGACCGCGGCCGCTTCAACCTCGTCGTCAACCGGCTGCGCGAGCGCTACGGCTGGCGCTGACGGCGGCGCCGGGCGTCAGGCGTCCGCCAGGGCCAGCAGCTTGGTGACGGTGTTCCAGTTGCGGGCGGTGGCCGTCACCCCGAGGGGGGCGCGGCTCACCGCGGCGGCGAGCTTGGAGCGGCCGATGCCGCCCGGGCACCACAGATACAGTTCGCGCCCGGTCAGCCGGAACCGGTCGGGCGCGAACGCGGCCGGATCGAGCGCGTCCAGCCGGGAGGTGTCGGCCGGTACCGCCGACAGGAACGTCACATGCAGGCTCTTGGGCTCCGGCACGGCCTGCGGAAACGGATTCGCCGCGACGGCGGCGGCCAGCTCGTCGCGGGTGCGGACGACGACCGGCACCGTCAGACCGAGCTCGGCGGCGATCCCGGCCTGGATCGTCCGGGCGGTCTCCTCGGGCGGCGTACCGGGGTCGGCGAAGACGATGTTGCCGGTCTGCAGCAGGACGGAGACGTCCCGGAACCCCAGGGACACGGCCAGCTCCAGCTGCCGTGCCTTGGGGAAGGAGTTGTGGCCTCCGACGTTGATGCCGCGGAGCAGAGCGATCTGACGGGACATGACGCTGCCATTCGTGAGGGGTCCGGTCCGGGTGCGGACGGACGACGGCCGGGATCAGAAGAGCGGGGCGGGCAGCACACCTTCGAGGGCCAGCAGCAGGCGCTTGGTCTCCAGGCCGCCGCCGAATCCGCCGATCCCGCCGTCGCTGGCCACGACGCGGTGGCAGGGGACGACGACCGGCAGCGGATTGGAGCCCATCGCCGCGCCCACCGCACGGGCCGCGCCCGGCTCCCCGACCCGGTCGGCGAGGTCCTGATAGCCGACCACGCTGCCGTGCCGGACGCCGGAGGCCAGGGCGTGCAGGACCCGGGCGTTGAAGCCGGAGGACAGCGACCAGTCCAGCGGGACGGTGAAGGACCGCAGATCCCCGGAGAAGTAGGCGGTGAGCTCGGCGGTGGCCGTCGCCAGATGAGGGGTCTGCGGGAGCGGTGGCCCGCCGAAGAACTGCTCCAGTCGGGTCAGCGCGCGGCGGGTCGTCCGCTCGTCGGCATGGAAGGCCACCTGGGCCAGGCCCTCCCGGGTCGCGGCGAGCAGCAGCGGGCCGATCGGGGTCTCCAGACGCGCCCAGGCCCACTCGCGCCGGGTCGCGGATCCTGCCGCCGGCGCGGGGGCCTGCTCGGAAACCTGCTCGGAATGCGTCACCTGATCAGGGTAGGACGGGCCACTGACAATGCGACGGGGAACGGGCCGGCGGCCGTCGCCTGCTCCCGCTCCCCGTCGGCGCCGGGCGCTCAGGCTCCGCTCTTGTTCCTGTTCTCCAGCGCGTCCTGCACCACATCGGGCTTGTTGGTGATGATGCCGTCCACATCCAGGTCGGCGAGCTTGATCGCGACGGCCGGGTCGTCGACGGTCCAGGTGTACAGGTCCAGCTGCCGGCGGTGCGGGCCCTTCAGGCCGTGTACGGCGGCGACGTACTCCGGGGTGACCGCCGTGTGGACCGGATTGATCTGATCGCAGTACTTGGCGAACTTCGGGAGGTCGGCGACGGACGGGTTGCCCAGGAAGCCCGTCTTGATGTCCGGCCGGAGCGTGTGCACGGTCTTGAGGGTGTCGGCGTTGAAGCTCTGGATGATCAGACGGTGCTTGAGGTGGTCCCTGTCCAGCCAGCCGCCGCGGCGCAGCTCGCGCAGGGTCTGCTTCTCGATGCCCGGGTAGAGTTCCGGCGACTTGAGCTCCATCAGCAGGTTCTGGTCGTTGTGCTCGACCTCGTCCATGTAGTCCTCGAGCGTCGGCACCCGCTCGCCCTCGAACTTCTGCCCGAACCAGCTGCCCGCGTCCAGCTTCTCGATCTCCTTGAGGGTGAAGTCCGCGACGTTCCAGGGGGAGCGGTCGGGGAAGACCTTCTTGACGTTGGTCGTCCGGGCGAGCGAGTTGTCATGGAGGATGACCAGCTCACCGTCCTTGGTGCGCTGAACGTCGTTCTCGACCCATTCGATGCCGAGCTCGGCGGCCGCGTCGATGGCGGCGAGGGTGTTCTCGGGCGCGTACGACGAGGCGCCGCGGTGGGCGACCGTCACCGGAGTGTGTCCGTGCGGTGAGGCCTGGGCGGCGTTGGTGGAGAGGACGAGCGCGGACAGACCCATGAGCGCACCGGCGGCAACGGTGGCGACGGGGCGGATACGCATACGGACTCCTCGTGACGTCGTGGGCGTGAGCGGACGTGAGTGACGTGTACCGGGTCGGACGGGCAGAGGCTCGCAGCCGGGCCAGAGCGGGAGGCAGTCGTACGGTGGCCGAGGGCTGAACGAGAAATGGCCGGTCTTCCGTGGAGCGTTCGCGCAATTGCAGGATGCCCGGAAAAGCCGTGCAACAGACGTGCGCTCCGATGCCGTCCAACTTGCCGGAGTCGCGGCATCCGCGCATCTTGGCCGATGATGCGTCACCCATCGTCCTTCTGACCGGTTTTGGTCATATGTGGTGAATGGGCGGCCACCGCGACTCCGCTCCGTTCGCGAGCGCGCCGCTCTCATGGCAGGGGGGCCGGGGCGTGTGCCCGGCAGCCTCCGCAGCCGTGACGCCGGTGGCGCCGCGCGCCGCCCCGCCGTCGCCGCCGGCGTCCCCCGCTCGCCGAGCGGACCGCCGCGCCAACCGATACCGCCGCAAATCCGCAGGTCGGAGCGATTTCACCGCCGATTGTCAGTGCTGGGTCGTACGGTGGATCCCATGCGGCCCGAATCAAAGATCGAACGCACGGTGGCGCCCTTCGAGGTCGTCAGCCCCTACCAGCCCAACGGCGACCAGCCGGCGGCCATCGCCGAGCTGGAGCGGCGCATCCGCGGGGGTGAAAAGGACGTCGTCCTGCTGGGCGCCACCGGCACCGGCAAGTCGGCGACCACCGCATGGATGATCGAGAAGCTGCAGCGCCCGACGCTCGTCATGGCGCCCAACAAGACCCTCGCGGCCCAGCTCGCCAACGAATTCCGCGAGCTGCTGCCGAACAACGCCGTCGAGTACTTCGTCTCCTACTACGACTACTACCAGCCCGAGGCCTACGTCCCGCAGTCCGATACGTACATCGAGAAGGACTCCTCGATCAACGAGGAGGTCGAACGGCTGCGCCACTCCGCGACGAATTCGCTGCTCACGCGGCGTGACGTCGTCGTGGTCGCCTCGGTGTCCTGCATCTACGGCCTGGGTACGCCGCAGGAGTACGTCGACCGGATGGTCCCACTGAAGGTCGGCGACGAATTCGACCGCGACCAGCTGCTGCGCCGCTTCGTCGACATCCAGTACACCCGCAACGACGTGGCCTTCACCCGGGGCACCTTCCGGGTCCGCGGCGACACCATCGAGATCTTCCCGGTCTACGAAGAGCTGGCCGTGCGGATCGAGATGTTCGGCGACGAGATCGAGGCGCTGTCCACCCTCCACCCGCTCACCGGCGAGGTCATCAGCGACGACCAGGAGCTGTACATCTTCCCGGCCAGCCACTACATCGCCGGCCCGGAGCGCATGGAGCGGGCCATCGCCGGGATCGAGGCCGAGCTGGCGGACCGCCTGGCCACCCTGGAGAAGCAGGGCAAGATGCTCGAGGCCCAGCGGCTGCGCATGCGCACCACGTACGACATCGAGATGATGCGGCAGATCGGTTCCTGCTCGGGCATCGAGAACTACTCGATGCACATGGACGGCCGCGAGCCCGGTTCCGCGCCCAACACCCTCATCGACTACTTCCCGGACGACTTCCTCCTGGTCATCGACGAGTCGCACGTCACCGTCCCGCAGATCGGTGCGATGTACGAGGGCGACGCCTCCCGTAAGCGCACCCTCGTCGACCACGGCTTCCGGCTGCCGTCCGCCCTGGACAACCGCCCGCTGAAGTGGGAGGAGTTCCTGGAGCGGATCGGCCAGACGGTCTACCTGTCCGCGACCCCCGGGCCGTACGAGCTCGCCCGCGGCGACGGCTTCGTGGAGCAGATCATCCGCCCGACCGGCCTGGTCGACCCGGAGGTGGTGGTCAAGCCCACCGACGGGCAGATCGACGATCTGGTGCACGAGATCAGGGCACGTACGGAGAAGGACGAGCGCGTCCTGGTCACCACCCTCACCAAGAAGATGGCCGAGGACCTCACCGACTACTTCCTGGAGCTCGGCATCCAGGTCCGCTACCTGCACAGCGACGTGGACACGCTGCGACGCGTGGAGCTGCTGCGCGAGCTGCGATCGGGTGAATACGACGTCCTGGTGGGCATCAACCTGCTGCGTGAGGGCCTCGACCTTCCCGAGGTCTCCCTGGTGGCCATTCTGGACGCCGACAAGGAGGGCTTCCTGCGGTCCGGTTCGGCGCTGATCCAGACGATCGGACGCGCGGCGCGCAACGTCTCCGGTCAGGTGCACATGTACGCCGACAAGGTCACCCCGGCGATGGAGAAGGCCATCGACGAGACCAACCGCCGGCGCGAGAAGCAGCTGGCGTACAACAAGGAGCACGGCATCGACCCGCAGCCGCTCCGCAAGAAGATCGGCGACATCGTCGCCACGATCGCCCGCGAGGAGATCGACACCCAGGAGCTGCTGGGCACGGGCTACCGCAAGTCGGGCGAGGCCAAGGAGGCCAAGGGCAAGGCCCCGGTCCCGTCGCTCGGTGCGCAGGCGGGCAAGGGCAAGGCGGGTGCGGTGCTGACGGACCGTCCCGCTGCCGAACTGGCGGAACTCATCGAGGAGATGACGGAGCGGATGCGGGCCGCCGCGGCCGAGCTGCAGTTCGAAGTCGCCGCCAGGTTGCGTGACGAGGTGGGTGAACTGAAGAAGGAGCTGCGGCAAATGAGGGAGGCCGGCGTGCAGTGACGCCGGGCCGCGACGGGCCGGCCGCAGCCCTCCCGGTGTTGCAGAAACGCCACAAACGCGGGCCCAGCGCGCCCCGGGTCCGCCGTCGTGCGTAGGGTCGAGGAGGCCCGCCGGAGAGCTGGGCGGGGACAGTACGGAGAAGGGACGGCGCGTGTCGGTCAATTTGTCCAAGGGGCAGGGAATCAGCCTGCAGAAGTCCGACGGCGGAACGCTGACCGCGGTGCGGATGGGGCTGGGGTGGCGCTCGGCGCCGCGCCGCGGCCTGTTCGGGAGGCGCACCAACGAGATCGACCTCGACGCCTCCGCGGTGCTGTTCGCCGACAAGAAGCCGATAGACGTCGTCTTCTTCCAGCACCTGATCAGCGATGACGGCGCCGTCCGGCACACCGGCGACAACCTGGTCGGCGGCGCGGGGCAGGGCGGCGACGACGAGGCGATCCTGGTCGACCTGGCACGGCTGCCGGTGCACGTCGACCAGATCGTGTTCACGGTCAACTCCTTCACCGGCCAGACCTTCACCGAGGTGCAGGACGCCTTCTGCCGGCTGGTGGACGAGACCAACGGCCAGGAGCTGGCCCGCTACACCCTTACGGGCGGCGGCAACTACACCGCCCAGGTGATGGCCAAGGTGCACCGTGCGGGCAGCGGCTGGCAGATGACCGCCATCGGCGAGCCCGCCGTCGGCCGTACGTTCCAGGACCTGGTGCCGGCGATCGTGCCGCACCTGTAAGCACCGCACATCGCGGCGGCGCGCCCCGGGCCGTGCCGCCGCATCCCCGGGCCCGCGCCCGGGCCCGGCCCGGGACGCGATCACCATCAGGGGGAACAACGATGACGGCCGAGCTGGTCCGGGGGCAGAACCATCCGCTGGACCGCACACGGGTGGAGATCCGGATCACGGCGGGCGGTCCCGTCGTGGCCGGGGTGACGCTCGGCGACGAGCAGGGCAGGCTCCCGGGAGCCGAAGCGGTGGCCCACCCCGGCGAGCCCCGGCGCACCGGCATCGAGGTTCCCCGTCAGGCGGCCGCCGAGCACCGAATCGCCGTCGACCTCGACGCGCTGCCCGACGCCGTCCACCGGGTCAGCGTCCTGCTGGCGCTGCCCACCGGCATCGGCGCGCTGACCACATTCGGCGCCGCCGCCGCGCCGTCCGTCGCGGTCACCGGCCTCGACGGCACCCCCCTGGCCGACTACACCATCACCGGCCTGGGGGCCGAGTCCGCGGTCGTCGCCGTGGAGCTGTACCGCAGGCAGGGGGCCTGGAAGGTGCGTGCGGTGGGCCAGGGGTACGCCGACGGCCTCACCGCGATGCTGCGCGACCAGGGGCTCGCGCAGGCGGCGGAGCTCGCCGCGGAGATCGAGCGGGCGGTCGGCCTGGGGCACGCCCGCGCGGTCCCGGCGCCCGCGGCGAGCCGGTCCGAACGGCCGGAGCGCTCCACGGCGGGTGCGGCCCCCGGGCCCACCGCGCAGCGGCCCGCCCCCGCGCCCCCGACGGCGGCCGACGACCCGGCGGCATCCGGGACCGCTGCGGCGGGGTCCGGCACCGCCGGAGCGGCGACCGGGGCCGCGGCCACGGCCGCCGCGTCCCCGGCGTCCCACGGCCCCGTCGACTACCGGCACCCCGCGCGCCGCAGCGCCCCCGCACCCGCCGGTCCGGCCCCGGCCGCCCCCGCCGCTCCCGACGGCCCCCCGCTCCCCGTCGCCGGTGACGCCGCCGGATGGAGCATGGAGGAGCGGCTCTACAACCAGGTCTGGGGCATGTTCGAGGACCTGGCCCGTTCGGTCGCGGCGTACCGCAGCGCGTCCGACTTCGCCGAGTCCCGCCTGGAGCAGGAGCTCGACAAGGCTCTCTCCGACCCGCGCAACCGCCTCGGCACGGCCGCCGATGCCGCCCGTGCCACCGCCCGTGACAAGCACGCCACCCTGGTCACCCAGGCCCGGGCCGCCCTGGACCGCGACCTCGGGCAGCTCGCGGCCGAGTCGGAGGTCGTGGAGCCGGCGCTGCCGCCCGCCTTCGCCCGCTGGGACAACCCCGTATGGCAGGGCTATCACGTACCGCTGGAGCGCCCGATGGCGCTGCGCCTGGGCGATCTGCACCTTCCGGAGGTCCTGGACCTGCGCATCCCCATGCTCGTCCGCCTCCCCCTGGAGCGCGGCCTGTGGATCGACAGCGGGCCCGACGCCTACGACCGCGGCGGCCCCCTCCCCGAGCGCGAGTACGGCCGGCGGGAGCTGGGCAGCGCACTGACGGACGGGCCGCCGGACGAGGCCGAGCTGCGGCGGCTCGCCACGGAGACCGCAGTGGCCATCGCCGCCCGGTTGCTCGCGGTCCACCCCGCCGGCGAGTTCGCGGTCCAGGTCATCGACCCGGGCGGCACGGCGGCACCGGCGCTGGCACCGCTCCTGGAGTCCGGTGTGCTGCCCCCTCCGGTGCCCGGCGCCCAGGGGGTCTCCGCGGTCCTGGAGGGGCTGACTCGGCGGGTCGACCTCGTCCAGATGGCCGTGCGCAGCCGCGCAGCGGACGCGCTGCCGCCCGATCTGGACACCGCCGAGCAGCTGCTGATCGTGCACGACTTCCCGCACGGCTTCGACGACCGCGCCCTGACCCGGCTCCGCTATCTGGCCGACGAGGGCCCCGCGGTCGGGGTGCATCTGATGATGGTCGCCGACCGCGCCCAGGCCCGGGAGTACGGCCCGGTCCTGGACCCGCTGTGGCGCTCGCTGCTGCGGATCACGCCGGTGCCCGACGCGCACCTCGCCGATCCCTGGGTCGGCCACGCCTGGACGTATGAGCCGCCGCTCGCCCCGAGGGGCAGCCAGGTGGTGCGCCAGGTGCTCGACCGGGTCGCCCAGGCCCGCGGCGCGGGACGCGGCTGACCCGGACGGCGCTCCCGTAGAGGACGCGGCCGAGTCGGACCCGCTCCCACGAGGACCCCGGCCCCGCGGGCCGGACAGCTGCCCAGCCCCTCAATCAACCCACTGACCAGCACCTTTACCTATTTCTTTACTATTACTTGGCCTTCCTTTACCCTTCTTGGTGCGGAGGGGAGTATTCCCATCACGACGTACCCGTCATCACGGATTGCGAGTGTGACGAGATCCCGGGGCGTCGGCCCCGTTCCCTCAGGTGGAACGGGGCGGAAGAGACCTCCGGCAGCGACGACGCTGTGAGTGCCGTACGACTCTGCCGGAGGAGCAGTGGACGTTTCCCTGAACCTGTGGGTGCTGACCATCCTTGGTCTCTGTGCCCTGATAGCCGCCGATTTCTTCATCGGCGGACGCAAACCGCATGAGGTCTCCATCAAGGAGGCCGGAATCTGGACCGGTGTCTGGATCGCGCTCGCCGCGCTGTTCGGCCTCGGGCTGCTGCTCTTCGGCGGCACCGCGCGGGCCGGCGAGTTCTTCGCGGGCTTCATCACCGAGAAGTCCCTGAGCGTCGACAACCTCTTCGTCTTCGTGCTGATCATGGCGAAGTTCGCGGTCCCCGCGGTCTACCAGCAGCGCGTACTGATGGTCGGCGTGCTGATCGCGCTGGTGCTGCGGGCCGGCTTCATCGGTGCCGGCGCCGCGATCATCGCCAACTTCTCCTGGGTCTTCTACCTCTTCGGCGCGTTCCTCATCTGGACCGCCTGGAAGCTCATCAAGGAGGCCCGTGCCGAGGAGGAGGACGAGGAGTTCGAGGAGAACCGCTTCCTGAAGCTCGTCGAGAAGCGCTTCCCGTCGACCGACAAGTACCACGGCACCAAGCTGTTCATCGTCGAGAACGGCAAGCGGCTGATGACGCCGATGCTGATCGTCATGCTGGCGATCGGCACCACCGACGTCCTGTTCGCCCTGGACTCCATCCCCGCGATCTTCGGTCTCACCCAGGACCCGTACATCGTCTTCACCGCCAACGCCTTCGCCCTGATGGGCCTGCGGCAGCTGTACTTCCTGATCGGCGGGCTGCTGAAGAAGCTGGTCCACCTCTCCTACGGCCTGTCGATCATCCTCGGATTCATCGGCGTGAAGCTGGTGCTGCACGCGCTGCACGAGTCCGGAGTGGCCGTTCCGGAGATCAGCATTCCGGTCTCCCTGGGCGTCATCTGCGCCGTGCTCGTCGTCACGACGATCACCAGCCTGCGCGCCTCGAAGAAGCAGACGGCGGCCGAGGCCGACGTGGCGGCCGCCGACACGGAGCGCGTCGACGCCTGAGGCCCGGCGCCCTGGCGCACCACTGGCGGTGCCCGGCCCCGCTCCCGAACGGGAGTGGCGCCGGGCACCGTCACTGCCAGGGCCTGTCCGACGGGTCCGGGTCGGACAGGCCCCAGGGGGCCTTCGCTACCAGCCCCGCTTGCGCCACTCCGCCAGATGCGGACGCTCCGCACCGAGCGTGGTGTCGTTGCCGTGCCCCGGATAGACCCAGGTCTCGTCGGGGAGTTCGCCGAAGAGCTTGCTCTCCACGCCGTCGATCAGGCTGGCGAAGTGCTCGGGATTGCCCCAGGTGTTGCCGACGCCGCCGGGGAACAGACAGTCCCCGGTGAACAGATGGGGGGCGCCGTGCGGATCGTCGTAGACCAGCGCGATGCTGCCGGGGGTGTGGCCGACCAGATGGCGTGCGGTCAGCGTGACGCGTCCGACCGTGATCGTGTCGCCGTCGTCGACCAGGACGTCCGTGGGCACGGGGATGCCCTCGGCGTCGTGGCGGCCCGCATAGGTGCGCGCGCCCGTCGCGTCGACCACCTCGCGCAGCGCGCCCCAATGGTCGCCGTGCCGGTGCGTGGTGACGACGGACGCGATGCCGCTGTCGCCGATCAGCGCGAGAAGCGTGTGCGGATCGGCGGCCGCGTCGATCAGCAGCTGCTCATCGGTCGCACGGCACCGCAGCACATAGGCGTTGTTGTCCATCCGGCCGACCGCGACCTTCGAGATCATCAGGTCGGACAGTTCGTGCACGTCGGCCGCTCCGCCGACCTTCACTGCTCCGCTGTAGCCCATGAGTCCACTCTAGAGCCGGGGTACGACAGGCAGGGCGGAGCCGTGGCTGTCGAGCGCGGAGCCGTCACCGCGTCCGGTGAGCCAGCCGACCAGCGCCGTCGCGGAGCCCGAGACCACCACGGGCGCGGCCCCGGCGCCCGGGGTGGCCGCCGCCGCGCGGCCGGTGCGCAGGCGGCGGCCGCCGTCCGTGCGCAGCTCCAGTGGCGGCAGATCCGGGTGGCCGGCGAATTTGATCGTGGCGAGGAAGGCGAGATAGCTGTCGACGAAGCCGGGCGAGAGCTGGTCGAGGGTGTGGCCGACGCCGAGATCCAGGTGGTGCAGCTCCAGCTCGGCGAGCCGGCGCAGCGGCAGCCGGTCGGCCCGCTCGACGACGCCGTTGCGCATCTCGACCTCGTAGGCCCGGCGCTCCTGCGGCAGCGCGTCCGCGGCGGCGTCGAACCGCTCGGCGCTCTCCTTGAGGTCCTCCAGATGCGCCGCCAGCGGGCGGTCGGCGTCCCGCTCGATGTCGGCGTCCCGGTCCTCGGCGCTCGCGTACATCGGCGTGGGGACCTCCGTACGCGCCCAGGTGAGGAGGTTGACCAGCGCGTCCGCGTTGCGTGCCAGATGGGCCAGGACATGGCCGCGGGTCCAGCCGGGGAGCAGCGACGGCTCGCCGATCGCCGTGTCGTCGAGCTTGCTCACCGAGACCAGCAGCCGTTCGGTGGCCTCGTGAACGGCGGCCACGTCGTGCGGGAAGTCAGGCGGGGTGACGGTCATGGTCCGACGCTAGCGCCACGAAGGCGAGTTCGGGAGTCGTCCGGCGCCGTTCGGGGCGTACGCGGGCGGGGCGGGCGGCGCGCGGTGGCCCGGAGGCCGACGGGGCGCCGCCCGCGGTGTCTCCTGGCGGTCAGGCCGCGGCGTCGGGCGCCCCGAACCACCGGCGGAGGGCGGCGTCCAGATCCTCCGGCGCGGCGGCCGACCCCGGGGCGTCGGCCGCCCAAGCGGTGCAGCCGTCCGGCCGTACCAGGAGGCCGGCCAGGTCGGGCCGCCCGGGGCAGGCGGCGGTCAGCAGCCGCACCCGGGAGCCGTACCCGGCGGCGCGCCGGCGCAGCCCGTCGTCGTCGGCGAGGTCGAGCAACAGCCCCTGGCCGCCGCGCAGATGGTCCGCGAGCCGGCTGCCGTCGGACAGCTCCAGGTCGGGGGCGCTGCGGCCGGTCAGCGGATGGTCGCCCGGCAGGTCGTAGCGCTGCTGGACACCGGAGATCTTCTTGGCGAAGAAGGTGGTGGCGGCGACGGTCCCGGTCAGCTCGGTGAGCACCGTGCGCAGTGCCCGGGCGTGCGACTCCGGTCGCATCAGCGCCACTTGGGCCCGGGTCCACTCCAGCACCCATGCGCCTATCGGGTGCCGCTCGGCGGTGTAGGTGTCGAGCAGCCCCTCCGGTGCCCAGCCGTGCACCGTCGCGGCCAGCTTCCAGCCCAGGTTCATCGCGTCGCCGATGCCGAGGTTCAGCCCCTGGCCGCCGAAGGGGGAGTGCACATGCGCCGCGTCACCGGCCAGCAGCACCCGCCCCGCCCGGTAGTCGGGCACCTGGCGGGCGTTGTCCGTGAAGCGGGTCGCCGAGAGCACCTTGTGGATCTCGACGTCCTGGACACCGGAGACGTTCCGCAGGGACGCCTGCAACTCCGCGGCGGTGACGGGCGCTTCGCGGTCCGCGGGCGGCCCGTCGAACTCCACGGTGAGGATCCGGCCGGGCATCGGGCCGTGTGCGTAGGTGCCGGTCCCGGTCCAGTTCCAGCCGGCGCCCAGCTTCTCGGACCCGGACATCTCCACGATGGCCTGATGGCCGGTGATCTCGGGGTCCGTCCCCGGGAACGGGAAGCCGGCGAGCCGGCGGACCGTACTGCGCCCGCCGTCGCACCCCACCAGCCATCCGGTCCGCAGCGACCCGTGGGAGGTGTGGACGCGGACGCCGTCGTCGTCGGCGTCGAAACCGGTCAGCGTCACCCCGCGGCGCAGGTCGACGCCCAGTTCGGCGGCGCGGTCGGCGAGCAGCCGTTCCAGGGCCTCCTGGGGGACGAGGCCGATCTCGGAGGCGGGGCCGGGGCCCTCGAAGTCCGGGTCGGACTCGTCCAGCAGATCGCCGCGCAGCATGATGCCGGCGAAGTGCCCGGCGAACTTCGGAGGCCGTTGCACCCCGGACGCGCCCGCGGCCTGCCGCTGCCGCAGGAACGAGCTGAACTTCTCGATGGCGGCGCGCTGCACCTCGGCGAGGTCGGGCAGCATCCCGCGCCGGTAGAAGGCCTCCGCGCTGGGGGAGTTGATCGCCCCCGCCTTGATCGTCGTGTCCACCTCGGTCAGCCGCTCCAGGACGACGACCGGGACATCGGCCAGTGCCAGTTCGCAGGCGAGCATCAGCCCCACCGGGCCGCCCCCTGCCACCACTACGTCTGCGTCACGCTTCATGGAGTGAGAGTGTAGCCACTAAAAGTTTTTTGTGACTACAAAATTTCCGAAGGGGCGGCCTAGGATTCCGGGCATGGTGGATGAGCGGCGGCACGACGGCGCGGGGACGACTGACGGCGGATGGATCGCCGGCCAGGAGGCGGAGACCGGCTTCGGCGAGGAGGACGGCCGGCTGACGCTGCGCGAGCGCAAGAAGCTGCGCACCCGGCAGCGGATCTCCGGCGAGGCCACGCTGCTGTTCATCCGGCGCGGCTTCGACAACGTCACCGTCGCCGAGGTGGCCCGTGCCGCCGAGGTGTCCACGATGACCGTCTTCAACTACTTCCCGCGGAAGGAAGATCTCTTCCTCGACCGGATTCCCGAGGGGCTGGAGCTGCTCACCCGCGCCGTCCGGGAGCGCGGCGCGGGCGAGACGCCGCTGGCCGCGCTGCGCCGGCTGACGTCCGAGCTGCTGGAGCAGCGCCACCCGCTGGGTGGGGTGGGGGAGGGGTTCGAGCACTTCTGGCGTACGGTGCTGGACTCGCCGGCGCTGCGCGCGCGGGGCCGTGAGGCGGTCGAGGAGCTGGAGGACACGCTCGCCGGGCTGCTCGCCGAGGCCGCGGGCGGTGACGCCGGGCGACCGGGTCATGACTCCCGGCTGGCCGCGGCGCTGATCGTCGCGGGGGTCCGGGTGGCGTACGCCGAGGCCGCCGGCCGGCAGCTGCGGGGTGACCCGGCGGACGAGGTGGCCGTTGAGCAGGTCGAGGTGCTGCGGCGGACGTTCGATGCGCTGGAGCGGGCGCTGCCCGGGAACGCCTGAACCGTCGGGGGTGGCGGGTTTCCGCAGCGTACGGGCGTGTGGCGGGGCGGGAAGGATGTGGGGTCGCCACACGTTTGGGTGAAGAGGGCGTACGAGCCCCGTAAATCGAATGCGCGTGCTATAGGCTCGTGTGTGGCATCCCAAAGACAGTGCCGTGGCGGGCCCCATACCCTGGGGCGGGGCTCCGCTCCGCTTCGCCGCCTCTGCTCATTCACCGAGCGGCGGACGCAGAGCCACGGCTCCCGCCCCCCTCCAAGAAAGGTGCCGACCGGCGTGGCCGACCGTCTCATCGTCCGTGGCGCTCGCGAGCACAATCTCAAGAACGTCTCGCTCGACCTCCCCCGCGATTCCCTCATCGTCTTCACGGGGCTGTCCGGGTCGGGCAAGTCCTCGCTCGCCTTCGACACGATCTTCGCCGAGGGGCAGCGGCGCTATGTCGAGTCGCTCTCCTCCTACGCCCGGCAGTTCCTCGGGCAGATGGACAAGCCCGATGTGGACTTCATCGAGGGCCTGTCCCCCGCGGTGTCGATCGACCAGAAGTCGACCTCGCGCAACCCGCGCTCGACGGTCGGCACGATCACCGAGGTCTACGACTACCTCCGCCTGCTGTTCGCCCGCATCGGCAAGCCGCACTGCCCCGAGTGCGGGCGCCCCATCGCCCGGCAGTCGCCGCAGGCGATCGTCGACAAGGTCCTGGAGCTGCCCGAGGGCAGTCGCTTCCAGGTGCTCTCTCCCTTGGTGCGGGAGCGCAAGGGCGAGTTCGTCGATCTCTTCTCCGACCTCCAGACCAAGGGCTACAGCCGGGCGCGGGTCGACGGGGAGACCATCCAGCTCTCCGAGCCGCCCAAGCTGAAGAAGCAGGAGAAGCACACCATCGAGGTGGTCGTCGACCGCCTCACGGTCAAGGAGAGCGCCAAGCGGCGGCTGACCGACTCCGTCGAGACCGCCCTCGGGCTCTCCGGTGGCATGGTCATCCTCGACTTCGTGGATCTGGAGCCGGACGACCCGCAGCGCGAGCGGATGTATTCGGAGCATCTGTACTGCGCCTATGACGATCTGTCCTTCGAGGAGCTGGAGCCCCGCTCCTTCTCCTTCAACTCGCCCTTCGGCGCCTGCCCGGACTGCACCGGTATCGGTACGCGCATGGAGGTCGACCCCGAGCTGATCGTCCCCGACGAGGACCGCTCCCTCGACGAGGGCGCCATCCACCCCTGGTCGCACGGGCACACCAAAGACTACTTCGGCCGCCTCGTCGGCGCGCTCGCCGATGCCCTCGGCTTCCGTACGGACATCCCCTGGGCCGGGCTGCCGGCCCGCGCCAAGAAGGCCCTGCTGCACGGCCACAAGACCCAGATCGAGGTGCGCTACCGCAATCGGTACGGCCGCGAGCGGGCCTACACCACCCCCTTCGAGGGCGCCGTGCCGTTCGTCAAGCGGCGGCACTCCGAAGCGGAGAGCGACAGCAGCCGCGAGCGCTTCGAGGGCTATATGCGCGAGGTGCACTGCCCGACCTGCGAGGGCACACGGCTCAAGCCGATCGTGCTCGCCGTCACGGTCCAGGAGAAGTCGATCGCCGAGGTCGCGGCCATGTCGATCAGCGACTGCGCCGACTTCCTGCGGGACATGAAGCTCGACGCCCGCGAGAAGAAGATCGCCGAGCGGGTCCTCAAGGAGGTCAACGAGCGGCTGAAGTTCCTGGTTGACGTCGGCCTGGACTACCTCTCGCTGAACCGCGCGGCCGGCACCCTCTCCGGCGGTGAGGCCCAGCGCATCCGCCTCGCCACCCAGATCGGCTCCGGCCTGGTGGGCGTGCTCTACGTCCTGGACGAGCCGTCGATCGGTCTGCACCAGCGCGACAACCACCGGCTGATCGAAACCCTGGTGCGGCTGCGCGACATGGGCAACACCCTGATCGTCGTGGAGCACGACGAGGACACCATCAAGGTCGCCGACTGGGTCGTGGACATCGGCCCCGGTGCCGGTGAGCACGGCGGCAAGGTCGTGCACAGCGGCCCGATGAAGCAGCTGCTGGCCAACAAGGAGTCGATCACCGGGCAGTATCTGTCCGGCAAGAGAGCCATCGCGACACCGGACATCCGGCGGCCCGCCGACCCCAAGCGGCAGCTGACGGTCCACGGCGCGAAGGAGAACAACCTCCGCGACATCGACGTCTCCTTCCCGCTCGGGGTGTTCTCCGCCGTCACCGGCGTCTCCGGCTCCGGCAAGTCGACGCTGGTCAACGACATCCTCTACACCCACCTCGCGCGCGAGCTGAACGGCGCCAAGTCCGTCCCGGGCCGGCACACCCGGGTCGCCGGCGACGATCTGGTGGACAAGGTCGTGCATGTCGACCAGTCGCCGATCGGCCGCACCCCGCGGTCGAACCCGGCCACGTACACCGGTGTCTTCGACCACGTCCGCAAGCTCTTCGCGGAGACGATGGAGGCCAAGGTCCGCGGCTATCTGCCGGGGCGCTTCTCCTTCAACGTCAAGGGCGGCCGCTGCGAGAACTGCTCCGGCGACGGCACGATCAAGATCGAGATGAACTTCCTGCCGGACGTGTACGTGCCGTGCGAGGTCTGCCACGGCGCGCGCTACAACCGCGAGACGCTGGAGGTCCACTACAAGGGCAAGTCCATCGCCGAGGTGCTGGACATGCCCATCGAGGAGGCGCTGAGCTTCTTCGAGGCGGTGCCGACCATCGCCCGGCACCTCAAGACGCTCAACGAGGTCGGCCTCGGCTACGTCCGGCTCGGTCAGTCCGCGCCGACGCTCTCCGGTGGTGAGGCCCAGCGGGTCAAGCTGGCCAGCGAGCTCCAGAAGCGCTCGACGGGCAGCACGGTCTACGTCCTCGACGAGCCGACCACCGGTCTGCACTTCGACGACATCAGCAAGCTGATCAAGGTGCTGTCCGGGCTGGTCGAAAAGGGCAACACGGTGATCGTCATCGAGCACAACCTCGATGTGATCAAGACCGCGGACTGGGTCATCGACATGGGCCCCGAGGGCGGCAACGGCGGCGGAATGGTCGTCGCCGAGGGCACGCCGGAGGAGATCGCGTCGATCCCGGCCAGCCACACCGGCAAGTTCCTGCGGGAGATCCTCGGTGACCGCGTCAGCGACGCCGCGCCGGTGCCGGCGCAGGCGAAGAAGCCGGCCGCCAAGAAGACCGCGGCGAAGAAGACCACGGCCAGGAAGACGACCGCGCGGGCCGGCCGGGCCTCCTGACGCCGGGGCCGTTCCGACCGGGCCGTCACCGCTCCCGTTTCCAAGGGCGTGGTGGCGGCCCGCCGTCGTCAGCGCACCGCCGGCCGGTCCCGAGGTGCGCCACGCCGCCGGCTCCATGGCGACCGGCCGGTCCGAGGCGCTCCTGCTATGCCGCCAACTCCGTGGCGAACGGCGGCTCCGCGCCCGCGCGTGAGCAGGTGATGGCGGCCGCGCGGGCGGCGAAGCGCAGGATGTCCCGCCAGTCGTCGGCGCCCAGCGCGGCGACGGCGGCGTACGAGAGGGCGTCATGGGCGTCCAGGCGGTGCAGCAGCGCCGCATTGACCGTGTCGCCGGCGCCGATGGTGTCGACGACGGCGACCCGCTCGCCGGGCACCGTCAGCTCCCCGCCGTCCTGTGTCAGCACGGTCAGCCCGTCACCGCCACGGGTGATCACGATCGCCGCCGGCCCGGCGCCCAGCCACTCCTTGGCGGCCGCACCCACCGCATCCCAGCCCCCGCCGGTGCCCGCCCCGGCCAGCCACAGCGCGTCCTCCTCCGACAGCTTCAGCAGCGCCAGATCCGGGAGCCAGGAGCGAAAGCGGGCCCGATAGGCGTCCGGGTCGGGGATCAGACCGGGCCGGATGTTGGGGTCGAGTGCGGTGAAGACCCCACGCCGCGCCTCCCGGCGCAGCAGCGACTCATACGCGCTCGCGCCCGGTTCCAGGACCAGCGAGCAGGTGCCCAGCGACAGCGCGCGGACCGTGTCGGGCAGCGCCGGCGGCAGGGTGAAGAGCCGGTCGGCGGTGCCGTCGGCGTAGAACCCGTAGCAGGCCGACCCGTCCGGGCTGATGTCCGCCACGGCGAGGGTGGTCGGCTCACCGCCGCGCTGCACCAGCGAGGTGTCCACCCCGCCGCCGCGCAGCCCGTGCAGCAGCGCTTCGCCGAAGGCGTCGGTGGAGACCCGGGAGCAGAAGGCGGTGGGCGAGCCCAGCCGCCCCAGCGCGACGGCGGTGTTGTACGGCCCGCCGCCGCGCCGCGGCAGCAGCGTCGGCAACTGGCCTTCCAGGGAGGGGGCCTGCGAGCTGGGGACGAGGTCGATCAGCGCCTCGCCGGCGACGACGATCACGGGGTGCGGTTCCTTTCCGGTGTGGCCGGGGGTGCGGCCGGGACAGTGGCCGGGGCGGGTTCGGCGCAGCCGCACGACGTACGGTGCACGAACGCGCAGGGGAGGCGAAGGGTGCGCGGGGGACGGTCCGGTTCCTCCAGGCGCTCCAGCAGCAGCCGGACCGCCGCGGCTCCGATGTCCTTGCCGGGCTGGGCGATCGCGGTCAGCCGGGGGGTGAACAGGTCCGCCCACGAGAAGTCGTCGAAGCAGGCCAGCGCGATGTCCCGGGGCACCTCCAGGCCCAGTTCGCCGAGCGCCCGGAGCGTGCCGATCGTCATCGCGTTGTTGGCGGTGATGATCGCCGTGGGCGGCTGGGGCGCGGCGAGCAGCCGGCGGGTGGCGTCCTGGGCGCCGTCCGCCTCGGAGTTGCCGCCGGCGAGGAGTTCGGGCGCGAAGGGCAGGCCGCGGGCGCGCAGCCCCTCGCGGTAGCCCTGTACCCGCTCGGTCGTCGTGCTCAGGCCGGGCAGCCCGGCGACCAGGCCGATCCGGGTGTGCCCCAAGTCGGCCAGGTGCTCGACCAGTTGGCGCACCGGGCCGGTGCTCTCGGCACAGACCTGGTCGTGCTCGTCACCGACCAGCCGGTCCAGGAACACGGTGGGGACCCCGCGCCGGGCCAGATAGCCGACGGTCTCCGCAGGCTGCGCGGACGGCGCGACGATCATGCCGTCCACCCGCCGCTCGTGCAGCAGCTGGACGACCTTGCGCTCGTGCCGCGGTTCGTCGTGCGGATCGGCGAGCAGCAGGCTGTAGCCGGCCTCCAGCGCGCCCGCCTCGACGCCCTGGAGGATCTCGGTGAAGTACGGGTTGCTGATCGCGGAGACCGCCAGGCCGATCGAGCGGGTGCGGGAGGTCACCAGCGAGCGGGCCAGGGTGTTGTGGGTGTAGCCGAGTTCCTCGATGGCGCCGAGCACCGCGGCCCGGGTGTCCGGGCGCACCGGCCGGGTCTCGTTGAGCACATGCGAGACCGTGGCGACGGAGACCCCGGCCCGCCGCGCCACATCCACCATCGTCGTCATCCGGCTCTTTCCTCCCCGCGTGCGGGGCGCCGCGGCGGCGTCCACGGCCGTTCCTGGCACGGCCCGTCCCGCGAGTCCCCACATTACGAGTATCCGCCAGCAAACGTAAACGCTTACGCAAGCGTTTACGTGTGGGCGTCTCCTTTTGTGGGGTCCCGGACATCGCACCCCCGCACGACGTCGTGAGGAAGCGCCTTCACGCGCGCTCTCGTCGTCACCGCACCGGGCAATCCGTGCAGCATCGCGGTCACCGAACTGCCCGACCCCAGCCCGGAGCCCGACGAGGTGGTCGTGCGCGGCTCGTCCTGCGGGCTGTGCGGTACCGACATGCACCTGCTCGGAGGCGAGCTGCCCGCCGCGGCCTACCCGCTGATCCCCGGCCACGAGCTGACCGGCGAGATCGTGGCCGTGGGGTGAGGCGGTGGCGCACCGGGCGGTCGGCGACCGGGTCGCGGTCGACCCCAATGGGCAGGGCGGACCGCCGCGGAGGCGAGCGGACCGCCCCGGTATCGTCGAAGGCCGGCGCCGCCCACTGATCAGGAGCTACGACATGACCGCGTCCCCCGACCGCCGGACCGTGCTGCGCGGGGTCGCGCTCGTGGGCGCCGCGTGCTTCGGTGCCGCCGCCTGCGCTTCGGGGGAGCAGAAGTCCGGCACCCGCCCGGCCTCGGACGCGCCGGTCGAGCTGGGCCCGGCCTCGGAGGTGCCGGTCGGCGGCGCCAAGCTCTACGGCGACCAGCGGTTGCTGGTCTCGCAGCCCGCCAAGGGCGAGTTCAAGTGCTTCAGCACCGTGTGCACGCACATGGGCGCGATCCTGAACAAGATCGAGAAGGAGCAGGGCGTCTGCCCGCTGCACGGCAGCCGCTTCCAGGTGACCACCGGCGAGGTCGCCCAGGGACCGGCGACCCGCCCGCTCGAAGAGGTCCCGGTCCGGGTCAAGGGCGGCAAGCTGATCGCGGGCTGAGGCGGCCGAGCGCCGCCTGCTCCCCACCTCTCATCCCACCCGATACCGCTCCTTGTCCCCCATCCCACCCGATGCTGCTCCCTATCCCCAATCCCACCCGATGCTGCTCCCTATCCCCAATCCCACCCGATACCGAGTATTCCGGGCCGCACCCCCTGCTCCACGAGGTGCACGGCGTGGTGCCGGCCGCTGAGCGTCAGCTCCTGCAGGGCGCTGCGCGGGGCGGCCGCCGAGGCCTGGGTGAAGCGGCGGCAGCGCACCGGCAGCGCCGCCTCGTCGAAGCGCACCTGAAGGACGTACTGACCGCCGGCGAAGCTGAAGCCGCGCAGGTACTCGGTGCTCGGCCCGCCGCTGCCGTCCTCGAAGGCGTAGCCGAAGACATGGGTGTCACCGGCCCGCAGCCGGGTGTCGAAGAGCAGCTCGGCGACCACCACCCCGGCCGTGTCGTCCCCCCGCACCCGGCCCAGCCGGCAGTTCTCCCCGGGGCGCACCCGCACCCGGGCCGGCTCGCAGCCCGACTCGCCCCGATGAATGGCGATATAGCGGTCCACGCCGTCCCGGTGGGCGCGCACCACCTGCAGTGACTCCCGCTCGATCAGCTGGCGTTCGGGCCCGATGCGAACCCGCTCGTGATGCCCCACGGTGTGCAGCCCGCCGTCCGCGGGGGTCTCCAGCTCGGCGAAGAGCCGCTGCAGCGCGTCGGCGGGCACCACCAGCGAGCGGTACGAGCGGGCGGCCGGCCGCTCGGCCTCCGGGCGGTGTCCGCCCTCCGGGACCAGCAGCCGGTGCAGCGAGTACGCGGGCAGGTCGAGGACCTCCTCCAGGGCGCGCACCGCCCGCAGCGATTCGGGGCGCTGCGGGCGCCGGGCGCCCTGCTGCCAGTAGCTCAGACTGGTCACCCCGATGGTGATGCCGCGCTGGGCGAGCTTGTGCTGGACGCGGGTGAGGGCCAGCCCCCGGGCGGTGAGCGCGGAGCGCAGTGCGAGATGGAAGGGGCCGGTCCGCAGCAGCTGCGCCAGCTCCGCCGACTGGGGGGTGTCCTGTGCCATTGCCTCAATCCTCCGGCGCGCAGGTGAACGTTCACAACCGGATCGCGCGCCGCGTGCTCTTCCTGCCTGTTCACTGCAGTACGCCGGGCATCGGCCGTTCACATCCGGGCCCGTCCGTCCACACCCCCATGTCACCTCGCATTGAAGCGTGTTGACCTGCCTGCGACAACACCCGATGCTCCTCGCAAGCATCCGGATGCGCTCCTCTCCCCCTCACCCCCCAGTCGGGAGGAACGCCATGACCCGTGCACCCCACGCACGCAGTCCCCACCGCAGATGGCTGTCGGCCGCGGCGCTCACGGCCGCCGTACTGACCGCTCTCCCCGGGGCCACCGCCACAGCGGCCACGCCCCTCGCGCCCCCGGCGCACACCGTCACCGCACCGCACAGCACCGCTTCCACCACTTCCCCGCACGCCGCCGCACCGCGCGCCGCCAACCGCCTCAACATCTCCATGCAGGCCCAGCAGAAGTCCAACTGGTGCTGGGCGGCGTCCGGCAACACCATCGCGACCTGGTACGGCAGGAACTACAGCCAGAACGAGTTCTGCAACGCCGCGTTCAACCGCCAGCAGGGCACCACATGCCCCAACAACCAGGCGACCCTCGGCAATGTGCAGACCGCACTGGACTGGATGGGCATCAACTCCGGCTCCTACGTGTCGGGGTGGCTCCGCTACGGCACCGTCCAGAGCGAGATCAACGCCAACCGGCCCATAGAGACCCGCATCCAGTGGTCGTCCGGCGGCGGCCATATGCACGTCATCTACGGCTACGACACCGACCGCAACTGGGTCTACTGGGGCGACCCATGGGGCTCCAACGACCGCTACAACTGGGGCGACTTCGACTACTACGTGGACGGCAGCTCCTTCTCCTGGACCCACTCCCTCTACCGAATAGGAGCCTGAGGCCATGACGCAGCGCACCGCCGTCCGCGCCGTCGCCACCGGCGCCCTCGCCACCGCCCTCATCGGCCTCGCCCCGCACGCCGCGCTCGCCGCCCCCGTGCCCGGGCCCCAGGCGCCGGCCCGGGCGAGCGTCGCCGCCGCCCGCCAAGCGGCCACCTCCGCAGCGACCCTGGACACCCTCGCCCGCTTCTTCGCCGCCGAAGGCAAGCGCGGGGGCGGCCGCGCGGCCGCCCCCGGCACCCCACAGGCCGCCCCGCACTTCGAGGGCGCCACCGTGCCCGTCTACGTCCTGTCACCGGACTTCGTCCGAGGCAGGGGCAAGGCCCCCGTCGCCCGCCTGGAATTCCTCGCCAGCAAGGCCGTCGCCGCCGACGGCCGCACCGCCTCGGTGTGGACCGTGCGCCAGGGCGGCGCCTGGAAGGTCGTCAACATCGCCAGCGGCGACGACGAGGCCCGCTACACGGCGGCCGGGGCCGCCCGGGACAGCGCCGGCACGGTCTTCCACGAGCCGCAGATCGACGCCTGGTACCTGCAGCGCGGCGACCGTGTCGAGCCGCTGGACGCGGACGCCCGTAAGGCCGTCGGCGCGGCCGGCACCACCGTGGCGGCGTACCAGAAGCGGGTGGCCAAGGCGTACGGGGACAAGCTCCCGGGCTCCGCGTACGACAAGCGGGGCGAGGCCGGCGGCTACGGCGAGGCAGCCCGCGAGGCCGGGGCGCCCGCGGCCGGGGCGCCCCTCGCGAAGAAGCCCGCGGACAGGGGGCACGCGGCCGCTGCCCGGCAGCCCGCCGAGGCGGGCGCGCTCACGGGCGACGCCCTGCCGGTGACTGCCGCGACGACGGTGGGGGCCCTCGCCGCCGCGCTCGCCCTGGGACTGTCCGCCACGGCGGCGCTGCGCAGGCGGCGCGGCGCCTGACCCGGCCCGCCCGGCCCGCCCGCCCGGTCGGTTTCGCCGGCCGGGCGCGGCGAGTGACACGTCGGCTCCGGTGCGGCCGCCGGCGTGGCTCGTGCCCCGCCCCCTCCCCCCTCCCCCATAGGGGAGGGGGCGGGGGAGGGTTCGGGGGTGGGGGAGGCAGTGACCAGGGCTCGACTCCGCCCTCCACCACGGCAGGGCCCCGCCCCCTGCCAAGGCCGGGCCCCGCCCCTGCCAAGGCCGGACTCCGCTGCCTGCCACGGCCATTGACGCCGCCCTCCGCTCCACTTCCCCCGGCCCCGCCGCGCCCCACGCCCCGCCCGGACCCTCCCGCCCTGCCCCGCCCCGGCAGCCGTCCACTCCATGCCGCAGCTCCCGCACACCGCACCCCGCAGCGCCGTCCCCTCGCTGCCCGGGAGCGAACGGGAGCGATCCGGAAACCGTGATTGTCGGTGGCGGTCAGTAGGGTGGTGTTCATGGCAGACCCCAGCAGCTACCGACCCAAGCCGGGACAGATCCCCGACTCGCCGGGGGTCTATAAATTCCGCGACGAGCACGGCCGGGTCATCTACGTGGGCAAGGCCAAGAGCCTGCGCCAGCGCCTGGCCAACTACTTCCAGGACCTGGCCGGCCTCCACCCGCGTACGCGCACGATGGTGACCACCGCCGCCTCCGTGGAGTGGACCGTGGTCTCCACCGAGGTCGAGGCGCTCCAGCTCGAATACAGCTGGATCAAGGAGTTCGACCCCCGCTTCAACGTCAAGTACCGCGACGACAAGAGCTATCCGTACCTCGCGGTGACGCTCAACGAGGAGTTCCCGCGCGCCCAGGTCATGCGCGGCGCCAAGAAGAAGGGCGTGCGCTACTTCGGCCCGTACGCCCATGCCTGGGCCATCCGCGAGACCGTCGACCTGATGCTCCGCGTCTTCCCGGTGCGCACGTGCTCCGCCGGTGTCTTCAAGCGCTCCGCGCAGATCGGCCGCCCCTGCCTGCTCGGCTACATCGGCAAGTGCTCGGCCCCCTGCGTCGGCCGGGTCTCCGCCGAGGAGCACCGCGAACTGGCCGAGGAGTTCTGCGACTTCATGGCGGGCCGTACGGGCGCGTACATCCGCCGGCTGGAGAAGCAGATGCAGGACGCCGCCGAGGAGATGGAGTACGAACGCGCCGCCCGGCTGCGGGACGACATAGGCGCGCTCAAGCGGGCCATGGAGAAGAGCGCCGTGGTGCTCGCCGACGCCACCGACGCCGATCTGATCGCCGTCGCCGAGGACGAGCTGGAAGCCGCCGTCCAGATCTTCCACGTCCGCGGCGGCCGGGTGCGCGGACAGCGCGGCTGGGTCACCGACAAGGTCGAGGCCGTCACCACCGGTGACCTCGTCGAGCACGCCCTCCAGCAGCTCTACGGCGAGGAGCGGGGCGACGCCGTCCCCAAGGAGGTCCTGGTACCGGCGCTCCCCGAGCCCGTCGAGCCGGTCGCGCAGTGGCTCTCCCAGCGCCGCGGCTCCCAGGTCTCGCTGCGCATCCCGCAGCGCGGCGACAAGAAGGACCTGATGGCGACGGTCGGCCGCAACGCCCAGCAGGCGCTGGCCCTGCACAAGACCAAGCGGGCCTCCGACCTGACCACCCGCTCCCGGGCCCTGGAGGAGATCGCCGAGGCGCTCGGGCTGGATTCGGTGCCGCTGCGCATCGAGTGCTTCGACATCTCCCACCTCCAGGGCGACGACGTCGTCGCCTCGATGGTGGTGTTCGAGGACGGTCTCGCCCGGAAGAGCGAATACCGCCGCTTCCAGATCAAGGGATTCCAGGGCCAGGACGATGTCCGGTCCATGCACGAGGTCGTCGGCCGCCGCTTCAAGCGCTACCTCCAGGAGAAGCAGAAGTCGGGGGAGTGGACGGAGGAGCCGGACGGCGACGCCCCGGTGGAGGGCGACGGCCCAGTGGAGCCGGACCGCGCCGCCGGCGGCCCCGTCGACGACGACGGCCGCCCCAAGCGGTTCGCCTACCCTCCCCAGCTCGTGGTCGTCGACGGCGGCGCCCCGCAGGTCGCGGCCGCCCGCCGGGCCCTGGACGAGCTCGGGGTCGACGATGTCGCCGTCTGCGGCCTGGCCAAGCGCCTGGAGGAGGTCTGGCTGCCCGAGGACGACGACCCGGTCGTGCTGCCCCGCAGCAGCGAGGGCCTCTACCTCCTCCAGCGCGTCCGCGACGAGGCGCACCGCTTCGCCATCACCTACCAGCGCAGCAAGCGCACCAAGCGGCTGAAGTCCTCGCCGCTCGACACCGTCGCGGGCCTGGGCGACACCCGCCGCCAGGCACTCCTCAAGCACTTCGGTTCGCTGAAGAGGCTGCGGGCCGCGACGATCGACGAGATCTGCGAGGTCCCGGGCGTCGGGCGCAAGACCGCGGAGACGGTCGCCGCGGCGCTGGCCGGGGCGGCACCGCCCGCCCCCGCGGTGAACACCGCCACAGGAGAGATCATTGAGGATGACGGGGTCCCACCGGCCGCGTTGTCGGCAGAACGGGGGCAGGAACGATGAGCACACCGCACGAAGAGCAAACCGAGAGAGACGGTGCACAGGTGAGTACGGGCACGGTCGGCGAGTCCGACCAGGGAGAGAGCGCCGCGATCCCCGAGTTGGTGATCATCTCCGGGATGTCCGGCGCCGGCCGCAGCACGGCAGCGAAGTGCCTGGAGGACCTGGGCTGGTTCGTCGTCGACAACATCCCGCCCGAGCTGATCGCGCCGATGGTGGAGCTGGGCGCCCGCTCGCAGGGCAACGTCGCCCGCATCGCGGTCGTCGTCGACGTCCGCGGCCGCCGCTTCTTCGCCAACCTCAAGGAGTCGCTGGCCACCCTCGACGCGCAGAACGTCAAGCGCCGCATCGTCTTCCTGGAGTCCTCCGACGAGGCCCTGGTGCGCCGCTTCGAGTCGGTGCGCCGACCGCACCCCCTCCAGGGCGACGGCCGGATCGTCGACGGCATCGCCGCCGAGCGCGATCTGCTGCGCGAGCTGCGCGGCGACGCCGACCTGGTCATCGACACCTCCAGCCTCAACGTCCATGAGCTGCGCGCCAAGATGGACGCCCAGTTCGCCGGCGAAGAGGTCCCCGAGCTGCGCGCCACGGTGATGTCCTTCGGCTTCAAGTACGGCCTGCCGGTCGACGCCGACATGGTCATCGACTGCCGTTTCATCCCCAACCCGCACTGGGTCCCCGAGCTGCGCCCCTTCACCGGCCTGAACGACGAGGTCTCCGACTACGTCTTCGGCCAGCCCGGCTCCAAGGAGTTCCTGGACGGCTACGCCGAGCTGCTGCGGATCGTCGCCGAGGGCTACCGCCGGGAGGGCAAGCGCTATGTGACCATCGCCGTGGGCTGTACGGGCGGCAAGCACCGCAGCGTCGCGATGTCCGAGAAGCTGGCCCGCCGCCTGGTCTCCGAAGGGGTGGAAACCGTCGTCGTCCACCGGGACATGGGGCGCGAGTGAGCGGGCGCACACCACGGCTTCGCAGGGTCCGCAGATTCGTCCCCAGCGTCCGTACGACGAAGGGCGCCACCCCCAAGGTGGTGGCGCTCGGCGGCGGCATGGGCCTGTCCGCCTCGCTGGCCGCGCTGCGCCGCATCACGGGTGATCTGACGGCCGTGGTCACGGTCGCCGACGACGGCGGCTCCAGCGGCCGGCTCCGCGACGAGCTGGGCGTGCTGCCGCCGGGCGATCTGCGCAAGGCGCTGGCCGCCCTGTGCGGCGACGACGACTGGGGCCAGACCTGGGCCCGGGTCATCCAGCACCGCTTCCAGAGCGAGGGCGAGCTGCACGACCACGCCGTCGGCAATCTGCTGATCGTCGCCCTGTGGGAGCAGCTCGGCGACCACGTCCAGGCGCTCGACCTGGTCGGCAGGCTGCTCGGCGCCCATGGCCGGGTACTGCCGATGTCGGCGGTGCCCCTGGAGCTCCAGGCCCAGGTCAGGGGCCACGACCCGGACCGCCCGGACGAGGTCTCCACGGTCCGGGGCCAGGCCACGGTGGCGCTCACCCGCGGTGAGGTGCAGTCCGTCCACGTGGTTCCCGAGGACCCGCCGGCCGTCCCCGAGGCGGTCGCCGCGGTGCGCGACGCCGACTGGGTGGTGCTCGGCCCGGGCTCGTGGTTCTCCTCGGTGATCCCCCATCTGCTGGTGCCGGAGCTGCGCGAGGCGCTTGAGGAGACCAAGGCCCGGAAGGTCCTCTCGCTCAACCTCGCGCCGCAACCCGGCGAAACCGATGGCTTCTCCCCGCAGCGTCATTTGGAGGTTTTGGCCCGACACGCCCCTAAACTCGCCTTCGACGTGGTGCTGGCCGACAGGGCCGCCGTGCCCGACATCGAAGGTCTGACGGTTGCCGCCAAGCAGCTCGTCGGCAGCGAGGTCGAGCTGGCGGCGGTCGCGGCACAAGGAGACGACGCCCGGTCGCACACCGGGGGAGCCCCCGACCGGCACGACCCGGAGCTGCTGGCAGCCGCGTACGACCGTATTTTTCGGATGCATGGAAGGATCGGCCCATGGCGATGACGGCTGCGGTGAAGGATGAGATCTCCCGGCTCCCCGTCACCCGGACCTGCTGCCGGAAGTCGGAGGTCTCGTCGATCCTGCGCTTCGCGGGGGGACTGCACCTGGTCAGCGGGCGCATTGTGATCGAGGCGGAGCTGGACACGGGCATCGCCGCGCGTCGGCTGCGCAAGGACATCCTGGAGATCTTCGGGCACAGCTCCGACCTGGTGGTGATGGCCCCCGGTGGCCTGCGGCGCGGCAGCCGCTATGTCGTACGGGTGGTGGCCGGCGGCGATCAGCTGGCTCGCCAGACCGGCCTGGTCGACGGCCGCGGCCGGCCCATCCGCGGGCTGCCACCGCAGGTGGTCTCCGGGGCGACCTGCGACGCCGAGGCGGCCTGGCGCGGTGCCTTCCTCGCCCACGGCTCGCTCACCGAGCCCGGCCGCTCCTCCTCGCTGGAGGTCACCTGCCCCGGCCCGGAGGCGGCGCTGGCGCTGGTCGGCGCCGCCCGCCGGCTGGGCATCGGGGCCAAGGCCCGTGAGGTGCGGGGGGTGGACCGCGTCGTCGTCCGTGACGGTGATGCGATCGGCGCCCTGCTGACGCGGCTCGGCGCCCACGAGTCGGTGCTGGCGTGGGAGGAGCGGCGGATGCGCCGCGAGGTCCGCGCCACCGCCAACCGCCTCGCCAACTTCGACGACGCCAACCTCCGCCGCTCGGCACGCGCCGCGGTCGCCGCGGGCGCCCGGGTCCAGCGGGCCCTGGAGATCCTCGGCGAGGAGGTCCCCGAGCACTTGGCGGCCGCCGGCCGGCTGCGCATGGAGCACAAGCAGGCCTCGCTGGAGGAGTTGGGCGCTCTCGCCGACCCGCCGTTGACGAAGGACGCCGTCGCCGGCCGGATCCGGCGCCTGCTGGCGATGGCCGACAAGCGCGCCCAGGACCTCGGCATCCCCGGCACCGAGTCCAACCTCACCGAGGAACTCGCCGAGGGGATGGTCGGCTGAACCGAGGCCGAATCCTTCGTGACACGCGCCCCCGGCGCCCGTACAGGGTGCTGGGGGCGCAGCCGTATGCGGACGGTGTTCGCGGGCGCGGACGGAACGGGCGTCAGAGGGGCTGAAGGTCGCTCACTTGAGCACCTTTGGGCGCCGATGTCAATGTCACGTACGTCTCGTTCAGGGGGTAGGGTCGGAGGCGGTCGGGGACATCCCATACAGCTCGCCGGTAACTGCGCCGGCGTACCAACGAGGAGATCGGTTCGTGACGATCCGCGTAGGCATCAACGGATTCGGCCGCATTGGTCGTAACTACTTCCGCGCGCTCCTGGAGCAGGGGGCGGACATCGAGATCGTCGGTGTCAACGACCTGACCGACAACGCCACCCTGGTCCACCTGCTGAAGTACGACAGCATTCTGGGTCGTCTCAAGCAGGACGTCAGTCACACCGACGACAGCATCACGGTCGGCAACCAGACCTTCAAGACGATGGCCGAGCGCGACCCGGCGAACCTCCCCTGGGGCGAGCTCGGCGCCGACATCGTCATCGAGTCGACCGGCATCTTCACCAAGCGCGAGGACGCCGCCAAGCACCTCGCGGCCGGTGCCAAGAAGGTCCTGATCTCCGCGCCCGCCAAGGGCGAGGACATCACGATCGTGATGGGCGTCAACCAGGACAAGTACGACGCGGCCAACCACCACGTCATCTCCAACGCCTCCTGCACCACCAACTGTGTGGCGCCGATGGCGAAGGTCCTCGACGAGAACTTCGGCATCGTCAAGGGCATGATGACCACGGTCCACGCCTACACCAACGACCAGCGCATCCTGGACTTCCCGCACAGCGACCTGCGCCGCGCCCGCGCCGCCGCGGAGAACATCATCCCGACCTCGACCGGTGCCGCCAAGGCCACCGCCCTGGTCCTCCCGCAGCTCAAGGGCAAGCTGGACGGCATCGCGATGCGCGTGCCCGTCCCCACCGGCTCGGTCACCGACCTCGTCCTGGAGCTCGACCGCGAGGTCACCAAGGACGAGATCAACACCGCCTTCCAGAAGGCCGCCGAGGGCCAGCTCAAGGGCGTCCTGGAGTACACCGAGGACCCGATCGTCTCCTCGGACATCGTCAACTGGCCGGCCTCCTGCACCTTCGACTCCCAGCTGACGATGGCTCAGGGCAAGCAGGTCAAGGTCGTCGGCTGGTACGACAACGAGTGGGGCTACTCCAACCGCCTGGTGGACCTGACCACCTTCGTCGGCGGCCAGCTCTGATCCCTGGTTCACAGCCGAGGCACCGAGATGTGAGGACGGGGCTCGTACGACGCGATGAGGCGTCGTACGGGCCCCGTTCCGTGACCGACCGACCCATGTGATGGAGTCACTCCTCATGAAGACGATCGACGACCTCCAGGTAGCGGGTAAGCGGGTCTTTGTCCGCGCCGACCTGAACGTGCCGCTGGACGGCACCACCATCACCGACGACGGCCGGATCCGCGCCGTCGCCCCGACGATCGCCAAGCTCGCCGAGCGCGGCGCCAAGGTGATCGTCGCCTCCCACCTGGGCCGTCCCAAGGGCGCCCCGGACCCGGCCTTCTCGCTGGCCCCCGCAGCCGAGCGACTGGGTGAAATCCTCGGTCAGGACGTGGCGTTCGCGACCGACACGGTCGGCGACTCCGCCCGGTCCGTGGTCGAGGGCCTGGCCGACGGCCGGGTGGCGGTGCTGGAGAACCTCCGCTTCAACGCGGGCGAGACCAGCAAGGACGACGCCGAGCGGGGCGCCTTCGCCGACCGGCTCGCCGACCTCGCGGACCTGTACGTGGGCGACGGATTCGGCGCCGTGCACCGCAAGCACGCCTCCGTCTACGACCTGCCCCGGCGCCTTCCGCACGCCGCCGGCGATCTGATCGCCACCGAGGTCGGCGTCCTGAAGAAGCTCACCGAAGACGTCAAGCGCCCCTACGTCGTCGCGCTCGGCGGCGCCAAGGTCTCCGACAAGCTCGCGGTCATCGACCAGCTGCTGGAGAAGGCCGACCGCATCCTGGTCGGCGGCGGCATGGCGTACACCTTCCTCAAGGCCAAGGGCCACGAGGTCGGTATCTCGCTGCTCCAGGAGGACCAGGTCCCGGCCTGCCTGGAGTACCTGGCGCGCGCCGAGAAGCGCGGCGTGGAGTTCGTGCTCCCCGTCGACGTGCTGGTTTCGGCCGAGTTCCCGGACCTGAAGACCAAGGCCCCGGCGAACCCCGACATCGTCGCCGCGGACGCCATCCCGGCCGACAAGGAGGGCCTGGACATCGGCCCGAAGACCCGCGAGCTCTACGCCGCGAAGCTCGCCGACGCGGGCACGGTCTTCTGGAACGGCCCGATGGGCGTCTTCGAGCACCCCGACTACGCCGGCGGCACCAAGGCCGTCGCGCAGGGCCTGCTGGACTCGCCGGCCTTCAGCGTCGTCGGCGGCGGTGACAGTGCCGCCGCGGTCCGACTGCTGGGCTTCGACGAGAATGCTTTCGGCCACATCTCGACCGGTGGCGGCGCCAGCCTCGAATACCTCGAAGGCAAGACGCTCCCCGGCCTCGCCGCTCTGGAGGACTGAACAACCGTGAGTGACCGCACCCCGCTGATGGCGGGCAACTGGAAGATGAACCTCAACCACCTCGAGGCCATCGCGCACGTCCAGAAGCTCGCCTTCGCCCTCGCCGACAAGGACTTCGACGCCGTAGAGGTCGCGGTGCTGCCGCCCTTCACCGACCTGCGCTCGGTGCAGACGCTGGTCGACGGCGACAAGCTCAAGATCAAGTACGGCGCCCAGGACCTCTCGGCGCACGACTCCGGTGCCTACACCGGTGAGATCTCCGGCCCGATGCTCGCCAAGCTCAAGTGCACGTTCGTGGCCGTCGGCCACAGCGAGCGCCGCCAGTACCACGGCGAGAACGAAGAGATCTGCAACGCCAAGGTCAAGGCCGCCTTCCGCAACGGCCTCACGCCGATCCTGTGCGTCGGGGAGGGCCTGGACATCCGCAAGGCCGGCAACCAGGTCGCGCACACCCTCGCCCAGGTCGACGGCGGTCTGAAGGACATCCCGGCCGAGCAGGCCGAGACCATCGTGATCGCCTACGAGCCGGTGTGGGCCATCGGCACCGGCGAGGTCGCCACCCCCGAGGACGCGCAGGAGGTCTGCGGTGCGATCCGCGGCCGCCTCGCCGAGCTCTACAGCCAGGAGCTGGCCGACAAGGTCCGCATCCAGTACGGCGGCTCGGTCAAGTCCGGCAACGTCGCCGCGATCATGGCGCAGCCGGACGTGGACGGCGCGCTGATCGGCGGCGCGGCCCTCGACGCGGATGAATTCGTGAAGATCGTCCGCTTCCGCGACCAGTAGCAGCTATGACGAGGGCGAGCCCTCGTCGTACCCTGTCGGGGGGGGGGGGGGGGGGGGGGGGGGGGGGGGGGGGGGGGGAGGGGGGTTGGCGGGGGGGGGGGGGGGGGGCGTGGGGGGGGGGGGGGGGCGGGTGGTGCAAAAAGCGGGAGGAGGCGAGGGGAGAGCGGGCTCTTCTTGGCCCTTGGGGGGGGGAGGAACGGGACCACCCCCCCCTCCCCGCCCCCGCACCATTTGTTTCACGGGTCTCGATCCAGACGTCTTGATCCGTATGTCCGTCCGTCAGTCCTAGAGAGTTGGTCCAGCCGTGGTCATCGGGTTCTCGATCGCCCTCATCGTCTTCAGCCTGCTGATGATGATGCTGGTGCTCATGCACAAGGGGAAGGGCGGCGGCCTGTCCGACATGTTCGGTGGCGGCATGCAGTCCTCCGTCGGCGGCTCCTCGGTCGCCGAGCGCAACCTGGACCGCATCACCATCGTGGTCGGTCTGCTGTGGTTCGCCTGCATTGTCGTCCTCGGTGTCCTGATGAAGCTCGGGAGCTGACATACCGTCGGAGGCGCGCCCTATCATGAGGGCGGCGTCCTAGGACGGGTAACTCCAGTCACTGGACGCGCGTTGGGCCTTACGTAGACTGGGGCGTTCCGCAGCGCAGCTGCTGTGAAGGCGTGGCAGCACCATTACGCAGGGAGTTACGACCGTGGCAAGTGGCAACGCGATCCGAGGAAGTCGGGTCGGGGCGGGGCCGATGGGGGAGGCCGAGCGCGGCGAGTCCGCGCCGCGCATCCGCATCTCCTTCTGGTGCTCCAACGGGCACGAGACGCAGCCCAGCTTCGCCGGCGATGCGCAGGTTCCGGACACCTGGGACTGCCCGCGCTGTGGTTTCCCGGCCGGCAAGGACCGGGACAGCCCGCCGGACCCGCCGCGCACCGAGCCCTACAAGACCCACCTCGCCTACGTCCGCGAGCGCCGCAGCGACGCCGACGGCGAGGCGATCCTCGCGGAGGCGCTCGCCAAGCTCCGCGGCGAGATCTGACGGGACCCGTACGCACACGGCCGGCCCGGGGGGGGGGGGGGGGGGGGCGGGGGGGGGGGGTGGGGGGGTTGTGTGCCCGGGCCCTCATTGCGTCCTGGGTCGTCGCCCCGCCCTTTTGTGTTGCCCTCCGATACGCCCCCGG
>NZ_JBWKCJ010000021.1:84633-154344 GCF_056436545.1 Streptomyces sp. NPDC043738 | reverse complement strand
ACGCCCGGTTACATTCCGAACCCGGAAGCTAAGCCTTTCAGCGCCGATGGTACTGCAGGGGGGACCCTGTGGGAGAGTAGGACGCCGCCGAACAATCTTTCAAGGACCCTTGGTCCCAGCGTTCATGCTGGGACCAAGGGTCCTTTTTGTTTTGCCGAAGCGCGCCGAACTGGTCGGTGCGCGAGAATGAATGCAGTACCGAAGACAGGAGTCACGTCGATGTCCACCAACTCTTCCGACGATCGTTGGGAGCGCCGCCCGCAGCGGCGCGACGACGGTGACCGCGGTGGTTTCCGGCGTGATGACCGGGGGCCGCGTCGCGACAGCCGCGACGGCGACCGCGGTGAGCGCGGCGGCTTCCGACGTGACGAGCGTGGTGGCGGTGACCGCGGTGGGTTCCGCCGCGACGACCGTGACCGTCCCGCCGGCGGCGACCGCGGCGGCTTCCGTGGCGGCGACCGTCGCGACGACCGGCCGCGTGGCCCGCGTCGTGACGATGAGCGTGGTGGCGGGTTCCGGCGCGACGAGCGTGGCGGGGACCGTCCGGGATTCCGTCGTGACGACCGTTCGTCCGGTGGCGACCGTGGTGGGTTCCGTCGTGACGACCGACGCGATGAGCGTCGGGACGATCGCGGTGGTGACCGCGGTGGCTTCCGTCGCGATGACCGTCGTGATGACCGGGGCGGTGACCGCGGCGGGTTCCGGCGTGACGACCGCGGTGGGTTCCGCGGTGGCGAGCGTGGCGGGGACCGTCCCGGGTTCCGTCGCGATGACCGGCGTGACGACCGGGGCGGTGACCGCGGCGGGTTCCGTCGGGACGATCGCTGTGATGAGCGGCGTGACGACCGTGGTGGGGACCGCCCTTCGTTCCGTCGGGATGACCGGCGTGATGAGCGTGGCGGTGACCGCGGCGGGTTCCGGCGCGACGACCGCGGTGGGGACCGCGGTGGGTTCCGTCGTGACGACCGTGGCGGGGATCGTCCGGGCTTCCGGCGTGACGAGCGTGGCGGGGACCGTCCGGGATTCCGTCGCGATGACCGGCGTGACGACCGGGGCGGTGACCGCGGCGGGTTCCGTCGGGACGATCGCCGTGATGAGCGTCGGGACGACCGTGGTGGTGACCGCGGTGGGTTCCGTCGGGACGATCGCCGTGATGAGCGGCGTGACGACCGTGGTGGGGACCGCCCTTCGTTCCGTCGGGATGACCGTCGTGATGACCGTGGCGGCGACCGCGGCGGGTTCCGGCGTGACGACCGCGGTGGGGACCGTGGTGGGTTCCGTCGTGACGACCGGGGTCCGCGGCGGGACGACCGTGGCGGGTTCCGCAGGGACGACGAGCGCGGTGGGCGTCGGCCGTACGGCGGTGGCCGTGGCCGGGACGACCGTCGTGACGAGCGGCGGGACCGGGACCGGGAGCCGATCAAGCGGCTGCCGATTCCGGAGGACGTCACCGGTGACGAGATCGACAAGGATGTGCGGCAGGAGCTGCTGAGCCTGCCGAAGACGCTCGCCGACGATGTCGCCAAGAACCTGGTGATGGTCGCGAAGCTGCTGGACGAGGACCCGGAGCAGGCGTACGGGTACTCGCGGGTGGCGCTGCGGCTGGCGTCCCGGGTCGCGGCGGTGCGTGAGGCCGCGGGCTTCGCGGCGTACGCGGTCGGCAAGTACAGCGAGGCGCTGGCGGAGTTCCGGGCGGCGCGGCGGATGACCGGCGGTGTCGACCTGTGGCCGGTCATGGCGGACTGCGAGCGCGGTATGGGCCGTCCGGAGAAGGCGCTGGCGATGGCCGGTGAGCCCGAGGTGCAGAAGCTGGACCGGGCCGGGCAGGTCGAGATGCGGCTGGTCGCGGCGGGTGCCCGCAAGGACATGGGGCAGGCGGACGCCGCGGTGGTGACGCTGCAGAGCCCGGAGCTGGCATCGAGCGCCGTCCACCCGTGGACCGCGCGGCTGCGGTACGCGTACGCGGACGCGCTGCTGGAGGTCGGGCGCGAGGACGAGGCGCGTGACTGGTTCGCCAAGGCGCTGGAGGCCGATCAGGGCGGCACGACGGATGCCTCGGACCGGCTCGCCGAGCTGGACGGGGTGGAGTTCACCGACGTGCTGGAGGAGTCCGGCGAGGCGGAGGAGAGCGGCGACGCCGGCGCGGACTCCGGTGAGCGGCCCGACAAGGGCTGAGCCGGCGGGGGCCGGGCCGATGCGGGCTCGGGCCGTGTGAGCGGAGGAATGCAGGAAGGGCGGGATCCCGGTGGGGTCCCGCCCTTCTGCGTGTGCGGGAGGGGTCAGGGGGCGTAGGGGGCGATGGGGTTGCGGAGGGTGCCGATCAGCTGGAGGGCGCCCGCGGGGTCCTGAAGGTCGACCATCTGCTGGTTGTTGCGAAGCTGGAGGCGGTTGAGGCAGGACAGGGCGAACTCCTCGGCGAACATGTCGTACCGGTCGAACTTGTCGGCGAGGTGCGGGTGCGACGTCTGGTAGTCGGTGACGCAGCCGGCGACCGTGCGCCAGAAGGTCTCCTCGTCGAGGACGCCGAGGTCGTCGAGGGTGCCGCTGAGGAAGCGGAAGAAGCAGTCGAAGACGTCCGTGAAGACCGACAGGAGCTTCTTGTCCTCGGGGACGTCGGCGCGGATGCGTTCGACGGTGGGGGGCAGGACCGCGTCGGGGTCCATGACGGCGATCTCCTCGGCGATGTCCTTGAAGATGACGCGGGCCACCGCGCCGTCCTCGACGACCAGGATGGCGTTCTCGCCGTGCGGCATGAAGACCAGGTCGTAGGCGTAGAAGGCGTGCAGGACGGGGGTCAGGTACGCGTCGAGGTAGCGGCGGAGCCAGACGGCGGGCGCCAGGCCGGATTCCTTGATCAGGGCGGCGGCGAACGAGGCGCCGTCGCGGTCGGTGTGCAGCAGGGAGGCCATGGTGGCCAGGCGCTGGCCCGGTTCCAGGGTGGGGACGGGGCTCTCGCGCCACAGGGCGGCGAGCATCTTCAGGTACGGGGAGCCCTTGTCGGTGGCCGCCTCGTACTGGCGGTGGTGGTAGCCGATCGCGGCGCGCTCGCGGATGATCGAGAAGCGGGCGGCCCGGAGGGTGTCGTCGGCGGAGATCAGACGGGCCAGCCAGTCGTTGATGGCCGGGGTGGCCTCCATGTACGAGGCGGACAGGCCGCGCATGAAGCCCATGTTGAGGACCGAGAGCGCCGTCTTGACGTAGTGCTTGGCGGGCGCGGTGGTGTTGAAGAAGGTACGGATGGACTGCTGGGCGAGGTAGTCGTCGTCGCCGGGGCCCAGGCAGACCAGGCGCTGCTGGGCGACCTCCGCGGCGAAGGTGACCGACAGCTTGTTCCACCACTGCCAGGGGTGGGTGGGGAAGAGGTAGTAGTCGTCGGGGTCGAGGCCCAGGGTGGTGAGGGTGGTGTGGAAGCGGTCGCGGGTGGCGGCGGCGAGTTCGTCGCGGACCAGCGAGTCGTAGTCGAGGCCGGCGCCCGCGGTGAACGTGGCGTGGTCGCGGCGGGCGGCGAGCCAGATCAGCCGGACGGGGGCCGCGGCCTCGGGGGCGTAGGCGTGGTACTCGTGGATGCCGAAGCCGAGGCGGCCGTTGTTGGCGACGAAGCAGGGGTGGCCCTCGGTCATGCCGGTCTCGACGGCCTGGAAGCGGGACGCGGCGAGCTCGGTGGCGGTGGGCTGGTCGGCGGCGAGCTTGTAGGCGGTGCCGGAGAGGGTGGAGCTGATCTCCTCCAGGTAGACCGGGAGGATCTGTGCGCCGAGTCCCAGGGCGTCGCGGTGTTCGATGAAGAACTCCACCGCGTCCAGGGGGAGTTCGTCGTGGTGGCGGTGCCGGGTGATGCTGTCGGGGTCGATCTGCCAGTGGTCGAGGGCCTGTCTGCGGGCGGCGAAGCGGTATTCGGTGCTGCCGTCGTCGCTGCGCACGGCGTAGTGCCCGTCGTGGGGCAGGCGCCTGGGGGTGAGCAGCCGTTCGTGGGCGAACTCGGCGAGGGCCTTGCGTATCAGCAGGCGGTTGGCGCGGGCCCACAGTGCGGGGGTGAGGTGGGCGACGGCGTCCTGGGCGGTCGGCCGGGTGCCGGCGGTCATCGGTGGTCTCCTTGGGCGGCCAGGAACTGGTCGCGGGTGCAGGTGCTGAGGCAGGCGTCTTTGGAGGGGAGCGAGACGGTGCGCTGTATCTCGAATCCGACGGCCTTGTTGAGGGCGTGGACGGCGGTGTTGCGGGTGTCCGGCTCGACGACGACGCGGCGGGTGGCCGGGTCGGCGAAGAGCATCTCCATGACGGTGGTGATCACGGCGAGGGTGAAGCCGTGCAGGGGGGTGGCCGTGGGGGCGGTCAGGAAGTGCATGCCGACGTCGCCGGGCCGGGCGGCGTGGATGCCGACCAGTTCGCGGTGGGCGGGGTCGTAGCGCTCCATCAGGAAGGCCGGGGTGCCGTTGTGCAGGCCGAGGAAGGCGTCGTGGAAGGGGTCGGCGGCGATCCGCGCGAACTCCTTCTCGACGTCCGTCGGATCGCAGTCCTGCATCAGCCAGAAGACGGCTTTGGGGTGGGTGACCCAGCCGTGCAGCAGCTCGGCGTCGGCGGCCGGGTCGACCGGGCGCAGCGAGAACTCCCCCAGTGCGGGGTCGGCGCGGGTGAAGGCGGGGGCCTCGCTCATGCGGGGATCTCCATGGGGTGGTGCGGGCCGGCCGGGGCGGCGAATTCCTGGAAGGCGATGGCCTTTTCGACCGGGTAGTACTCGCGGCCGAGCAGCTCGCGGATGATGCACGAGTTGCGGTACGCGGCCATGCCGAGGTCGGGCGTGACGAACCCGTGCGTGTGCAGCTCGGCGTTCTGCACGAAGATGCCGTGGCCGGTGGTGTCGATGCTGTAGTTGCGGGCCACGTCGTAGCGGCCGGTGTCGTCCCAGACGATCCGGTCGCGGACCGGGGTGAGGAAGTCCGGTACGCGGTAGCGGTAGCCGGTGGCGAGGATCAGCCCCTGGGTGTCGAGGACGAAGCCGGTGCCCTGCTCCTCCTGGTGCAGGCCCAGGGTGTAGGTGCCGGTGGTCTCGTCGTAACTCGCGTGGTTCAGCGCGGTGTTGGTCAGCAGGCGGGTGGGGACCGGGCCGGCGAGGTTCTTCTGGTAGAGCAGATCGAAGATGTCGTTGATCAGGGCGGAGTCGATGCCCTTGTAGAGGTGTTTCTGGGTGGTGTTGAGGCGGTCGCGGGTGGCCTGGGGGAGGGCGTGGAAGTAGTCCACGTACTCGGGGGAGGTCATCTCCAGCGTGAGCTTGGTGTATTCGAGCGGGAAGAAGCGGGGGGAGCGGGTGGCCCAGGTCAGGTGGTAGCCGTGGCTGTCGATGTCCTGGAGGAGGTCGAAGTAGATCTCGGCGGCGCTCTGGCCGCTGCCGACGAGGGTGATGGAGTCCTTGGCCTGCAGGGCGGCCTTGGCGTCCAGGTAGTCGGCGTTGTGCAGCAGATCGCCGCCCAGGCCCCGGCAGGCCTCGGGTATGTGCGGCGGGGTGCCGGTGCCCAGGACGAGTCTGCGGGCGCGGTGGGTGGTGCGTTCGCCGGTGGGCAGGTGCTCGGCGTGGACGACGTACAGCTCTTCGCGGGCGTCGTACTCGACGGTGGTGACCTGGTGGGCGAAGCGGACGGAGTCGAGTTTGCCGGCGGCCCAGCGGCAGTAGTCGTTGAACTCGGCGCGCAGCGGATAGAAGCTCTCGCGGATGTAGAACGGGTAGATCCGCCCCGATTCCTTGAGGTAGTTCAGGAACGAGAAGGGCGAGGTGGGGTCGGCGAGGGTGACCAGGTCGGCCATGAAGGGCACCTGGAGATGACTGCTGTCGAGCATCATGCCGGGGTGCCATTCGAAGGACGCCTTGTTGTCCAGGAACAGGCCGTCGAGTCCGTCGATGGGCTCGGTCAGGCAGGCCAGGCCCAGGTTGAAGGGGCCGAGGCCGATGGCGATGAAGTCGTGAGGGGCGGACACAGGAGGGCTCCGAGGGGGGTCGGCTTGGGAGGTCAGCGCGCGCTGAGCGCCGGCTGGGGCTGCTCGGTGAGGAGGCTGCCGGCGTGCTCGGCGATCAGGTCGAGGACGGTGGCGATGTCGTCGAGCGTGGTCTCCGGGTTGAGCAGGGTGAACTTGAGGTAGTGGCGTCCGTCGACCTTGGTGCCCGCGACGATCGCGTCGCCGGAGGCGAACAGGGCGTCCCTGGCGTGCAGATTGACCCGGTCGGCCAGCTCGGGGTCGTGGCCGGTGCCGGGGAGGTAGCGGAAGACCAGGGTGCTGAGCTGGGGCTCGACGACGACTTCGAAGCGGGGGTCGTCGTGGAGGAGTTTCCAGGCGTCCGCGGCGCGGTCGATGACCTCGTCGAAGAGTTCGCCGACGGAGCGGGCGCCCATGATGCGCAGGGTGAGCCAGAGTTTGAGGGCGTCGAAGCGGCGGGTGGTCTGGATCGACTTGTCGACCTGGTTGGGGATGCGCTGCTCGGTCATCCGGCGCGGGTTGAGGTAGTCCGCGTGGTAGGTGACGTGGCGCAGGGTCGTGCGGTCGCGGACCAGGACGGCGCTCGAACTCACCGGCTGGAAGAAGGACTTGTGGTAGTCGACGGTCACCGAGTCGGCGCGCTCGATGCCGTTGAGCAGCTCGCGGCGGCGGGAGACCAGCAGGCCGCAGCCGTAGGCGGCGTCGACGTGCATCCAGGCGCCGTAGTGGTCGCACAGCTCGGCGATCTCGGGGAGCGGGTCGATGGAGCCGAAGTCGGTGGTGCCGGCGGTGGCGACGACGGCCATGGGTATCAGCCCGTCGCGCCGGCAGCGGGCCAGCTCGTCGGCCAGGTCGGTGGTGCGCATCCGCTTGTCCGCGTCGGCCGGGACGGTGATGACGGCTTCCGCGCCCATGCCGAGCAGGGTGGCGGCCTTGCGGATGCTGAAGTGGCTGCACTCGGAGGTGAGGATGCGCAGCCTGGGCAGTACGTCGGTGAGCCGGGCGCCGGGCGGGGCGTCGTCGCGGGTCAGCTCCCGGCGGCAGGCCTCGTCGCGGGCGAGCAGCATGGCCTGGAGGTTGGACTGGCTGCCGCCGCTGGTGAAGATGCCGTCGGCCCGCTCGCCGAGGCCGATCCGGTCGGCCGTCCAGTCGATCAGCCGGCGCTCGATGAGTGTGCCGCCGGCGCTCTGGTCCCAGGTGTCCAGGGAGGAGTTGACGGCGGAGAGCACGGCCTCGCCGACGAGGGCGGGGATCACCACCGGGCAGTTGAGGTGTGCGAGATAGCGCGGGTGGTGGAAGTAGACGGCGTCGCGGAGGTAGACCTCCTCGAGTTCGTCGAGTGCGGCGGCCGGGTCGTGCAGCGGGGTGTCGAGGTCGACGCCGGCGACCGTGGGCGTGAGGCCGTCGACGGAGATGCCGGTGAACGGGCGGGCGGTGCCGGCGATTTTGGCGCTGATCCGCGTGACGCTCTCGGTGACGGCGCTGTGGTAGCGGTGGGCCGTGGCGTTGTTGAGCAGATATGTCCGGCTGTCGGCCGGGTCCTCGGCGGAGTGCGCGAGGAGACTCATGGAGCGGTCCTCCCTGGTGCGGACTTGACCACGTGCTGCGCAGGGTGGGGTGTGTGCGCAGGGGCAGGGAGACCCGCCCGAGACGTAGCGAGGTAAGCCTAACCTAACTACGCCTTGGGGCTGGTCGCAGGTGCCGCGGGCGGGCGGACGCCGGGATTCAGTTGTTGTCGGACTCGTCCAGGGTGCGCAGGACCAGACCGGTGGCGGGCTTGGGCCCGAAGGAGGTGGACTTGCGCGGCATCGTCACACCGCACTCGGCGAGTTGACGGACCGTCTCCTCCGATGTGGCGCGCATCAGGACGGCCGAGCCGCCGTGCCGGGCGGCCTGCTCGACGGCGGCCTCGGCGTGGTGCAGATAGCCGATGTCGGACGGGTGGTCGGGGACGTGCCAGACCTCGTCCAGCAGGACCGAGTGCAGCACGGTCGCGTCCAGCTTCCGCCAGGCCTCCGGCCGGTCCCGGCGGATCGCGCGGTCCAGCAGCTCGGGGTCGGGGCGGTCCAGGAGGTGGAAGGAGTGCCGTCCGCCCGCCAGGACGAAGGCGGTGCCGGGTGTCTCGTCGAGGACCGCCAGCGCGGCGGGCAGCTCGCCCGGGAGCGTACGGGTGCGGAAGGCGCCGGCCAGGTCCGCCAGCGCCTTGGCGGGCGGCAGATGCGGCAGCACGCGGTGGATCGCGCGGACCTGCAGCGGATAGCGGGTGGTGTCGACCAGCAGCACCAGCCCCGACGCCCAGGGCGAGGCGGCGCCGGCCCCGGGCCGCTGCTGGTACAGCCGCTGGTAGGTCGCCCAGCGGTGGTGGCCGTCGGCGATCAGGGCCTGCCGGCGGGCGAGGTCGTCGTCGATGGCCGCGAGATCGGCGGGGTCGGTGACCGCCCACAGGCGGTGGGTGAAGCCGTCCTCCGTGGTCGTGGCGAGCAGCGGGGTGCCCTCCGCCACCCGCTCGACGACCGCCGTGGCCCCGTTCGCGGCGTTCCGGCCACGGTAGGAGAGCAGCAAAGGCTCGAAGTTTGCGGCCGCCGCCCGCATCAGGGCGGCCCGGTCCTCGACGACCTCGTCGATGACGTCCTCGTGCGGCAGCACCGGACCGTCCAGGCGCAGCGCGCCGATCAGCCCGCGCTGCAGCACCTCGCCGGCGCGCTGCTCGTAGACGTACAGCGCGGGCTCGGCGTCCTGCGTCAGCACGCCCTCGGCGCGCCAGCGGCGCAGGGTGTCGGCGGCCTGCCGGTGGCGGGTGGTGGGGTCCGCGGCGTGCGGGAGGATCAGCCGGACGATGTTGTACGGATCGGCGGTCTCCAGATGGCGCACGCCGTCGGGCCGGACCACCACGTCATAGGGCGGCGAGGTCACGGCGGTGAGGCTGCTGATCCGGTCCGGGGCGTAGCGCAGTCCGCGGAACGGGAGGAGGCGGAGGCCGTCGGTACTGGTCATTGAAGAATGCTATGCCGCCGGCCCGATGAGGGAAGATCGGGGGACAGGCCGCTATGGCCGGAACTATCGGTATGCGCGGGGCGGGCGACGGTGCGCCCGGAGCGCGCGGAGAACGCGGAGCCGGCGCCCTTATGGCGCGCGGTGGGACGTTCGTCCACATCATGGCAAGCGAGGAGCGAGACGGCATGAACGAGCAGATTCGCCAGCGGCCCGACGGGAGCCGGCGCCCGCTGAGCGAGGCGTACGACACGGCGCTGCTGGATCTGGACGGTGTCGTCTACGCCGGCGGACAGGCCATCGAGCATGCCGTGGAGTCGCTGATACGCGCGCGGGACGGCGGGATGCATCTGGCGTATGTGACGAACAACGCGGCCCGCACCCCGCAGGCCGTCGCCGACCAGCTGACCGGTTTCGGCCTGCCGACCGGTGCCGGCGAGGTGATCACCTCGGCGCAGGCGGTGGCCCGGCTGATCGCCGAGCAGGTGCCGGCGGGCGCGCGGGTGCTCGCCATCGGGGGCGAGGGGCTGCTGGTGGCGCTGCGCGAGCGCGGTCTGCGGCCGGTCTTCTCCGCGGACGACGACCCGGCGGCGGTGGTGCAGGGCTACGACCCCACGCTGGACTGGGGGCGGCTGGCGGAGGCCGCGTACGCGGTGCAGCGCGGAGTGCCGTGGTTCGCCTCCAACACCGATCTGACCATCCCCAAGGAGCGCGGGATCGCGCCCGGAAACGGCGCGTTGGTGGAGGTGGTCCGGATCGCCGCGGGCGGGACGCCACAGGTGGCGGGGAAGCCGCGGCCGCCGATGCACCGGGAGACGGTGCTGCGGACCGGCGCCGAGCGGCCGCTGGTGGTCGGTGACCGGCTCGACACGGACATCGAGGGCGCCTTCAACGGCGGGGTCGACTCGCTGCTGGTCCTCACCGGCGTCACCACCGCCGCCGAGCTGCTGGCCGCCCCGCCGCAGCACCGTCCGTCCTACGTGGACGCCGATCTGCGCGGGCTGCTCGCGCCCCAGCCGGAGGTGACCGCACAGGACGGCGGCTTCCGGTGCGGCGGCTGGCGGGCCGAGGCGGCCGGCGACACCCTCGCCGTGACGGGCGCGGGTACACCGCTGGACGGGCTGCGGGCGCTGTGCGTGGCGGCCTGGACGGCGGCGGGCGACGGCACTTGCGGCGCGGACGCGGGCAAGGCGCTGGCGCGGATCGGGATGTGAGGGCGGGGCTCCCGCCGCCCCGGGGTGGCAGGAGCCCCCGCGGAGCCGGGCCGTGCGGTCTCAGTCCTCGTCGGCCGGCGCCGTCCCGGCCGTCAGCTCCGCGATCAGGTCCTCCTCGGTGGCGCCGCGTCGCCAGTAGCCGGTGAACTTGACGGCCCTGCGGTCGATTCCGCGCTCGCCGACCAGGTGCCGGCGCACCGCCTTGACGGTCCCCGCCTCGCCGGCGATCCAGGCGTACGGCGTGCCGTCGGGCAGCTCGGCACCGCGCAGGGCGTCCAGTACCGGCTCGCCGTGCGCCGCGGCGGCCGGGCCGCCGACCAGCCAGGTGATCTCGGCGTCCGCGAAGGTCGGCAGCTGCTGCCGGTCGTCCTCGTGGCCGATCTCGATCCAGACCTTGGCCCGGGTGCCGGGGGAGAGCCAGGACAGGATGCCGGCGATCGCGGGCAGCGCGGTCTCGTCGCCGGTGAGCAGGATCCAGTCGGTGCCGGCCGGCGGGCGGAAGTCGACGCCGCCGTTGTCCTCGACGACCGGGGCGAGGACGGTCAGCCGGTCGCCGGGACGGGCCCGGGCGGCCCAGCGGGAGGCCGGGCCGCCGGCCGTGATGGGGGCACCTCCCTGCTCGAACGCAGTTGAGAGCTTGGGGGAGGCTTCAGGACCGGCGCCGTGCAGGGCGAAGTCGACATCGAACTCCTCCGCGTCGGGGCGCTGTTCGCGGATCGTGTACGAGCGCATCATCGGGCGCTCGGCCGGGTCCTGCGCCCGCCAGGCGGTGTACCAGCCCTCGCTCATGTCGTCGAAGACCGGCCGGTCCTGGTGGGGTTGCGGCAGGAAGAGCTTGAAGCGCTGGTCACGACCGCCGGACGCCAGCTCGTGAAGCCGGTCGCCGCCGAAGGTGACCCGCACCATGGAGGGGCTCAGCCGCCGGGAGCGTACGACGTGCACCTCGAAGAAGCGGAACGGAGCGGTGGCGGGGGCGGCGGTCGTGGTCATACGGGAACCTCCCGGGACGGTGGTGGGGTGGGGAGCGGTCGCGGTGGAACGCGGGTCCGGTGGGCGCCGGTTCCACCGCGGCCGTACGTCAGTTGACCTTCTTGGCGCCCTCGATCGCCTTGGCCAGCGATTCGATCAGCGGCGCGGCGCCGGCGTAGGAGAAGCGCGGCTCGCTGGACCAGGGCGTGATCTGGCCGGCCTTGACGGCGGGGAGCTTGGCCCAGGAGGGCTTGGCGGCCAGGTCCTTGGGCTGGAGCGTGGCGGTCCGGTTGTCCAGCAGGAGCACGTCGGCCTTGTACTTGTCGGCGTTCTCCCAGCTCAGGCTCTCGAAGTAGCCGCCCTTGTCCAGGTGGTCGGGGACGACCAGGTCGACGCCGAGGGACTTGTAGTACATGAGGTCGGCGTTGATGCCGGGGTTGGAGGCGTAGAAGAGGTCGGGGCTGCCGGAGCAGGCGAGCACCTTGACAGGGTGGGACTTGGCGGCCCGGCGCAGCGCCTCGGAGGCCTTCTCGAAGCGGGCCTTGGCGTCGGTGACCTTCTTGGCCTCGAGATCGGCGCCGAGCGACTCGGCGAGCTCGGCGTAGCGCTCGATGATCTTGACGAGCGGGACGCGGGCGGAGGTGATGGCGACGGACTTCGCCAGCTTGGCGATCTTGTCCTTGCTGGTGTCGGGCACGAACCACAGCGCGTTCGGCTCGTACATGTTGGTGACCAGCAGTTCGGGGCGCAGTCCCGCGTACTTCTCCACGTTGAACTGGTTGTAGGCGTTGCCGATGATGGTGACCTTGTCGACGTCGAGGTCGCCGGCCTGCGGGTCGGGCTTGCCGTTCTTGAGCTTGGTGGGTCCGAAGACGCCCACTATCTGGTCGTCGATACCGAAGTCGTGCAGTGCGGCCGCGGTGCCGGTGAAGGCGACGATGCGCTGCGGGGTGCTCTTGAGGGAGACCTTCTGCTTGCGGTCGTCGGTGAAGGACCAGGGGCCGCCCTTGCCGCCGCCGGCACCCGCCGAGCCCTTGTCTCCACCGCACGCGGCGAGCAGGGCGCCGATGCCGACGGCACCGCCCGCGGCGAGGATGCCGCGGCGGGACAGGGTTACGCTTCGGGAGGTGCTCATGGTGGGTGTGCTTCTCTCTGGGAAGGGCCTGCGAGGCGGGAAGGGCCTGCGAGTGAATGTGAGGGTAGGCTAACCTAACCATCGTGTTGGTTGACAGTCCCCCCGAAGCAGCGACGGCTCCGGCCTCCGCGGTACCCCGACGACCACATGCCATGCGCTCCGCGGGGCTGCTCGCCTCCCTCGCCGTCCTGGCCGTCGTCACCGTCCTCGGCATCGCCGTCGGCGCCAAGCAGATCCCTCTCGACCATGTGTGGCACGGGGTGTTCCACTACTCCGGCTCCGACACCGACGTGGTCGTCCGCGATGTGCGCCTGCCCCGCACCCTGCTCGGCCTGATCGTCGGCGCCGCCCTCGGCCTGGCCGGCACGGTCATGCAGGCGCTGACCCGGAATCCCCTGGCCGACCCCGGGGTTCTGGGCATCAACGCCGGAGCCTCGGCCGCCGTCGTCTCCGCCATCAGCTTTCTCGGCGTCACCTCACTGACCGGCTATGTGTGGTTCGCGTTCGCCGGCGCCGCGCTGGTCTCCGTCGCGGTGTACGTCCTCGGCGGCACCCGCGGCGCCACACCCGTACGCCTCGCCCTCGCCGGCACCGCGCTGACCGCGGTCCTCACCGGCTACCTCAACGCGGTCAACCTGATGGACACCGCGGCGCTGGACAAGATGCGCTTCTGGACGGTGGGTTCGCTGGCCGCCGCCACCCTGCCCACCGTCACCCAGATCGCGCCGTTCCTCGCGGCCGGCGGCGTCCTGGCACTGCTGATCGCCCGGCCGCTGAACGCGATCGCGCTCGGCGACGACCAGGCGCGGGCGCTCGGCTCCCGGCTGACCCGCACCCGGGTGCTGGCGATGCTCGCCGTCACCCTGCTGTGCGGCGGGGCGACCGCCGCCTGTGGCCCGATCGTCTATGTCGGCCTGATGGTTCCGCATGTCGTACGGGCCATCACCGGGCCCGACATGCGCTGGATCCTGCCGTACTCCGCGGTGCTCTCACCGGTGCTGCTGCTCGGCGCGGACGTCCTCGGGCGCATCGTGGCCCGGCCCGGAGAGCTGCAGGTCGGCATCGTCACGGCCGTCGTCGGCGGCCCGGTCTTCATCTATCTCGTACGGCGTCGGAGGATGGCCCAGCTGTGAGTACGACCGTCAAGCCCGGGCAGGGCCCCGGCAGGGAAAGCGGGACCGGGGCGGTCCGGACGGTGCGGGCCGTGCGTACGCCGGGCGGGCTCTCGCTGCGCCTGGACGTGCGCGCCGTCGTCGTCGGACTGCTGCTGCTGGCCCTCGCGCTGGCCGCCGGCATCGCGCTGATCGGCTCCGGCGACTACCCGATGACGCCGGCCGAGGTGGTCGCCACGCTGGCCGGCGGCGGCGACGCCGGCCAGCAGTTCATCGTCCAGGACCTGCGGCTGCCGCGGGTGCTGGTGGGGCTGCTGGTCGGCGCCGCGTTCGGGGTCGCCGGGGCGGTCTTCCAGACCGTCACACGCAACCCGCTGGGCAGCCCGGACGTCCTCGGCTTCGCCCAGGGCTCGTCCGTCGGCGCGCTGACCGCCATCGTCTACTTCCAGGCCGGGACCTTCGCGGTCGCCGCCGGTGCGGTCGCCGGCGGGGTGGCCACCGGACTCGCCATCTTCCTGCTCGCCTGGAAGGGCGGCATCCACGGCTACCGCTTCGTGCTCGTCGGCATCGGAGCCAGCGCCATGCTCTACGCGATGGTGCTCTACCTCATGACCAAGGCGAACATCGTCGAGGCGACCCAGGCCACCACCTGGATGACCGGTTCCCTCAGCGGCCGCGACTGGGACCAGGTCTGGCCGCTGGCCGCCGTCTGCGCCGTCTGCCTGCCGCTGGTGCTGTGCTACGGGCGGCCGCTGCGGATGCTGGAGATGGGCGACGACGCCGCCTACGCGCTGGGCGTACGGGTCGACCGGGTCCGCGTCGTGGTGCTGATGGCCGCGGTCGTGCTCGTCGCCTCCGCCACCGCGGCGGCCGGGCCGATCTCCTTCGTCGCGCTCACCGCGCCCCAACTGGCGCGGCGGCTCACCCGCTCGCCCGGCCCCAACCTGGTGCCCGCCGCCCTGATGGGCGCCGTCCTGCTGGTCGCGGCGGACTGGTCGTCACAGCAGCTCTTCGGCGCCGACCAGCTGCCGGTGGGCGTGCTGACCGGCGTCCTCGGCGGCGGCTATCTGCTGTGGCTGCTGGCCACGGAGCGCCGGGCGGGGCGGATATGACACGCGGCGGGGCGGGCAGGGCGCGCCCGAGGCGGTGCCCGCGGGCCGGTGCGCGTCCACCGGCACCGGACCGGCGGCAGCCGGGCAGCAGCAGCGACACGACAACCCCAGGAGTTTCGAAGTGAGCCGTCTCACGGCCGAGAACGTCACCCTCGCCTACGACCAGCGGGTCATCGCCGAGAACCTCTCGGTCGCCATCCCCGACCAGTCCTTCACGGTCATCGTCGGCCCGAACGCCTGCGGCAAGTCCACGCTGCTGCGCGCCCTGTCGCGGATGCTCAAGCCGGCCGCCGGATCGGTGCTGCTGGACGGCTCCGCGATCTCCTCGCTCCCGGCCAAGAAGGTCGCACGGACACTGGGGCTGCTGCCGCAGTCCTCGATCGCCCCGGACGGCATCACGGTCGCGGACCTGGTGGCGCGCGGCCGCTACCCGCACCAGGGACTGCTGCGGCAGTGGTCCGCCGACGACGAGCGGATCGTCCGGGAGTCGATGGCGGCGACCGGCGTCGGCGCGCTGGCCGACCGCTATGTCGACGAGCTGTCCGGCGGGCAGCGCCAGCGGGTGTGGATCGCGATGGCGCTCGCCCAGCAGACGCCGCTGTTCCTGCTGGACGAACCGACGACATACCTGGACATCCAGCACCAGATCGAGGTGCTGGACCTGTGCGCGGAGCTGCACGAGGAGCAGGGGCGGACGCTGGTCGCGGTGCTGCACGACCTCAACCACGCCGCCCGCTACGCCACCCACCTCATCGCCATGAAGGACGGTGCGGTCATCGCCCAGGGCGCGCCGGCCGACATCGTCACGGCGGAGCTGGTGGAGCGGGTCTTCGGACTGACCTGCCAGGTCATCGACGATCCGGAGACCGGCACGCCGCTGGTGGTGCCGGCGGCGCGGAGGCCGCGCACACCGCGTACCGGCGTCGCGGCGGCGACCGGCAGGAGCGCGGCGACTACAGCAGCGTCCTGAGGCGCAGCAGGTCGCGCAGGCCGGCCTCCAGCTTGACGCGGCCGCTGCCCCAGGCCCTGGCGAAGTTCAGCTGCCCGTCGACCAGCGCGACCAGATCGTCGCCCGCCATCGTCAGGCGGATCTCGGCCTTGCTCGGCGGCGGGCCGGGGACGCAGGTCACGTCCTGGATGGTGCCGCCGGCCAGCCGCCCGAGGAACGTCACATCGAGGTCCGTGATGCGGCAGCTGAGCGAACGGTCGAGTGCGGCGGCGCTGCGGACGCTGCCGTCAGCCGAGGACAGGTTCTGGGCCAGCCGGTCGAGCGCGGCACGGCACTGGTCGAGAGTTGCCATCGTGACCGACGATACGCCAGGTCGCGGGCGGCTCGTTCGTCCGTGACCCCGCCCGTCGAGGTAGCGTCGGGGGCATGGAAGAGCCGACGTCCGGCCCGGAGCCGGAGGTCCCCGCGGGGGCCGTGGGGAGCGAGCCAGCCAAGCCCGTAACGCCTGGGCCGGCGGAGCCCGTGTCGCCCGGGGAGCCCGAGACCCCGGCCGCGCCCGACGGGCCGCAGCCGCTGGGGGTGGGGGTGGTGCCCACCGGGCAGGCCGCGGTCGACGCCGGGCTGCGCCGACTCGCCGACGCCGACCACCTCCCGTCGAGCGGGCACCTCCAGGTGTACGAGGATGTCCACCGTGGGCTGCGCGATGTGCTGGCCGGTCTCGACCAGCACCCCGGGCCGCCCGCCCCTTCCTCGACGACGTACGACAACAGGAGCTGAACCACAGGTGGCAGGAGTGGCACGACGCCGACTCGACGCGGAGCTGGTGCGCCGCAAGCTGGCCCGTTCGCGCGAGCACGCGAGCCAGCTGATCGCCGCGGGCCGGGTGACCGTCGGCGGCGCGACCGCGACCAAGCCGGCCACCCAGGTGGAGACCAGCGCGGCCGTGGTCGTGCGCGCGGACGAGAGCGACCCCGACTACGTCTCGCGCGGTGGCCACAAGCTCGCGGGGGCGTTCGCCGCCTTCGTGCCGCTCGGCCTGAAGATCGAGGGCCGGCGGGCGCTGGACGCGGGCGCCTCGACCGGTGGCTTCACCGATGTGCTGCTGCGGGCCGGCGCGGGTCATGTCGTCGCCGTGGACGTCGGATACGGACAGCTCGCCTGGTCGCTGCAGAGCGATGAGCGGGTCACCGTGAAGGACCGCACCAACGTACGCGAGTTGACGCTCGAACAGATCGACTCCCGGCCCGTCGACCTGATCGTCGGCGATCTCTCCTTCATCCCGCTGGGGCTCGTACTGCCCGCGCTGGTGGGCTGCGCGGCACCGGACGCGGACCTGGTGATGATGGTCAAGCCGCAGTTCGAGGTCGGCAAGGAGCGGCTGGGCAGCGGCGGAGTCGTGCGCAGCGCACAGCTGCGGGCGGAGGCGGTGCGAGCCGTCGCGAACCGGGCGGCCGAACTGGGACTTGGCGTACTTGGAGTAGTTGCCAGCCCGCTGCCTGGACCTTCGGGGAATGTCGAGTACTTTCTGTGGCTGCGCGCCGGGGCGCCTGCACTCGACCCGGCGGATGTCGACCGTGCAGTGGCGGAGGGGCCTCGTTGACCACAACCCAGGCAGTTGAAGGCAGCGCAGCACACGAGAACACCGGAGCCGAGCGGACGGTGTTCCTGCTCGCACACACCGGCCGCCCCGCGGCCATCCGCAGCGCCGAACTCGTCGTCCAAGGGCTGCTGCGCAGCGGGATCGGCGTACGGGTGCTGGCGGAGGAGGCCGCGGACCTGCCGTTGCCGCCGGAGGTCCAGCGCGTCGACTCCGAGCAGTGCGCCGCCGAGGGCTGCGAACTGCTGGTGGTCCTGGGCGGCGACGGCACGCTGCTGCGCGGCGCGGACTTCGCCAGGACGTCCGGGGTGCCGATGCTCGGCGTCAACCTCGGCCGGGTCGGCTTCCTCGCGGAGGCCGAACGCGATGACCTCGACAAGGTCGTCGACCGGGTCGTCACCCGTGCCTACGAGGTCGAGGAGCGGATGACGCTCGACGTCCTGGTCCGCAACAACGGCAGTGTCGTGCACACCGACTGGGCCCTCAACGAGGCGTCGGTGGAGAAGGCCGCGCGCGAGCGGATGCTGGAGGTGGTGACGGAGGTCGACGGGCGGCCCGTCTCGCGCTTCGGCGGTGACGGCGTGGTCTGCGCGACCCCGACCGGTTCGACCGCGTACGCCTTCTCGGCCGGCGGTCCCGTGGTCTGGCCCGAGGTCGAGGCCCTGCTGATGGTCCCGATCAGCGCGCACGCCCTCTTCGCCAAGCCGCTGGTCACCTCGCCCCGTTCCGTCCTCGCGGTCGAGGTGCAGCCCAAGACCCCGCACGGTGTGCTGTGGTGCGACGGCCGGCGCAGCGTCGAACTCCCCGCCGGTGCCCGCGTCGAGGTCCGCCGCGGCGCCGTCCCCGTACGTCTGGCGCGGCTGCATCATGCCTCCTTCACAGATCGTCTGGTCGCCAAGTTCGCCCTCCCGGTGGCGGGGTGGCGGGGAGCGCCTCACTAGGGCCTGACCATCGGACGGGCTCCTGGGGCACCGGGGCCCGTCCGGCGCGGACCCCGCACGGGGCGCCTCAGTGGCGGTCCCGTGGAGCCGGGTGCGCGAGGAGCTCCCTGGCGCGGGTGAGGGCGGAGTCCTGCCGGGCGGAGAGTTCCTCCTCGGTGAAGACCGGGGTGGGGACGGCCGGGGGTATGCCCACGCCGTCGAAGGTGCGGCCGTCGGGCGTCAGGAACTCCTCGTTGGGCAGGGCGAAGGTCCAGCCGTTCGGGAGCCTGCGGTCCAGAATGTCGGAGAAGACGCCCTGGGTGTTCTCGCCGATGCGCGTGGGGGCCGGGGAGCGGCCCATCAGGGACTGGGTGAAGGTCTCACCCGCGCTGATGGTCAGCCGGCCGGTGAGGACCGCTATCGGGCCGGTGTAGACCGGGCCGTGATACGGGCGGATGCGGGCCGGCTGGGGCGTGGTGAACCTGCCCGGGTCGCGCGGGTCGTTCCGGGCCCGCTTGCGGTAGGCGGGATAGGGGCGGTCGGTCAGCCGTGAGGCGATGCGCAGGCCGAGGGGGTCGGCTCCGCCGCCGTTGAGCCGTACGTCGACGATCAGCCCGCGCAGGGCCGCCGGGCCCGTTGTGCGGGCTCTGGTGAACACCGAGTTCAGGGCGCGGTTGAGCTCGGCCACATCGCCGGCATAGTCGCCCTTGCCGGTGTAGCCGGCGAACTGGGTGACACGGAAGTAGCCGATGCGGCCGGGGAGATCGGCGTAGGTCAGCCTGCCCTGGGCCCAGCGCCGCTGGACGGTGCCCGCGCCGAGGTTCGCGGCGATCGCCTTGTCGATACGGGCGGTGGATTCGGGAGTGGGCAGGACGGTCCCGGGGCGTTTGCCCGCGAACCACTGGTCGGGGCCCGCCACGACCCGGGTGTGCGCGTCGTGCAGCGGCTCGATCATCTTCCGGAACACCGCGAGGAGTTCGCCGTCGGTGGTCCTTGCGGTGATGCGGGGGCGGTAGCGGTCGCGGACCGTCGCCCAGTCGATCTTCTTCGCGCGGAAGAAGGGGTAGTTCTCGGCATAGGTCTGCCACAGGACGTCGAAGGCCGCCCGGGGGTCGCGCGACGGGCGCTGCGCGCAGCGGGCCGGCAGCGCGTCGATGCGGTGCAGCGACCGATGGCCGACGTTGTCCTCCACGGTCAGCCGGGCGCGGCCGGCGCCCGCCGGGACCACGGTGATCGGGGCCGAGTCCGGGATCGCGAAGCGGGTTCGGCCGGCCGCGTCCGGGGCGCCGGTGCGGGTGCCCTTGACGGCCCCGGGAAGGCAGCTCACCGCGGTGGTCTCGTACGTCCGCAGTCCACGGCCCTTGAGCGTGACGAGGGTGCCGTAGCCGTCCATCCGCCAGACGCCCTCCAGCGATCCGGCCGAGGTGCGGGCGGACCGCTCCGCGGCGGGGTCTTGTGGGGCGGCGCCGGCGTCCGTGCCGGAGCGGTCCGCGCGGGCCGGGCCGGCACAGGCCGCGGTGGCGGTCAGAGCGGCGGCGACGGCCACCGCGGCGAGCGGCAGCAGCGGCGAGCGGCGGGGGAGGCGCGGGCGGGCGGGCCCGGATCGGCGGTGGGGTGGGGCGTGCCCGCCGGGCCGTTTGTCCGTGCCGATTTGGTCGTTCATAGTGCTTCGGTCCTCATGCTGGAGCGGTGAGTGGTGAGCGGTGAGCGGTGCTGGATCGGTGGTTCAGTGCTGGATCGGACGTTCACGGGGACGTGCCTCGTGGTGGGGGCCGGTCGAGGCCGCGTGCGTGCCGGCCTCAGGCCGAGGCCAGGGTTTCCGTGGCGCGGCGGCGCAGGCCGATGTGGACGGGCAGACCGGTCGCGAGCAGTGCGAGCAGCAGGGTGCCGCCGGCTATCGCGCCGGCCGTCGTCCAGGGCAGATGGGGCAGCGCGTCGCCGAACGCCTTCTGCAGCATCGGAGCGAGGGTGAACAGCGCGATGGCCGTGCCGAGAACGAGGGCGGTGCCCGCGACGACGGCCGCTTCCCAGGCGGCCATCGCCCGCACCTGGCGCGGATGCGAGCCGACCAGCCGCAGCAGCGCCAGATCGCGGCGGCGCTCGGCGGTGATCATGGCCAGGGTGTTGGCCGCGGCGATGGCGGCGAAGCCCGCGTACAGACCCGTACCGATGTAGTCCAGCCACACCTCGCCGGCCGGGCCGGCGGATCCGGTCCGGTGCTGGGCGGTGGTGTGCACCGCGATCTTCGTCGTGCCGAACGCCACCACCAGGACCAGCGGGACGACGGCGGCGGAGAAGCGGCGGGATTGCGTCGTGACGTTCTGCATCGCCAGCTCGGCGGCGCTGCCGAACCGGCCGATCAGCCGGGACACCAGCCAGGCGGCCGGACCGATGAGGCGCGGCCCCAGCAGCCCCGCACCCTTCCGCCGGCCCGCCGCCGCCTCCTCGAGCGCCCGCGCGGGGCGCAGCGCCGCGAACCGGCTCGCCGCGAGCACTCCGGCGATCGCGGAGGTCACCACCGCCACCGCCAGGCACACCGGCAGCGCGGCCCAGCCGAATCGGAAGGGAACCCCATGGGGAACGAGGCCATGGGCGACCATGCCGTCGAACCACCAGCGCGCCAGTGCCGCGCCCAGTGCCCAGCCGGCGAGCGCCGAAGGGACGGCGGCAGCCACCGCCTGCGCGGCGGTCGCCCGCCGGATCTGCCAGGGGCGGGCGCCGATCGCGCGCAGCATCGCGAACTCGCGATGCTGCTGGGCGACGGTCGTGCCCATCGTCGAGGCGACCACGAAAATCGACATATAGACCGAGCCGAGGAGGAGGACGAGAGCCATGTCCCCGACGCCGTGGGCCGCCATCGCCCGTCGCGCGGCGGGCGGGACGTCCTCCGCGCCCGTCGCGGTCAGCATCGTCATCGAGGCGCCGACCACGGTCGCGGCGAACAGCGTCGCCACCGCCGTCCCCGTGAATGCGGGCCGGTGACCCCGCAGCGCCGCCCGCGCCAATCCGCTGGACATGAGCACACCTTTCGTTTCGCACTGTGATCAGCGTGATGGCTGAGCGTGATCACGCACCATGAGGAATCCACCCGTCTTTCGGTGGGGTTTTCCGCAGTACGGGGCGAAGGAGGAAGGGGGAGGCCGTCGCGGGGCGGCCCCCGGACCTCGTAAGGTCTTATCCGTGTTGGAGGAGATGCGGATCCGGTCCCTGGGCGTCATTGACGACGCCGTTGTCGAGCTGTCCCCGGGCTTCACGGCGGTGACCGGCGAGACGGGCGCGGGCAAGACCATGGTCGTCACCAGCCTCGGCCTGCTGCTCGGCGGCCGCGCCGACCCCGCCCTGGTGCGGATCGGCGCCAAATCGGCGGTGGTGGAGGGCAGGATCAGCGTCGGCGCCCAAGCCCCCGCCGCGGTACGGGCCGAGGAGGCCGGCGCCGAGCTGGACGACGGAGCGCTGCTGATCAGCCGTACGCTCTCCGCCGAGGGCCGTTCACGTGCCCATGTGGGTGGCCGCTCCGTACCTGTCGGGCTCCTGGGGGAGCTGGCCGACGACCTGGTCGCCGTGCACGGCCAGACCGACCAGCAGGGCCTGCTGCGGCCGGCCCGCCAGCGCCAGGCCCTGGACCGCTACGCCGGGGACGCGGTCGCCGTCCCGCTCGCCAAGTACACCGCCGCCCACCGCCGGCTGCGCGCCGTCGCCACCGAGCTGGAGGAGCTGACCACCCGGGCCCGGGAACGCTCCCAGGAAGCCGATCTGCTGCGCTTCGGTCTCGACGAGATCGCGGCGGCCGAGCCGCAGCCCGGTGAGGACACCGACCTGGCCGCCGAGGCCGAGCGGCTCGGGCACGCCGAGGCGCTGGCCTCCGCCGCGACTGCCGCGCACGCCGCGCTGGCCGGCAACCCCGAGGACCCCGAGGGCGTCGACGCCACCACCCTGGTCGCCGGTGCGCACCGCGCGCTGGAGGCCGTACGAAGCCACGACCAGGAGCTCGCCGCGCTCGCCGAGCGGCTCGGCGAGATCGGGATCCTGATGGCGGACGTGGCGGGCGAGCTGGCCAGTTACGCCGACGGCCTGGACGCCGACCCGTTGCGGCTCGCCGCGGTCGAGGAGCGCCGCGCCGCTCTGAACCACCTGACCCGCAAATACGGCGAGTACGGCGAGTACGGCAAGGACATCGCGGCGGTTCTGGCGTGGTCGGAGCAGAGCGCCGCCCGGCTGGCCGAACTGGACGGCGACGACGACCGGATCGGCGAGCTGACCGCCGAGCGCGATGCGCTCCGGGCCGAACTGGGTGAGCTGGCCCAGGCGTTGACCGACGCCAGGACGGCGTCGGCGGAGCGCTTCGCGGCCGCGGTCACCGCCGAACTCGCCGAACTCGCGATGCCGCACGCCCGTGTGACCGTCGAGATCCGCCAGACCGAGGTCGCCGAGGACGCCGACGGGATCGAGGTGGGCGGCCGCACCGTGGCCTACGGGCCGGCCGGTGCCGACGAGGTCGAACTGCTCCTCGCCCCGCACCCGGGCGCACCGCCCCGGCCGATCGCCAAGGGGGCGTCCGGCGGTGAGCTGTCCCGGGTGATGCTCGCCGTCGAGGTGGTCTTCGCCGGCTCCGACCCCGTACCGACGTACCTCTTCGACGAGGTCGACGCGGGCGTCGGCGGCAAGGCGGCCGTCGAGGTCGGCAGGCGGCTGGCCAGGCTCGCGAAGTCGGCGCAGGTCGTGGTCGTCACACACCTTCCGCAGGTCGCGGCGTTCGCGGACCGGCAGCTGCTGGTTGCCAAGACGAACGACGGGTCGGTCACCAGGAGCGGTGTCACGGTCCTGGAGGGCGAGGAGCGGGTCCGCGAACTCTCCCGGATGCTGGCCGGCCAGGAGGACTCCGAAACGGCCCGCGCACATGCGGAGGAGCTACTCGAAACGGCACGCAAGGGCAGCTAGCGGACACGCCCTAGGGTGGCGGCAGTTGAGCGCGGCACGGTGCCGGGCGAGGGGAGCGACATGGCGGCGACGGCAGGCGGCAGGGTGCTGGGGCGGATCTCGGCGCTGCTCGGGGCGGCGGGGGCGACGCGGGCCGCATACGCGGCGCTCAGGAGCCGTCCGCCCGGTGGCGCCGTCCTGTGGGAGCGCAAGAACTACGCCGGTCGGACCGTGCACCTGCATGCGGGGCTCGCGACGACCGCCGGCACCGCGCTCGCCGCCGCCACCGCGCCGGGCCTGCCCGCCCGCGCCCGGACCACGACGGCACTGGCCGTGCTGGCCGCCGGGGGCTGCGGGGCGTACGACGACGTCTTCGGTGCGGACGACCCCCGGCGGGGCTTTCGGGCGCACCTCTCGGCGCTGCGGGAACGCGAGGTCACCAGCGGGGCGGTGAAGCTGTTCGGGATCGGTGCCGCCGGGCTCGCGGCCGGGGCTCTGCTGAAGGAACGCCCGGCCGACAAGCTGCTGGCGGGCGTGGTGATCGCGGGCTCGGCCCATCTGGTGAACCTCCTGGACGTCCGGCCGGGCCGGGCGGCCGGCGCCGTACTGGCCATCGGGGCGCCCGGGCTGCTGCGGTGCGGGCCCGCGGGAGCGCTGTCCGCCGCTCCCATGGGCGCCGCGGCCGCCGTCGCCGGCGACGACCTGGGTGAGCGCACCATGCTCGGGGACGCCGGAGCGCACGCGCTCGGCGCGGCCCTCGGGCTCGCCGTCGTGACGTCGAACGGCCGTCGTGGACTGGCCGCACACGCCGCCGGACTGATCGCCGCCGCGGCAGCCGGGGACCGCGTCAGCCGGGCGGCCGCGGCGCTCTGACGCCTCGCGTCCCTCCACCGGACCGTCGAGGCCGTCGGCCCCCGACCGTCCATACGGACCGGGTTCGGGCGCGCCCCGGGGAACGGCGTGCGCGCCCCGTATCGCCCCGGCGGGCGCACTCCGGAGGGGCGGCTCACCCGAAGGGACCGTTGACCCGCGCGGGCGGTTTGTCGCCCATGTGGGTGATCCGGTGAGCGCTGGGGTGAGACTTCCCACCGGAACGGCGGGCGGACGGTGCCGAATTGACGGCGCCGGGCTGGCATCCTGGGGCGCGGTGCGCAGTTCCGCGTGCGTGCGCCGTGCCGCTGCCCGTCTGTCCGGGCGGGCCGGTGGTCGCCCGGCCGTGTGCCGGAGCGTCCCGCAGCAGGGGGCCGACCTGCCGGTACGGTCCCTCCCGTCCCCGACCCGACCCAGGAGCCCCGACCACGTGATCAGCACCCCGACCTCGACGCACGGGCTGTCGCCGCTGCGCACGGTCCAGGTGCTGGGGCACGGCAGCGCAGGCAGCGCGGCACATGTCCGCTCGCTGGCCGAAGGGCTGGTCGCGCGCGGCGTACGGGTGACCGTGTGCGCCACACCGGAAGCCGAGGCGGCCTACGACTTCACCGGCGCCGGGGCGCGGTTCGTGCACGTTCCCCCGCGGACGGATCCCGCGAGTGTGGCGTTGCTGCGCAGCGCGTGCTGGGATGCCGACCTGGTCCATGCGCACGGCCTGCGGGCCGGTCTGCGCGCCTCGATGGCACTGCGCGGACTGCGCAGCCCCAGGGGAGGGCGACGGGTTCCCCTGGTCATCACCTGGCACACCAAGGCGCACACCGAGGGCGCGCGGGCCGGGCTGGTGCATCTGATGGAACGGCGGGTGGCGCGGGCCGCCGCCGTGGTCCTGGGCGCCTGCTCCGATCTCGTGGACCGGGCGCGCGAGCGGGGCGCCCGCGACGCACGGCTCGCGCCGGTCGCGATTCCGCGCCCCCGGTCCGGTGACGCGCCGCCCGAACCGGAGGACCAGGACCGCACGCGCCACAAGGAGCGCGCCGAACTGGGCGCGGTGGACCGCCCGTTGCTGCTCGCGGTCGGCCGCCTCGACCGCAGCCAGGGCCATGACCTGCTGCTGGACGCGGCGCACGCGTGGTGCGCGCTCGATCCGCAGCCGCTGGTGGCCATCGCGGGGGAGGGCGACCAACGGGCCGCGCTGCAACGGCGGATCGACACCGAGCAGCTGCCGGTCCAGCTGCTGGGCCGCCGCGACGACGTGCCCGGACTGCTCGCCGCCGCCGACCTGGTGGTGCTGCCCAGCAGGTGGGAGGCGCGCTCGCTGATCGCCCAGGAGGCGCTGCGCGCCGGGGTGCCACTGGTCGCCACCGACACCGGCGGCACCCGTGAACTGGTCGGCCGGGCCGCGGAACTGGTCCGATACGGGGACGCCACCGCCATGGGCCACTCCGTTCTCGCGCTGCTCGGCGATCCCGCACGCCGGGACGCGCTCGCGGCCGCGGGCCGTCTCCAGGCGGCCGGCTGGCCGAGCGAGAACGACACCGTCGCCCAGGTACTCAGCGTCTACGACGAGTTGACGCAGCCGCCCCAGCCACTCTAGGTGCGCTTTCCAAGACGTCGGTGACAGGCCGGCGCACCTCGGTGGCCTCAGGCCTTGTCCGTATGGCGCCGGGCGCGCAGGGCCAGCCGCAGGCCCAGGACCGTCTGCGGGTCGTCCAGGTCGGTGCCCAGTAGTTGGGCGATGCGGGCCAGTCGGTCGTACAGGGTCTGGCGGTTGACGTTCAGGTCGCGGGCGGTCTCCGCCTTGCGGCCGGCGCTGGCCAGATAGGCCTCCAGCGTGGGCAGCAGCGGCTGGCGGGCACCGCGGTCGTGGGCGAGCAGGGGGCCGATGGCGCGCTCCACGAAGTCGGTGAGCACACCCTGTTCGCCTTGTTCGCGCATCCGCCACAGCAGCAGCTCGATGTCGAGCCGGCGCGCGTCGTACCAGGGCTGCTCCGGCAGTCCCTGGGCCGCGGCCGCGGCCTGTGCCGCATGACGCAGGCCGGGACCCGCCGCCGCCCAGTCGCCCGCCGTGCCGACGACGACCACCGGGCGGTGCGCGGTCGGCCGGTCCAGACCCGCGCGGACGACGCCGGCCCGCAGCGCCTCGGCGATCCGGTCGGCGAGCGCCTCGCGGTCCTGGCCGGCGCGCAGCGCCACGAGCACCGGGACCCTGCCCTCCACGGGGCGTACCCCGAGGAGCACCGGCGCCCCCGGGGCGGCGAGCTCCTCACGCAGGGCCTGGGCGAGCAGCGCCCAGCTGCCGGGAGTGGGCAGGCCGGCGGGCAGCCGCATGACGACCGGGAGGACGGGGTCCGAGCCGGGGCGGAAACCCAGCAGGCGGGCCTGCGCGGGCGCCTCGGCCGCGGAGATCCGGCCCTCCGCCAGGTCGGCGAGGAAGTCGCCGCGTCCCCGGGCGGCGAGCACCTCCTCCTGGCGGGACTGGAGCATGACGACGGCGAGCAGGTCGGCGGCGCGCTCGGCGGCGATCCGGTGCACCGGCGCCACGGGGGCGTTGACCGGCAGCAGGACGAGACGTGCGCGGACCGCGTCGGGGCCGTGGCCGCCGCCGGGCACATCGATGCGTACGCCGCGCTCGCGCAGCCCCTCCCAGGCCAGCAGGGGGTCGGCGTCCGCGGGCCCGCCGCCCTCGGCGCCGGTTTCCGGGCCCGCCGCGTACAGCGGGCTGCCGTCGGGGGCCTCCAGGCAGAGCGGGTTGCCGGTGAAGACGGCCAGCAACCGCAGCACCTCCGGGGCACCGCCCCCGCGCAGCAGGACGTCCGTACAGCGGCGCAGGATCTCGTCGGCGCGCCGCAGCAGCGCGTAGTGGCTGTTGATGATCTCGGTGTGGATCGCCTCGGTCACCGTGACGTACGGGACCTCGCGGTGCAGCTGGATCAGCGGCAGGCCGCAGTCCCGGGCGGCGTCGACCAGCGCCGAGGGCAGTGACTCGAAACGCGAGCCCAGCTCGACGACGAGAGCGGCGATCTCGCGGTCCGCGAGCTTGCGGATGAAGGCCCGCTGCTCGGAGGGCCGGGAACCCAGCCCCAGGCCGGTGGTCAGCAGCAGCTCGCCGCCCTTGAGCAGCGAGGCGATATGCGGGACCTCGCCCGCGTGCACCCATCGCACCGCGCGGTCCAGGCGGTCCCCGCCGGCCAGCACCTCCGGCAGCCCGCGCCGCAGTGCGGGCAGCTCCAGCGCCCTGCGTACCGTGATCTCGGCTTCGATCTGTGCTTCCGGCCCCATGGCGAGGAACGGTACCCGTAGTCCGCTATCCGGAGTCGCACGGTACGGCGCGTGGGCGGGCGCCCGGGGCGTTCGTCGACCCGGCCGGGGGTGATCCGGCCGCCGCGCCCCACCATTCACCTGCGCCCCATTCACCCCCGCCCCACCATTCACCCCCGCCCCGTCACGTCGACTCCCGCACCACCAGCCGCGCCTGCGTGATCACCGGCGCCAGCTCCGCCATGCCCGCCTCCTCGGCCCCACCCGCCCGGCGCGGATCCAGCAGCCGCAGCAGCAACCGGGCCATCAGCCGCCCCATCTCCTCCACGTCCTGGCGGACCGTGGTCAGCGGGGGATCCGCCCAGGCCGCCGGCTCAAGGTCGTCGTAGCCGACCACGGCCACATCGTCGGGGACCCGCCGCCCGCGCGCCCGCAGCGTGCGCAGGGCGCCGTTCGCCATCAGGTCGGAGCAGGCGAAGACGGCGTCCAGGTCCGGTGCCGCGTCGAGCAGCCGGGCCATGGCGCGTTCGCCGCCCTGCGCGGTGAAGGCGCCGTCCGCGATCAGCCGGGGGTCCGGCTCCGCCGCGCCCAGCGCCTCCCGGTAGCCGTCGAGCCGGTCCAGCGCCGAGGTCTGGTCGAGCGGTCCGGTGATCACCGCGATCCGGCGGCGGCCGCGGTCGAGCAGATGGCGTACGGCCTGGCGGGCCCCGTCGCGGTTGTCGGTGTCGACGTACAGCGGCCGTGGTGCCCGGTCGGCGCCCGCCCAGCCGGGCCGGCCGCCGTAGACGGTGGGCAGTCCGGCGCGCTCGGCCATGGCGGGCAGCGGGTCGTCGTGGTGCAGCGAGAACATCAGCGCGCCGTCGACATGGCCGGCCGACAGATAGCGCCCGATGCGGTCGTAGTCGGCGCGGTGCTCGACGAACATCAGCAGGAGCTGGGTGTCGGCGGCGGCCAGCGCGCGGCTGATGCCGCGAAGCTGGCGGCCGAAGAAGGGGTCGGTGAAGACCCGGGTCTCCGGCTCCGCGATGACCACGGCGACCGCTCCGGTGCGGCGGGTGACCAGCGTGCGGGCCGCGCTGTTCGGCACATAGCCCAGCTCGCGCACCGCCTGCTGGACCCGCTCCTGGACCACCGCCCGTACGCCCGCCCCGCCGTTGACGACGCGGGACACCGTCGCGCGGGAGACCCCGGCGCGCGCCGCGACCGCCTCCAGCGTCGGCCGTGGGCCGTTCGGCTCAGACACCATCGAACTCCTTTTTCCACGCGGTGACTTGACGGTGTGCCGTCGAGTCGGCAGGGTTCACAGCACACGATATGAGAGCGCTCTCACGCCGGGTACCCCCACGGAACTCCTCACGACCCCCCACTGTGCCGAGGAGAGAATGTCATGAGCATGAGAAAGCGGTCCGCCATACGGGCCGGATACCTCACCAGAGCGGTGCTCCTCACCGCGAGCGCCGCACTCGCCACCACCTGTGCCCTCACTCTCCCGACGGCCTCCGCGGCGTCGGACCTGCCGCCCCGAGCCGGGGCCGAGGGCGCCCCCGCCCGCTTCGAGGAAGTCTGGCGTACGGACTTCGACGGCGCCGCCGGATCGCGCCCCTCCGCCGACGACTGGATCACCGACACCGGTACCGGCTACCCGGGCGGCCCGGCCAACTGGGGCACCGGTGAGCGCCAGACCTACACCGACCGGCCCGAGAACCTTCAGCTCGACGGCGCCGGCCACCTCAAGATCACCGCGCTGAAGGACGGCGCCACCTGGACCTCGGGCCGTATCGAGTCCCGGCGCAGCGACTTCGCCGCCCCGGCCGGCGGCAAGCTGCGGATCGAGGCGAGCATCCGGATGCCCGACGTCTCCGGTGCCGACGCGCTCGGCTACTGGCCGGCCTTCTGGACGCTGGGCGCCGACTACCGGGGCAACTACTGGAACTGGCCGGGCATCGGCGAGTTCGACATCATGGAGAACGTCAACGGGATCAACAAGGTCTGGGGCGTGCTGCACTGCGGCGTCAACCCCGGCGGGCCGTGCGACGAGACCCAGGGCAAGGGCGACTCCCGTGCCTGCCCGGACAGCGCCTGCCAGGCCGGATTCCACACCTACGCGCTGGAGCTCGACCGCACCGACAGCGCCGCGGAGTCGCTGAACTGGTACGTCGACGGTCAGCGGTTCCACACCGTCGGCGCCTCCGAGCTGGACGCCGACACCTGGGCCAAGGCCACCCACCACGGCCACTTCCTGCTGCTCAACCTCGCGATGGGCGGGGCGTTCCCGGACGGCGTCGCCGGCTCCGCCACCCCCACCGACGCCACCCGGCCCGGCGGCTCGCTCCTCGTCGACCATGTCGCCGTCTCCGTACAGCCGCCCGCGAAGGCCCGTACGGGCGACGGGACCGCCGCCGCCCCCGCCCCCACCGACCGGCGCACCACCCCGCAAGGAGTCAGCTCGTGATCACTCGCCGCAGCCTGCTCGGCTCTCTCGCCGCCGGCGCCGCGACCGCCTCCGGATTCGCCCTGGCCGGCCGTGCGATCGGCGCCCCCGCCCCCACCGCGGCCCCGGCCCGCCGGTCCGCCGCCGCGATGCCGCTGCACATCGTCAACGACTCCGGTGAGTACGCCAATTCCTCGGTCTGGATCTATGTCGTGGGCAACGACGGGACCCAGCAGGTGCATGTCACCCCGGACGGCGAGCTCAAGCCCGTCGCGCTGGCCGACAACGGTCCGGACGGCTTCACCGACTACGCCATACCGCTCGCCGCCGGCGGCACCACGACCCTCCAGCTGCCCCAGATGTCCGGCCGGATCTACACCGCGCTCGGCGGCAAGCTGAAGTTCAAGGCCGTCGAGGACGGCAACGGCAAGGCCGCGCTCGCCTATCCGGCGGGCTGGGTCTTGGGCGACCCCAACTACGACGTGCTGCACGACTGCGCGGAGTTCACGTACAACGCCGGTGGGATGTACTGCAACACCACCATGGTCGACATGTTCAGCGTCCCGCTGGCGATCAAGCTCTCCGGAGCCAAGGAGCAGACCACCGGCACCCTCAAGGACGGCGCCCGCGCCAAGATCTTCGCCGACGTCCGGGCCGCCGAGGGCTTCGACCGCCTGGTCGTCGGCGACCGGCGGGTGATCGCCCCCGGCCACGGCCTGGACAGCGGGCTGTTCGCCGAGGACTACCTCGCCCCGGCCGTCGACGAGGCCTGGTCCGCCTACGCGACCAAGGACCTGACCGTCACCACGAACGCGGGCGCCTTCACCGGCCGGGTCAGCGGCGGCAGGCTCACCTTCAAGGTCCCCCAAGGCCTTGAGGGCCAGGGAGGTGCCCCCACCGGCACGGTCTCCTTCGACAAGCCGTCCACCCGCGACGTCCTCTTCTGCGACGGCACCCTCGCCGCCCCCAACGACGGCACCACCGGCCCGGTGGCCGCCGTCCTGGGCGCCGCCCTCAACCGCTCCACCCTGACCTCGCACGCCGGCCAGCCCACCACCGACCCGGCCGCCTTCTACCAGCAGCGGCTGACCAACCACTACGCCAAGGCCATGCACGCCGCGACCCGGGACGGCAAGGCCTACGGCTTCGCCTTCGACGACGTCGCCGGCTTCGCCTCGTACATCGAGGACGGCGCCCCGAAGGAGATCACCCTCACGCTGACCCCCTTCTGACCCACACGCCACGGCCGCCCCCGGAACCGGCCGGGGGCGGCCGCGAGGTGTCACATCGCCGGGCTACCCCCCGTAGGCCCCGCTGGCCGTCAGCCGCAGCGCGGTGTCGATCAGCGGAACGTGGCTGAACGCCTGCGGGAAGTTGCCCACCTGGCGCTTGGCCCTGGGGTCCCACTCCTCCGCCAGCAGGCCCAGGTCGTTGCGGAGCGAGAGCAGCTTCTCGAAGAGCTTGCGGGCCTCGTCCACCCGGCCGATCATCGCCAGGTCGTCGGCGAGCCAGAACGAGCAGGCCAGGAACGCCCCCTCGTCGCCCTCCAGGCCGTCCACGCCGACGCCCTCGCCGGCCGTCGGATAGCGCAGCACGAAGCCGTCCTCGGTTCCCAGCTCCCGCTGGATCGCCTCGATCGTGCCGATGACGCGCTTGTCGTCCGGGGGCAGGAAGCCCATCTGCGGGATCAGCAGCAGCGAGGCGTCCAGCTCCTGCGAGCCGTAGGACTGGGTGAAGGTGTTGCGCTCCTTGTCGTAACCCTTCTCGCAGACGTCCCGGTGGATCGTCTCGCGCAGGTCCTTCCAGCGCTCCAGCGGGCCGTCGACGTCCCCGGACTCGATCAGCTTGACCGTGCGGTCGACCGCGACCCAGGTCATGACCTTGGAGTGCACGAAGTGCCGGCGCGGGCCGCGGACCTCCCAGATGCCCTCGTCCGGCTCGTCCCAGTGCTTCTCCACCCACTGGATCAGCTTGATCTGGAGCAGCGAGGCGTAGTCGTTGCGCGCCAGACCCGTCATGTGTGCCAGGTGCAGCGCCTCGGTGACCTCGCCGTAGACATCGAGCTGGAGCTGGCCGGCGGCGCCGTTGCCGACCCGCACCGGACGTGAATTCTCGTACCCGGGAAGCCAGTTGAGCTCGTTCTCGCCCAACTCCCGCTCGCCGGCGATGCCGTACATGATCTGCAGGTTGTCCGGGTCGCCGGCCACCGCCCGCAGCAGCCACTCCCGCCAGGCCCGCGCCTCTTCGCGGTAGCCGGTGCGCAGCAGGGAGGACAGGGTGATCGCCGCGTCCCTCAGCCAGGTGAAGCGGTAGTCCCAGTTGCGGACGCCGCCCAGGCACTCCGGCAGCGAGGTCGTCGGCGCCGCCACGATCCCGCCGGTCGGCGCGTACGTCAGCGCCTTGAGCGTGATCAGCGAGCGCACCACCGCGTCACGGTAGGGACCGTGGTACGTGCAGTGCTCGACCCACTCGCGCCAGAACTCCTCGGTGGCCTCCAGCGACCCCTCGGGGTCCGCCACGGCCGGCTGCGGGTGGTGCGAGGGCTGCCAGCTGATCGTGAACGCGATCCGCTCGCCCGGCGAGACGGTGAAGTCGGAGAAGGTCGTCAGGTCCTTGCCGTAGGTCTCCGCCTCGGTGTCCAGCCACACCGAGTCCGGGCCGGCGACCGCGACCGTACGGCCGTCGACCTTGTGCACCCACGGCACCACCCAGCCGTACGCGAACCGCATCCGCAGCTCCGAGCGCATCGGGACGCGTCCGCTGACGCCCTCCACGATGCGGATCACCTGCGGTGCGCCGTCGCGCGGCGGCATGAAGTCGATCACCCGGACGGTACCGCGCGGAGTGTCCCACTCGGATTCCAGTACGAGTGAATCGCCGCGATAGCGCCGGCGGTCCGCCGGCCGCGGTTCGGCACCGTTGACCGGCCCGATCCGCCAGAAACCGTGCTCCTCTGTGCCCAGCAGTCCTGCGAAGACCGCCGGCGAGTCGAAGCGGGGCAGGCACAGCCAGTCGACCGTCCCGTCCCTGCACACTAGAGCGGCGGTCTGCATATCGCCGATAAGTGCGTAGTCCTCGATGCGCCCGGCCACGTGCATCTCCCGTCGAACTGGAGTCACGCCCCCCATGGGACGTTGTGAATCGGTCCGTCCTGCCCATGAAACGTCGCCGAGCAGCGGGACCGGAAATCGGGCGGGGGTGGTGCCTTCCCGGACGGCTCGTTGCGAGTGTCCGAGCAGGATACGACGCACGCGGGTGATCCGCGCGACGCTCGCGACGAGTGAGGTGCTCCGATCGGGTGGCCTCCGTCACGTGACACGGTCAAGTAGGCCCCGCGCACGATTGCCGCTGCGTGGCCGGGAGCGACCATGGCCGGTCGCTGATAGCCTGGTACCCCGTGGACCGGTGGGCACGAGAACCCCCGAACCGCAGCGACGGCACCCCTGAAAACTCCGGACGGCGCCGCCTCGCACCTCTCCACCTCGCGACCACGGGAGCTCCCTCTTGGCCATGCCGCCCAAATCCTCGACGACCAAGCACCTCTTCGTCACCGGGGGCGTCGCCTCCTCGCTGGGCAAGGGGCTCACGGCCTCCAGCCTGGGTGCCCTCCTGAAGGCGCGGGGCCTGCGGGTCACGATGCAGAAGCTCGACCCGTACCTCAACGTCGACCCCGGCACGATGAACCCGTTCCAGCACGGCGAGGTCTTCGTCACCAACGACGGGGCCGAGACCGACCTGGACATCGGCCACTACGAGCGGTTCCTCGACGTCGACCTCGACGGCTCGGCGAACGTGACCACCGGCCAGGTCTACAACACCGTGATCGCCAAGGAGCGCCGCGGTGAGTACCTCGGCGACACCGTGCAGGTCATCCCGCACATCACCAACGAGATCAAGCACCGCATCCGGCGGATGGCGACCGAGGACGTCGACGTCGTGATCACCGAGGTCGGCGGCACGGTCGGCGACATCGAGTCGCTGCCGTTCCTGGAGACCGTCCGCCAGGTCCGCCACGAGGTCGGCCGGGACAACGTCTTCGTCGTGCACATCTCGCTGCTCCCCTACATCGGCCCGTCCGGTGAGCTGAAGACCAAGCCGACCCAGCACTCGGTCGCGGCGCTGCGCAACATCGGTATCCAGCCCGACGCGATCGTGCTGCGCGCCGACCGCGAGGTGCCCACCGCCATCAAGCGCAAGATCTCGCTGATGTGCGACGTGGACGAGGCCGCGGTGGTCGCCGCCATCGACGCCCCGTCGATCTACGACATCCCCAAGGTGCTGCACGCCGAGGGACTGGACGCCTACGTCGTGCGCAAGCTGGACCTGCCGTTCCGCGATGTGGACTGGACCCAGTGGGCGGACCTGCTCGACCGCGTCCACAACCCCGACCACGAGGTCAAGGTCGCGCTGGTCGGCAAGTACATCGACCTGCCCGACGCCTACCTCTCGGTCACCGAGGCGCTGCGGGCCGGCGGCTTCGCGAACAAGGCCCGGGTCAAGGTCAAGTGGGTCGCCTCGGACGACTGCAAGACCCCGGGCGGCGCCGCGGCCCAGCTCTCCGACTGCGACGCGATCTGCATCCCCGGCGGCTTCGGCGACCGCGGTGTGGACGGCAAGGTCGGCGCGATCACCTACGCCCGTGAGAACCGCGTCCCGCTGCTGGGCCTGTGCCTGGGCCTGCAGTGCGTGGTCATCGAGGCGGCCCGCAACCTGGCCGGTATCGAGGGTGCCAACTCCACCGAGTTCGACCCGGCCGCCGCCCACCCGGTGATCTCCACGATGGCCGAGCAGATGGACATCGTCGCAGGTGAGGGCGATATGGGCGGCACGATGCGGCTCGGTATGTACCCGGCCAAGCTGGCCGAGGGCTCGATCGTCCGCGAGGTCTACGGCGACCAGCCGTACGTCGAGGAGCGCCACCGCCACCGCTACGAGGTCAACAACGCCTACCGCGGTGAGCTGGAGAAGAAGGCCGGGCTGCAGTTCTCCGGCACGTCGCCGGACAACAAGCTCGTCGAGTACGTCGAGTACCCGCGCGAGACGCACCCCTACCTCGTCGCCACCCAGGCGCACCCGGAGCTGCGCTCCCGCCCGACCCGCCCGCACCCGCTCTTCGCCGGGCTGGTGAAGGCCGCGGTCGCGCGGAAGACGGGCGCCGCGAAGTAAGCGGAACAGCGGCCGATACGGTTGCCGGGGTACGGCCTCCTTCTGGAGGTCGTGCCCCGGTTTCTGCGTTGGTCGAGCTTGTGCACATACAGAGAGGACGTCGCGCCATGGCGATCAAGGACACCCCGGAGGAGTGGACGGTCACCGCTACCACGACGCCGTTCACCGGGAACAAGACCAGCGTGCGCACCGACGAGGTGGTCATGCCGGACGGCACCACGGTCACCCGCGACTACCAGGTCCACCCCGGTTCCGTGGCCGTACTCGCCCTCGACGGCGAGGGCCGGGTGCTGGTGCTGCGCCAGTACCGCCACCCCGTACGCCACAGGCTCTGGGAGATCCCCGCCGGGCTGCTCGACGTTCCCGGTGAGAACCCGCTGCACGCCGCGCAGCGCGAGCTGTACGAGGAGGCGCACGTCAAGGCCGAGGACTGGCGGGTGCTGACCGACGTCTACACCACGCCCGGCGGCTGCGACGAGGCGGTGCGGATCTTCCTGGCCCGCGATCTGTCCGAGGCCGAGGGGGAGCGGTTCGAGGTCTCCGAGGAGGAGGCCGACATGGAGCTGGCGCGGGTGCCGCGCGAGGAGCTGGTGCGTGGCGTGCTCGCCGGTGAGCTGCACAACAACTGCCTCGTGGTGGGGGTGCTGGCGCTGATCGCCGCCGAGGGCGGTGCGGGGCTCGACGCGCTGCGGCCGGCCGACGCGCCGTGGCCGGCCCGTCCCTTCGAGGCCTGAGCGCCGGCCGCCCGACCCGGCCGCGTACCGGTCGGATGATCCGCCGATCCGATCGGGTGACCCAACCGACGTGCTCCGCACGGGACGTGACGGGGCGTGAACTACGCTCGACGGCGACCCCGTCCGCGCTCGCGGGCGGGCTCGTACGCGCAGGTGGACGGAGCGTGACCGGTGACGGATCAGGCGGTGGGCGGGGAGCACCTCCCGCCGGAGGCGGCGGGTGTGCCCTGCGCGGCGGTACCGGGCCGGCCGGATGCCGGGCCCCGTCGGAACGATGCCCCCGCCCGCCCCGCCGTCCCGGCACCGCTCCCCAAGCCCGCCACCCCCTTCGAGCAGGGCGGACCCGGGGCCGCGCGGCCGGCCACGGGGTTCGCAGGCCGCCGCCGTGAGCTCAAGGAGCTGCGCGCCGACATCGCCCGGGCCGGTCTGGACACCCTCTCCGGGCGCAAGGGCGCGCGCAGCCGGGTGCTGCTGATCGCCGGCCGCCCCGGCTCCGGCCGTACGGCGCTCGCCGAGGAACTGCTGCGCGAGCTGGCCGGCGGCTACCCCGACGGGGTGCTGCGGGCGACGCTGACCGGGCCGGGCGCGCGGCCGGCCGACACCGGGCGCACCGCCCGCGACCTGCTGACCGACCTCGGCGAGGACGCGCCGCCGGGCGCCGCGGACGACGAGCTGACCGAGCGGCTGCGCGGTGCGCTCGCCGGGCGCCGGGCACTGCTGTTCCTCGACGACGCCCCGGGCGCCGACGAGGTCGAGCCGTTGCTGCCGGACGCCCCGGACTGCCTGGTGCTGGTGGTCTCGCAGGGGCCGCTGACCGGCATTCCGGACGTCCGGCCGTGCGCCCTGGGGGGCCTGGACAGCGCGGCCTGCGTCGAGGTCCTCGCCCGCTACGCCGGACCGACCCGGATCACCGTCGACCCGCGGACCGCCGAGAGCGTCGCCGAGTTGTGCGGGGGCCAGCCCGCCGCGCTGGTCCTGGCCGGTGCCTGGCTCGCCGCCCGCCCCAAGTCCTCGGTCGCCGATCTGCGGCAGGCGCTGGACGCCGTCCCGCTGCCCGCGGACCTGCCCAGCGGCGGCCGCCCGCTGTTCCGCGCCTTCCACCTCGCCCACGCGGCGCTGTCGCCGACCGCCGCGCGGATACTGCGGCTGATCACCCTGGCACCGGACGGCCTCGTGGACGCGCAGATCGCCTCCGCGCTGGCCGGCTGCTCGGTGGCCGCGGCGGCCACGGCGCTGGGCGACTTCGCCGCGCTCGGCCTGCTGCGGCCGGTCGCCGCCGGGGACGACGCGGACCCCGGCACCCGTACGCCTGACGCCGCGCTGCTCCCGCGGTACCGCCTCCCCGGCTGCCTCGACGCGCTGGTGCGCGAACTGCTCCGGGAGCACGAACGGCCGGCCGAGGTCCAGCTGGCCCGTGCCCGGATGCTGGAGCGGACCGTACGGCTGCTGCAGTCGTGCCGGGCGATGGGCGAGCCGGACGGTTCCCCCGCCCGCCAGCAGGTCGCCGGGCTGCCCCGCTCGCTCCGCTTCAGCTCCCCGGGCGCCGCCGCGCAGTGGCTGCGCAGCCGCCGCGGCGCGCTGCTCGAAGCCGCCCGGATCGCCGCCGCGGACGGTGAACTGGACACCCTGGACCGGCGGTTGATGGCCGCGCTGACCCGGACGCTGCTCGCGCACCGGGGGGCGAAGGCCGCGGCGCCCGACCTCTATGTGCTGCACGGGCTCGTCCTGCAGGTCGCCGAGCGGCGCGGGCTGGCGCGCGAGAAGGCCGCCGCGCTGCTGAACCTCGCCGATCTGGACGGCCAGGCGGGCCGGACCGCTCAGGCGGCCGCCCGCTACCGGAGCGCGCTGGAGGCGGCCCGTTCGGTGAAGGACCCGGTGGCCACCGTGCGGGCGCTGGAGTCGCTGGGGGAGACGTACACCGAACTGGGCGACTGGCAGCGGGCCGCCGACTGGTTCGGGCGGGCGCTGGAGCTGCGGCTCGCCCGCGGCGAGGCTGGTGCGGCGGCGCGGCTGCACGGCCGGATCGGCGGGGTGTACGTCTCCGCGGGGCGGTGGGGCGAGGCGCTCAAGGAGTGGCGGGCGGCCGCCAGGACGCATCGCCGGCTCGGCGAGACGGCCGGCCAGGCGCGGGCGATGGGGGAGGTGGCCCGGGTCCAGGAGTGCGCGGGACGGCCCGAGGAGGCGTTGCGGACCTGCCAGGAGGCCCTCGAAACCGCCCGGAAAGCGGACGACGGACGGCTTCAGGCGACGCTCCAGCTACGGATTGCGGACACCCTCGAACGGCTCGGCGACCCGGCAGCGGCAGGGGTCCATCGCGCCGTGGGGGAGCGTCTCCTCGAAGATCACCCGGAGTGACCTGCGAAATCGGTAGTGCCTCTGGCAGAAATTAATGCTTTGCAAGGCTAGACAAGAGCAGGTCCTTCAATAGACTGGCTGGGCCGCGTACGGCGCGGTCAGTTCCGTCATGCATCGCATGAGGGGATAATTCCTCCTGCACCCTCTCATTCAAGGACCGTGATCGACGTGAAGGTCGGCATCCCCCGCGAGGTTAAGAACAACGAGTTCCGCGTGGCCATCACGCCCGCCGGAGTCAACGAACTCGTCCGCCACGGCCACCAGGTCTTCATCGAGAAGGACGCCGGCCTCGGCTCGTCCATCACGAATGAGGAGTACGTCTCCGCCGGTGCCACCATCCTCGGCACCGCCGACGAGGTCTGGGGCACCGCCGACCTGCTGCTGAAGGTCAAGGAGCCGATCGCGGAGGAGTACCACCGCCTCCGCAAGGACCAGACGCTCTTCACCTACCTGCACCTGGCCGCGTCCAAGGAGTGCACGGACGCGCTGCTGGAGTCCGGCACCACCGCCATCGCCTACGAGACCGTCGAGACGGCCGGCCGCGCGCTGCCGCTGCTCGCCCCGATGTCCGAGGTCGCGGGCCGGATCGCCCCGCAGGTCGGCGCGTACCACCTGATGCGCCAGGCCGGCGGCCGCGGTGTGCTGCCCGGTGGTGTGCCCGGTGTCGCCGCCGGCAAGGCCGTCGTCATCGGCGGTGGCGTCTCCGGCTGGAACGCGGTGCAGATCGCCGTGGGTCTCGGCTTCCACGTCACCCTGCTCGACAAGGACATCAACAAGCTCCGCGAGGCCGACAAGATCTTCGGCACCAAGGTGCAGACGATCGTCTCCAACGCCTACGAGCTGGAGAAGGCCGTCGTCGAGGCCGACCTCGTCGTCGGTGCCGTCCTGATCCCCGGCGCCAAGGCCCCCAAGCTGGTCACCAACGAGCTCGTCGCCAAGATGAAGCCCGGAAGTGTCCTTGTCGACATCGCGATCGACCAGGGCGGTTGCTTCGAGGACTCGCGTCCCACCACGCACGCCGAGCCGACCTTCGAGGTCCACAACTCGGTCTTCTACTGCGTCGCCAACATGCCCGGCGCGGTGCCGAACACCTCCACCTACGCCCTCACCAACGCCACGCTGCCCTACATCGTGGAGCTGGCGAACCGCGGCTGGGTCGAGGCGCTGCGCCGTGACCCGGCGCTGGCCAAGGGCCTGAACACGCACGACGGCAAGGTGGTCTACCAGTCCGTCGCCGAGGCCCACGGTCTCGAGCACGTCGAGCTGCGCACCCTCCTCGGCTGAGGTCGCGTCAACGAAGCGTGTCAACGCTGCACATCCGGCCGGGCCTTGGCGACAGGGCCCGGCCGGTCGCATGTGCGCCGCGCGAGGTGCGCCGTTCCGGAACGTCGTCTCTCAACTCGCCGCGAACGTAACCCTTTAACCGATTCGCGTACCCCCGAAACATCGGTCCGATACTGCTTGCGCCCTTGACATCGGGGGGTCCGGTTACCGACACATCGTGCCGGGTCCGGTGGATTGTGTTGCTGCGGACGCCCGACACGCCATAGAGTCGCCAACCGTCGGCATGGTGCCACGCTGACCTATCGATAAAGTTTCCTGGTCACGTCCAAGGAGGTAAGACGACTTGTGAATGAGTCGACATTTACTCCCGGAGGTGGTCACCCAGGAGCGGTTGCACGGGGCCAGGGTCCCTCGGGGCTCGAGGCTGTCGGCTCCGTAGCGGTCCACACCTTCGCAACGCACCAGAGCATTTCCACGACAGCCCACCAGAGTATGGACGGCCATCACGTGAACGCCATGGCCGGCGACCGGGGCAGTGGAGAACCCGCCCGTCTCGCCGACTACGACGACCTGCCCGAGGGGCACTTCTACGATCCGGACGCGGAGTACGAGCCGGACCCCGAATACGCCGCGACGCTTGCGCCGGACGCCGCGCGCCAGCGCCGTGAACGCGTCGGCCCGACCGGACGCCCGCTCCCCTACTTCCCCATCCCCGGCCCGCTCTCGGAGCACGGCCCGGCGAAAATCATCGCGATGTGCAACCAGAAGGGCGGGGTCGGCAAGACCACCTCGACCATCAACCTGGGTGCCGCACTCGCCGAATACGGACGACGGGTGCTGCTCGTCGACTTCGACCCGCAGGGTGCCCTGTCGGTCGGACTCGGCGTCAACCCGATGGAGCTCGACCTGACGGTCTACAACCTGCTCATGGAGCGGGGCATGTCGGCCGACGAGGTGCTCCTGAAGACCGCGGTCCCCAACATGGACCTGCTGCCCAGCAATATCGATTTGTCAGCGGCAGAGGTGCAGTTGGTCAGCGAGGTCGCCCGCGAGTCGACCCTGCAGCGCGCCCTGAAGCCGCTGCTGGCCGACTACGACTACATCGTGATCGACTGTCAGCCCTCCCTCGGCCTGCTCACCGTCAACGCGCTGACGGCGGCTCACAAGGTCATCGTGCCGCTGGAGTGCGAGTTCTTCGCGCTGCGCGGTGTCGCGCTGCTCACCGAGACGATCGAGAAGGTCCAGGAGCGGCTCAACCCCGACCTGGAGTTGGACGGCATCCTGGCGACGATGTACGACTCCCGTACGGTGCACAGCCGCGAGGTGCTGGCGCGCGTCGTCGAGGCCTTCGACGACCACGTCTACCACACCGTCATCGGCCGTACGGTCCGCTTCCCCGAGACCACGGTCGCGGGCGAGCCGATCACCACGTACGCCTCCAACTCCGTCGGTGCCGCCGCCTATCGCCAGCTCGCCAGGGAGGTGCTCGCCCGGTGTCACGCCGAGTGAGTTTGCCGGGAGCCGACGAACTGTTCCGTACCACCGGGGGAGTGGGGCTGCAGCCCTCCAGCCCCCGTCGCACCACGAACGGTCCGGCGGCCGCGGCCAACGGCGAGGCGACCCGCGTGCCCGCGCCGGCCGGCGAGCCCGAACCGGCGTCGGAGACGCCGGAGGCGGCCACCGCCGTCCGGCAGCGGCGCTCCGGCAGCGGCGGCCAGGACACCCCGGCGACGGCCGGCGACGGCGGACCGGCCACCCCGCCCCGGGTGCCCGCGGTCGCGCCCCCGGCCGAGCACAGCGGCCGCGAGGCGGACGGTGACGGCGCCAAGGGCCACCGGGCCCAGGCGGGCCAGTCCGGCCCGTCGGGTCCGGACGCCGCCGCGGCCGCCGTGCAGGCCGGTGGCCAGGGCCGCCGTCGCGGAGGCGGCCGCGGCGCCAACCGCCGCCCCAGCGGCCGGGAACGGCACGACGAGAAGATCACCGTCTATGTCTCCGCCGAGGAGCTCATGGACCTGGAACACGCCCGCCTGGTGCTGCGCGGCGAGCACGGCCTGGCCGTCGACCGCGGCCGGATCGTCCGCGAGGCGGTCGCCGTCGTCCTCGCCGACCTGGAGTCGCGGGGCGACGCCAGCATCCTGGTACGGCGGCTCCGCGGCCGCTGAGGCGCCACCCGGGCGGTGCCGCCGCGGTGCAAAAACGTCTCGTCGGGTGGGGCTCGGCCGCGTCGGGGCCGGTCGACGGCCCCCGCGCGGGCGACGCGGGATAGCCTGCCTTCTTCGCGGGTCATCCCGCGCGTGACCAGCCCGTCGCCCCCGGCACGGGACCGCAGCACCATGGACCGCGATGCCGACGACCAACGACGACACCCCCGCGCCCCGCGCCCGCAGACCTCTCGGGCGCGGGCCGGGTGCGGGGCCGGTGGCGGACGAAGCGCCTGTCGTCCACGAGGCGCCGGTTGCGGACGAGGCGCCCGTGGCGCCGGAGGCATCGGAGCCGGCGGCTGCGCCGGAGCCGGTGGACGAGACCGAGGCCGGGCGTGAGCCCCCGGTGGCGGCCGCTTCCGAGGAGGCTCCCCCCGAGGGCGGCGACACGACCTTCACCCTGCGTCTCGACAACTTCGAGGGCCCCTTCGATCTCCTGCTGCAGCTGATCTCCCGGCACAAGCTGGATGTCACCGAGGTCGCGCTGTCCAAGGTGACCGACGAATTCATGGCGCACATCCGGGCCATGGGGCCGGACTGGGACCTGGACCAGACCACCGAGTTCCTCGTCGTCGCGGCGACGCTGCTGGATCTCAAGGCCGCCCGGCTGCTGCCCGCGGCCGAGGTGGAGGACGAGGCGGACCTCGCGCTCCTGGAGGCCCGTGATCTGCTCTTCGCCCGGCTGCTGCAGTACCGCGCCTACAAGCGGATCGCGGACATCTTCAGCGGCCGGCTGGCGGACGAGGCGCGCCGCCACCCCCGTACGGTCGGACTGGAGCCGCACCACGCCGAGCTGCTGCCCGAGGTCGTCATCAGCATCGGGGCCGAGGGCTTCGCCGGGCTCGCGGTCAAGGCGATGCAGCCCAAGGCCAAGCCACAGGTCTACGTCGATCACATCCACGCCCCGTTGGTGAGCGTGCGCGAGCAGGCCGAGGTGGTGACGGCGCGGCTGCGGGAGGCGGGCGAGACCACCTTCCAGGAGCTGGTCGCGGACGCGCCGGACACCCTGACCGTCGTGGCGCGCTTCCTGGCCCTGCTGGAGCTCTACCGGGAGCGGGTGGTGGTGCTGGACCAGGAGGAGGCCCTGGGGGCGCTGACGGTGCGCTGGACGGGCGCGGAGGGGGCCGAGCCGGTGGTCACCGACGAGTTCGACCAGGAACCGTCGCAGCGCGCCCTGGAGGCGGAGCGGGGCGGGCAAAGAGCGGAAGAGGAGCGGGCATGAGCGGCACGGCCGGTGGCGAGGCGTACGACATCACCGAGGCCGGTGCGGACGGCGGCGGCCGCGAGACGGACTCCGAGGCGCCGGCGGGGGCGCTGGGCGTCGCCGAGCTGGCGCTGAAGCCCGCCCTGGAGGCCGTCTTGATGGTCGTCGACGAGCCGGCGACCGAGGAGCACCTGGCCAGGGTGCTGCAGCGGACCCGGCGCGCGGTCGCGGTCGCGCTGCGCGAGCTGTCCGACGACTACGCCCGCGAGGGCCGCGGATTCGACCTCCGCCTGGTGGCCGGCGGTTGGCGCTTCTACTCCCGTGCCGAGTACGCGGACGCGGTGGAGAGCTTCGTCCTGGACGGCCAGCAGGCCCGGCTCACGCAGGCCGCATTGGAGACTCTGGCCGTGGTCGCGTACCGTCAGCCGGTCAGCCGTTCCCGTGTCTCGGCCGTTCGCGGGGTCAACTGTGACGGTGTGATGCGCACGCTCCTCCAGCGCGGCCTGGTGGAGGAGGCGGGGACGGAACCTGAAACAGGTGCGATCCTGTACAGGACGACGAATTACTTTCTGGAGCGGATGGGCCTGCGCGGCCTGGACGAGCTCCCTGAGCTCGCACCGTTCCTCCCGGAGGCGGACGCGGTCGAGGGTGACTCCGCGGAAGGTATCCCGTCGTTCGACGTAGACGACAGCGGCGACTCTCAGACGGATCATTGATGCGAAGCAGCGGCAGGAACAACAGGGACAGCGGGCGCGGCAACTACCGCGGCGCGGGCAACAAGAAGGACGAGAAGCAGCAGCGCTCCGGCCGCCCCCGCCCTGAGGAGCGCCGCTACGACGTGGGCGGCACCGGTGGCACCGGCGGGGCCGGCGGCTCCTCGGAGCGGAAGGACGAGCGCCGGGGCGGCGGCAGCCGGGGCGCGGCGGCCCGCGGCGGCGCCAAGGGCGGCCCCCGTACGGGCGCCGCCTCCAAGGGAGCCCGTCCGGGCGGCAAGGGCGGCGGTCCCCAGCGCGGCCGCGGCCAGGCGCCCGCGCGTCCGCGCGAGTACGACGCCCAGGTCGAGGAGCGCAACCGCGCCCGGCACAACAAGCCGCAGGTCAAGACCCCCAAGACCTTCGGGGACCAGGAGGGCGAGCGGCTGCAGAAGGTGCTGGCCAGGGCCGGTATGGGCTCGCGGCGGGCCTGCGAGGAGCTGATCGATCAGGCGCGGGTCGAGGTCAACGGCCGCATCGTCACGGAGCAGGGCGTCCGGGTCGACCCGGAGAAGGACGAGATCAAGGTCGACGGCCTGACGGTCGCCACCCAGTCGTACCTCTTCTTCGCGCTGAACAAGCCGGCCGGTGTCGTCTCCACGATGGAGGACCCGGACGGCCGCCAGTGCCTGGGCGACTACGTCACCAACCGCGAGACGCGGCTGTTCCACGTCGGCCGGCTGGACACCGAGACCGAGGGCATCATCCTGCTCACCAACCACGGTGAGCTGGCGCACCGCCTGACGCACCCGCGCTACGGCGTCAAGAAGACCTACCTGGCCGCCATCCAGGGCCCGCTCCCGCGCGACCTGGGCAAGCAGCTCAAGGACGGCATCCAGCTGGAGGACGGCTACGCCCGCGCCGACCACTTCCGCGTCGTGGAGAACACCGGCAAGAACTACCTCGTCGAGGTGAGCCTCCACGAGGGACGCAAGCACATCGTGCGCCGGATGCTCGCCGAGGCCGGCTTCCCCGTCGACAAGCTGGTGCGGACGGCCTTCGGCCCGATCGCGCTGGGCGACCAGAAGTCGGGCTGGCTGCGCCGGATGACCAACACCGAGGTCGGCATGCTGATGCGCGAGGTGGAGCTGTAGGGGTCTTTCGCCGCCGGGGTCCGCCATCGGGCCCCGCGGGCGACTCCCGGCGTGCCGGGGCCGCCCTTGCGCCTCCGCCCCACCACCCCTTAACGTCACCATGACGATTAAGGGGTGGTTTTTCATGCGGTACACGGGGGCGGCCCGGTCCACGGGCGGCGCGGGGTCCAAGTCGGCGGCGACCGGCACGCTGATCGGGCTGGCGCTCGGTGACGCGCTCGGCTTTCCCACCGAGTTCAACGACGTGCCGGCCATCCTGGCCAAGTGCGGACCGTGGCGGCGGATGGCGCTGCCCGACCCCGCGTTCGTCACCGACGACACCCAGATGACGCTGGCGCTGGGGCGCGGGCTGCGTACGGCCATGGCGGGCGGCGAGCCGGCTGCGGAGCGCCTCGTACGCCCGGTGCGCGAGGAGTACGTCGCCTGGTGGCGCTCGCCCGACAACAACCGGGCGCCGGGCGGCACCTGCCTGCGCGCCTGCGAGCTGCTCAGCGACCCGGACCGGCCATGGGCCGAGGCCAGCCAGATCGGGTCGAAGGGCTGCGGCGCCAACATGCGGGTCGCGCCCGTCGCCCTCGCGCCGGGGCTGACCCCGCAGCAGCGCTCCGGCGCCGCCCAACTGCAGTCCGCGCTGACCCACGGCCACCCCACCGCGCTGGCCGCGAGCGATCTGACCGCCCGCGCGGTGCGCGCCCTCGCGGACGGCGCCCGGCCCGCCGAGCTGCCCGGCCTGCTGCGCGCGTACGCCCACGGGCGGCGCACCGTCTACCGGGAGGACTGGCTCGGCGATCTGTGGCGGCGCGGCCAGGACCCGTCGCCCACCGCGTTCACCGCCCGCGGCTGGGACGAGTGCCTGGGCGTCCTGGACCGGCTGGAGGCGGCGCTCGCCGCACCGGACACCGAGGCCGATCCCTGCCTGGCCACCGGCGCCGGCTGGATCGCGGAGGAGGCGCTGGCCACCGGACTGCTGTGCTTCCTGCTCTTCCCCGACGAGCCGCTCACCGCGCTGCGCCGGGCCGCCTGCACCTCCGGCGACTCCGATTCGATCGCCTGCCTCACCGGGGCCTTCGCCGGTGCCCACCTCGGTGCCGGCGCCTGGCCCGAGGAGTGGGCCGCCCGTATCGAGTACCGCGACGAGCTGCTGGCACTCGGGGCGGCCTGGGACGCCTGAGACCCCGGGCCCGTCAGGCGGCCCCGGACGCCGAGGACCCCCCTTGGCCAAGGGCCGAGGCCCGCCGGGCCCGGAACAGGAAATCCGCGACCCGGGCCCGGTCCGGCTCGGCCGGCAGCGGTGAGCCGGACACCGCCGCCTCGGCCTCCTCGGACAGCCGCGCCATCCGCCGCTCGACCACGTCCCAGGCCACCTCGCCGCGCCGGACCGCCAGCAGCTCCTCCCGGTCGCCGCCGACGTCCAGCGTCAGCGACCCCGTACGGAGCAGATCCCGCGAGCAGGCCAGCAGACGCAGCAGGTGCATGGCGGGCTTCCAGCGGGGCGCGCCGTGCCGTCGCAGATCGGCCCGCAGCTGTTTGAGCTGCCCGGTGGCGTAGCCGGCGAAGGTGCGGTGGACCTGGCGGGACAGGAACGCCCCGCGCAGCGCGAGCAGCTCCCGTCCGGTGCCGTCGAGGCGCTCCACGAGGGGGGAGTGCAGGCACTCCAGGACGGTGGGGTTGGCGTGCAGCGCCAGCTGGCAGAAGCGTTCCAGCTCCCAGGAGAACTCCTCCTCGCGGGGCCCCTCCACATGGGTCGGCGGCTTCTCGAAGCCCCAGAAGAGCCTGGTCGGGGCGAGGTACACCCCGCGCCGGTCGGTGTCGCTGCTCGCGGTGGCCAGCCCGAAGGCGCGCGAGCCCATCACGCACGCGTAGATGGTGTGCTCGGCGACCAGTGAGTGGCCCGATTGGCCGGTGGCTGCGGACATGGCGGCGATTGTGACCGGGGGAGGGGCGATGTGTCACCAGGTTTGCGCGCCGGGTGCGGGGCCGGTGCCCCGACCGGCCACCGCCGGTGCACGGACGGTCGCCGCACTCGTGCACCGCCCTCCCGGCCCGCTGTACGGTCACCCGTCGTGTACGGAATGTCAGTGCGGCTGGTTACGCTGATCAGTGCGTGCACAGGTGCGTGAACGCGGCACACGACGCAAGGGGAGCAGTGACGTGGCGGTACGAGCGGTCCGCGGGGCCGTCCAGCTGGAGCGGGACGACGCCGAGCATATGCAGGAGCAGGTCGGCGAGCTGCTCACCGCCATTCTGGAGCGCAACGGGCTGCTCGCGGACGACCTGATCAGCGTGTGGTTCACCGCCACCCCGGATCTGCGCAGCGACTTCCCGGCGGCCGCCGCGCGCGCCCTGGGCATCACCGACGTCCCGCTGATCTGCGCCCAGGAGCTGGCCGTCACCGGCGCCATGGAGCGGGTGGTGCGGGTGCTCGCCCATGTCGAGACCGACCTGTCCAAGGCCGGGATCGCCCACGTCTACCTCGGCGCGGCCAGGGCGCTGCGAAAGGACGTCGCGCAGTGAGGACCGCACTCGTCATCGGAACGGGCCTGATCGGCACGTCGGCCGCCCTCGCGCTCAACGCACGGGGCGTGCAGGTCTTCCTGGAGGACCACGACCAGGCCCAGGCCCTGACGGCCGCCGCGCTCGGCGCGGGCGTCGCCGAGGCGCCCCCGGGGCCGGTCGACCTGGCCATCGTGGCCGTGCCGCCGGCCCATGTCGCGGCGGCGCTGGCCGACGCCATACGGCGCGGCGTGGCCCGCGCGTACATCGACGTCGCCAGCGTCAAGGGCGGCCCGCGCCGCGACCTGGAGTCGATGGGCTGCGATCTGACCGGCTACCTCGGCACGCACCCCATGGCCGGAAAGGAGCGCTCCGGCCCGCTGGCCGCCACCGCCGACCTCTTCGAGGGCCGCCCCTGGGTGCTCACCCCCACCCGCGACGGCGACACCGAGGTGCTCAACCTCGGCCTGGAGCTGGTCGCGCTGTGCCGGGCCGTCCCCGTGGTGATGGACGCGGACGCCCACGACCGCGCCGTGGCCCTGGTCTCGCACACCCCGCAGCTGCTGTCCAGCCTCGTCGCCGCCCGCCTCAAGGGCGCCGACGAGACCGCCGTCCGGCTGTGCGGCCAGGGCATCCGGGATGTGACGAGGATCGCGGCCTCCGATCCGGCGATGTGGATCGACATCCTGTCCGCCAACCCCGGCCCGGTCGCCGACGTGCTCGCCGAGATCGCCGCCGATCTGGACGAGACCGTACGGTCCCTGCGTGCCCTGGAGTCCGCCGACGAGGACAAGCGCGGCAGCGGTGCCGGCGGTATCGAGGACGTGCTGCGGCGCGGCAACGCCGGGCGCGAGCGGGTCCCCGGCAAGCACGGCGCCGCCCCGGCCGCGTACGAGATCGTCGCGGTCTACATCGGCGACCAGCCCGGCGAGCTGGCCCGGATCTTCGCCGATGCCGGCCGCGCCGGGGTCAACATCGAGGACGTCCGCATCGAGCACGCCACCGGTCAGCAGGCGGGCTTCATCCAGCTCATGGTCGAGCCGCAGGCGGTGCCGGGGCTGACCGCGGAGCTGCGGGAGCGGGGCTGGTCCATCCGGCAATGAGACCGTGGACGGCGCCGTGCGGGTGAGCCAGTAACCTTGTGCGAGGCCCTCATGGCCTTGGACCCCCGCCCCGTGTAACAAGAAAGGTGTTCGTCACCGTGGAAACCGCCGCTCGGACCGCCCCGGCTGCAGTGATTGTCGCCATCGACGGCCCCGCAGGCACGGGCAAGTCCAGCACGTCCAAGGCCGTCGCCGCCAAGCTGGGATTCGGCTACCTCGACACCGGTGCCCAGTACCGCGCGATCACCTGGTGGATGCTGAGCAACGGCATCGACGTCCAGGACGCGACCGCGGTGGCCGACGCCGCCGCCAAGCCCGTGATCGTCTCCGGCACCGACCCGGCCGCCCCGACCATCACGGTCGACGGTCTGGACGCGGCGGGCCCGATCCGCACCCAGGAGGTCACCGCCGCGGTCAGCGCCGTCAGCGCGGTCCCCGAGGTGCGGGCCCTGATCACCGACCTGCAGCGCTCCATCGCCGCCGCGGCGCCGCGCGGCATCGTCGTCGAGGGCCGGGACATCGGCATCACGGTCCTGCCGGACGCCGACCTCAAGATCTTCCTGACCGCCTCCCCGGAGGCCCGGGCGGCCCGCCGCAGCGGCGAGCTCAAGGGCAAGGAGGCCACCGACCTGGCCGCCACCCGCGAGGCGCTGATCAAGCGGGACGCCGCCGACTCCTCCCGCAAGACCTCCCCGCTGGCGAAGGCCGACGACGCGGTCGAGGTGGACACCACCGAGCTGACGCTGGAGCAGGTCATCGAGTGCGTGGTCACCCTCATCGAGGGCGTCAGCGCCGAAAAGGCGGGACTCGCGCGGTGACCGACCGGGGCGGGGCGCCGAGCGCGGCCGGCGCCGGGGCCGGGCAGCGGTCCGGCATCCCGAGCGCCGCGGGTGCCGCGGTCGGCCGGCGGATCGGCATCGGCCTGATGTACGGCCTGTGGCGACCGCGGGTGCTGGGCGCCTGGCGGGTGCCGTCGTCCGGCCCGGTGATCCTCGCCGTCAACCACTCGCACGGCATCGACGGCCCGATGCTGATGGGCACCGCGCCCCGGCCGGTGCACTTCCTGATCAAGAAGGAAGCCTTCGTCGGCCCGCTGGACCCGTTCCTGCGGGGCATCGGGCAGCTGAAGGTGGACCGCTCCGCCGCCGACCGCAAGGCGATCACCGACGCGCTCGGGGTGCTGGAGCGCGGCGGGGTGCTGGGGATCTTCCCGGAGGGCACTCGCGGCGAGGGCGACTTCGCCTCCCTGCGGGCGGGCCTGGCGTACTTCGCGGTGCGCTCCGGGGCGCCGGTGGTGCCGGTGGCGGTGCTCGGCGGCAAGGACCGCCACAGCCGGCTGACGTCGGCCGTGCCGCCGCTGCGGGCCCGTGTCGACGTCGTCTTCGGCGATGCCTTCGAAGCGGGCGACGGCACGGGGCGGCGCACCCGCAAGGCACTCGACGAGGCGACGGTGCGCATCCAGGAGCGGCTCACCGCCCACCTGGCCGAGGCACGGCGCCTGACCGGGCGCTGACCCACACTTGAGTAGTGGACCGCGGACGAGCGGCCCACTACTCACGAAGACCACGCGGCGGCAGCCGCACATTGAATGCGTGAGGAACGGACTTCATGAACGACCAGATCCCCACCGGCGACGAGCACGGTGCGCTTGGCGACGCCGAGTACGCGGAGTTCATGGAGCTCGCCGCGCAGGAGGGCTTCGACCTCGAGGAGGTCGAGGGCGACATCGCCGCGGCCGGCCACGGCCCGCTGCCCGTCCTCGCCGTCATCGGCCGCCCCAACGTCGGCAAGTCGACACTGGTGAACCGCATCATCGGCCGCCGCGAGGCGGTCGTCGAGGACAAGCCGGGCGTCACCCGCGACCGCGTCACCTACGAGGCCGACTGGAACGGCCGCCGCTTCAAGGTCGTCGACACCGGTGGCTGGGAGCAGGACGTGCTCGGCATCGACGCATCGGTCGCGCTGCAGGCCGAGTTCGCCATCGAGGCCGCGGACGCGGTGGTCTTCGTCGTCGACGCCAAGGTCGGTGCCACCGACACCGACGAGGCCGTCGTCAAGCTGCTGCGCCGCGCCGGCAAGCCGGTGGTCCTGGTCGCCAACAAGGTCGACGGCCCGTCCGGCGAGGCCGACGCCGCCATGCTGTGGTCGCTGGGCCTCGGCGAGCCGCACCCGATCTCGGCGCTGCACGGCCGGGGCACCGGCGACATGCTCGACGCCGCGCTGGAGGCGCTGCCCGAGGCGCCCGCGCAGACCTTCGGCGCCACCGTCGGCGGCCCCCGCCGGATCGCGCTCATCGGCCGTCCGAACGTCGGCAAGTCCTCGCTGCTGAACAAGGTCGCCGGTGAGGAGCGGGTGGTCGTCAACGAGCTGGCCGGCACCACCCGCGACCCGGTCGACGAGATGATCGAACTGGGCGGCAAGACCTGGAAGTTCGTGGACACCGCCGGTATCCGCCGCCGGGTGCACCTCCAGGAGGGCGCCGACTACTACGCCTCGCTGCGCACCGCGGCGGCCGTGGAGAAGGCCGAGGTCGCGGTCGTCCTGATCGACGCGGGGGAGTCCATCAGCGTCCAGGACCAGCGGATCATCACCATGGCCGTGGAGGCCGGACGCGCCCTGGTCATCGCCTACAACAAGTGGGACACCCTCGACGAGGAGCGCCGCTTCTACCTGGAGCGCGAGATCGAGCGGGACCTCGTCCAGGTCCCGTGGGCGATGCGGGTGAACGTCTCCGCGCGCACCGGCCGCCACATGGAGAAGCTGGTCCCGGCGATCGAGACCGCGCTGGCCGGATGGGAGACCCGCATCCCCACCGGGCGGCTGAACGCCTTCCTCGGCGAGATCGTGGCCTCCCACCCGCACCCGATCCGCGGCGGCAAGCAGCCCCGCATCCTCTTCGGCACCCAGGCCGGCACCAAGCCCCCGCGCTTCGTCCTGTTCGCCTCCGGCTTCCTGGAGGCCGGCTACCGCCGCTTCATCGAGCGCCGCCTGCGCGAGGAGTTCGGTTTCGACGGGACGCCGATCCACATCTCGGTGCGGGTGCGCGAGAAGCGCACCAAGAAGAAGTAGCGAGCGGGGCGTCCCGGCCGACCGGGACGCCCCGGGCGCCGGAGCGGCCGCCTGGCGGGACGCCGGCCCGGGAGGGGCTCAGCGGCCGTGCTGGCGGCCGTCGCGCTGTCCGGGGGGCAGCGCCGGGACGTGCCCGCGCGGGGGGTGGTACGGCTGTCGGCCCACGACCTCCCAGTGGCCCGTGGAGGCCGTCGTACGGCCCCAGTTTCCCGTGCCGCGCAGCGTCTCCGAGGTCTCCGGCTCGTCCGAACGGTCCCCGGGCAGGGCCCGGAAGGAGCGGCGGTACTCGGCGTACAGCGCGTCATAGATCGGCGTGGCCGAGCCGCGGTCAGTCGTGTGCGTCGGCCCGTGGTCGTGCGACGGGCGCATGCCGGGGATCTGGTGGGAGTACGGGGCGCGGGAGGAGGGGTCGTATGCGTGCACGTATGTGCCAACGACCCCGATGGCCGCGGGATGCGGCTTTCCTGTGGAAATGGCTGATCGCGAGGGCGGACCGGCCGAATCGGCGGTCCTGCCCCCGCGATCGGGTGGCACGGGAAGGTCAGGTGCCCGCCAGCGGCATCGCCGCGGCGACCAGGGCGTCCTGCGCGGCGGCCTCCTCCAGCGCCTGCCGCATCAGGTCCTCACGGGGCTGATGGCCGATGGTGCCCGCCGGTGCGGCGTACATCAGGACCGTCCGGGCCTTGTTGGCGGCGGTGCGCCAGCCGTCGGAGACCGCCAGCGGCTGATGGGCCTGCCACCAGGCGGCCTGGCTGCCGGCGCTGCCGGGCTGCAGGACGGCGTGCAGCTTGCCCATGGCCAGCAGCGCGGACCAGCCAGGGTTGAGGGTGGGGAGCCGGTTCATGTCCTTCACCGGCTGGAAGCCCTGCTCCATCAGGAGCGGAAGGAAGTCGTCGCTCAGGCCGGCGGATCCGGGGCGGGCGATCGGGCCGTCCGGCTCGACCACCAGGGCGGGGCGCAGATCGTTCTCGATCAGCACCAGACCGCAGGTGATCCCGAGGGTCGCCTGGCGCTCGTTGGTGGGGGCCGGTCCGGTCGGCGCGGTGTCCGGTCCGGGGGTACGGGGGGCGGGGTCCTCGCCGGTGATGGAGCGCACGGCCCCCTGGAGCTGCTCCTCCGACACCGGGACGACCTGCGAGGGGATGCATGTGGCGTGGGCGAACGCGAGCACCGCGGTCTCCTCGCCCACGAACAGGACGGTGCTGGTGCGCTCCTGCTCGCTGTCGCCCGGGGTGCGGCAGGAGGTGCAGTCGTAGCTGCCGGGGGCGTCGCCACCGGCCAGCAGGCGGTCGGCTTCTTCGTCGCCGATCTCGGCGCGAACGTCGTCGCTGACGTCGAGCATGCGCGGCACGGGTGGCTCCTCGATCTCTGTGCGTCTGCCGGGCGGTCTCCCGGCTCGTACAAGGACAACGGGTGACCTGCGGCAGGAGTCACGCGACGACGGGAACAGAATCGAACCAATCCCCGCACAGCGGAAAACCAAGGAAAGGCGCCCAGGAACCGGTCACTTACCGCCAGCTTTCGTGTAGAACGTGGCGCAGTTGGCGGCGTTTTGTACACCGGAGCGGGTGGGACCGGGGCGTGGAGGGCGCGGCGCGACGGTCGGCGGCGGACGGCTGCTTAGCGTCACCGGCTATGTCGGACAACTCTTCGGCGCCGCGGCGCCGCATGGGATCCGCGGGGCTGCTCACCGCGGTGGCCGCGGCCGTGCTCCTGTGCCTCCCAGGTGGCGCCGTCGCCGGCGCGGGGCCGGACGGCGGTGGCGGTGGCGACGGTGGCGGCGGTGGCGGCGCGAAGAAACGTCACGCCTGCGCCGACGACCAGTGGCCCTGGGGCTGCCTCGCCGAGTGCGAGAGCAGCGGCGACTGGCGCACCAACACCGGCAACGGCTACTACGGCGGCCTGCAGTTCTGGCAGCCCACCTGGGAGGCGTTCGGCGGACTGCGCTACGCGCGGCGGGCCGACCTCGCCACCCGCGACGAGCAGATCCACATCGCCAAGAAGGTGCAGGCCGCCCAGGGCTGGGGCGCCTGGCCCGTGTGCGCCAGGCGCTACGGCCTGCTCGCCAAGGCCCGTACCTACGTCGTGCGGCGCGGGGACACGCTCGGCGAGATCGCCCGCACCCACCACGTCAAGGGCGGCTGGCGGGCGCTCTACAAGGCCAACAGGGCGCTCGTGGGCGGCAACCCGAACCGGCTGCGGGTCGGCACCAGGCTGGTGCTTCCCGGACCGGCCGCCCACGGGCACAAGGGGCAGCACCAGCATGCGGCCTCGGAGGAGGGATGGGAATTGTGGCCCGAAGGTTCCCTGCTGTCGCTACCGATGCCCTAACTCTTTTGGAACATCTTGGCGAAAGCCCCCAACCTGGAACCCCGTTTCGCGGTCTTCCTCTGCAGTGAACAGGACGCGTCGTGCCATCGGGAGGGGAGTGCGACGTCGTCCGCGGGCAGCGCGGGAACGACCGGAAGACCAGGGGACGCGGGGACGGATGCACATCTCATTCCTGATTCACAACGCATACGGGATAGGGGGGACGATCCGCACGACGTTCAATCTGGCCCGCACGCTCGCCGAGCGGCACGACGTCGAGATCGTCTCCGTGCTGCGCCACCGCGACGCCCCGGTCTTCGACCTCGGTCCCCGCGTCGCGCTGCGGCACCTCGTGGACGTCCGGGAGTCCGGCCCGGACGGCGCAGACCCCGCGCACGCCCGTCCCGCCAGGGTCTTCCCCGCCGCCGAGGGCCGCTTCGCCCAGTACAGCGAGCTCACCGACCGCCGGATCGCCCAGCATCTGCGGCGCACCGAGGCGGACGTGGTGGTCGGGACCCGGCCCGGACTCAATGTGCACATCGCCCGGCAGACGCGCCGCGGGCCGGTCCGCATCGGCCAGGAGCACCTGACCCTGGACACCCACAGCCGGGCGCTCAAGCTGGCGCTGCGCGGTGCCTATCCGCGCCTGGACGCGGTCACCACCGTCACCGAGGCCGACGCCCGGGCCTACCGCGGCGGGCTGCGACTGCCCGGAGTGCGCATCGAGGCGGTGCCCAACAGCGTGCCCGCGCCCGCCCTCGCGCCCTGCGACGGCAGCGGCAAGTGGGTGGTCGCGGCCGGCCGGCTCGCCCGGGTCAAGCGCTACGACGTCCTCATCCGGGCCTTCGCGCAGGTCGCCGCGGAGCGCCCCGACTGGCGGCTGCGGATATACGGCGGCGGGGCCGAGAAGGCCGCGCTGCGGGCTCTGATAGACGAACTCGGCCTGTACAACCACGTCTTCCTGATGGGCCCGGCCAACCCTTTGGAGCCCGAGTGGGCCAAGGGCTCGATCGCCGCGGTCTCCTCCAGCCTGGAGTCCTTCGGGATGACGATCGTCGAGGCGATGCGGTGCGGTCTGCCGGTCGTGGCCACGGACTGCCCGCACGGGCCCGGCGAGATCATCGCCGACGGGGTGGACGGCAGGCTGGTGCCGGTCGGCGACCCGCAGGCGATGGCCGGCTCGCTGCTCTCGCTGATCAACGACGACGACGCCCGCAAGCGCATGGGCCGCGCCGCGCTGGCCGCGTCCGCCCGTTTCGACCCCGACCGGGTCGCCGGGCGCTATGAGGCCCTCTTCGACGAGCTGCTGGCGCGCCGACGGGCCAACCGGCTGCGTGGCGGGCTGCATCGCGCCCGGGGCGCGCTGCTCAGCGGTGCCTACGCCACCAAGGACGCGGCCCGCACCGTGCTGGGAGGGGTGCGGACGGCATGACCGGGTCGAGCCAGTTGACCGCGACCGGAGACGAGACGAAGGAGTCGGCCGCCATCGATCAGGAACCCACGGCCGCGGGCGCGGGCGGCGACGGCGGCGAGCGGCGGTCCGCCGCGCCGCGGGGACGGGCCGGCGGGGCGAGTGCGCCCGGCGAACTGCGGGCGGACTGCATCGCCGACTCCGCGGGCGGTCTCACCTTCGATCTGACCGCCCCCGAGGGCACTCCGACCGCCTGGAGCGCGGCGCTGGTGCTGCGGCTGCGCGGCGGCGACGGCGCGGACGACGAGGTGCGGCTGCCGCTCGGCCCGAACGGCGCCGGCCGGCTGCGCGCCGTGCTGCCCAGTACCGTCGCGCTCGCCGAGGGCCGCTGGAACGCCTACGCGGACCTTGGCGACGGCCAGGACCCCCGGCGCCTGCTGCCGGGCGTCAACGATCTGCGCTCGCTGGTGGACCGCCGTCCGCTCGCGGGTATCGGACGGCTCGGCGTACGGATCCCGTACGCGACCAAGTTCGGCAATCTCGCGCTGCGCAGCTGGCTGCGCGGACCGCACGCCGAGGCCGGTGACATCCTCGTGGGGCCCGACGGCATGACGGTCTCCGGCCGGCTCTACGGTGCCGTCCCGGCCGCCGGCGCCCGGGCCGAGGCCCGCGCCCGGCGCATACCCGGGCGGACGGGCGACGTCCCGGCCGCCGTCACCGTCCCGCTGACCGTGGACGGCCCGGAGTTCGGCTTCACGCTGCCCTACGCGGAACTGGCCGCCCACTGGGAGCGGGGCAGCGAACCCTGGGACCTGTGGCTGCGCCCCGCCGACGGTGCCCGGCCGGTCCGGATCGCCCGCCTGCTGGACGACGTCGCGGACAAGAAGCAGGTCTTCAGCTACCCGGCGCTGCCGGTGCCGTGCGCGGCCGGCCAGGTCAGGGTCGGCCCGTACTACACACTCGACAACGACCTGGCCGTACGGGTCGCCGGACCGGACGGGAGCTGACGGGGCGTCCGCTGCGGGGCCCCGGACCGGACGGTCCCCGCAGCGGCATCGCGGACCGCGGCTGTCCGCGAACACTGCGAGACTCCGGGCATGTTGGAGACCTCGGCACGTCTGCTCCGCCTGCTCTCGCTGCTGCAGGCCCACCGGGAGTGGTCCGGCCCCGACCTCGCCGCCCGGCTCGACGTCACCCCGCGCACGGTGCGCCGGGACATCGACCGGCTGCGCGAGCTGGGCTACCCCGTCCACTCCGCGCCCGGTACGGCCGGCGGCTACCGGCTCGGCGCCGGCGCCGAACTCCCCCCGCTGCTGCTGGACGACGAGGAGGCGGTGGCGGTCGCCGTCGGGCTGCGCACGGCGGCCGCCGGCGGCGTCGAGGGCATCGAGGAGACCTCCGTACGGGCGCTGGCGAAGCTGGAACAGGTACTGCCGCACCGGCTGCGGCGCCGGGTCGGCGCGCTGAACGCCTTCACCGTCCCGATGCTCGGCGGCCGCGGCCCCCGGGTGGACCCGGGCCTCCTCACCGAGCTCGCACACGCCTGCCGCGACTCCCAGTGCCTGCACTTCGCGTACGAGGCGCACGACGGCACGGTCACCCGCCGCACCGTCGAACCGCACCGCCTGGTCTGCGCCCAGCGCCGCTGGTACCTCGTCGCCTGGGACGCCGACCGCGCGGACTGGCGCACCTACCGTGCCGACCGGATCACCCTCACGCCGCCGCACGGCCCTCGTGTGCCGCCCCGCACCCCACCGGCCGAGGACCTGGCCGGGTATGTCTCGCAGGGCGTCTCCACCCGCGTGTACGCCGAGCGGGCCACCGTGCTGCTGCATGCCCCGGCCGAGGAGGCCGCGGCGCGCATCAGCCCGTCCGCCGGGGTGCTGGAGGCGGTCGACGAGCAGCACTGCCTGCTGCGCACCGGCGCGCACAGCCTCGAGGCGATGGTGGTCCACCTCGTGCTGACCGGCTTCGACTTCGAGGTCCGTGAGCCGCCGGAGCTGCTGGCCGGCATCCGGGAGATCAGGGACCGGCTCTCCCGGGCGCTGTCGCCGGCGCCGCCCGCCGCCCGGCCGCGGGGCGGCGCGGATCCGGAGCCCGAGGGCCGGTAGCCGGAGGGGTGGGCCGACGGACGGACGCCGGGGGAGGGGCGGTGCGCGGCGCCCTGGGCGATGTGCGGGAAATGTGTGCGGAGTGTGTCTCGTTGGCCAATTTTCGTCCGGTCGATAAACGGCGTCCGGTAAAGGGAATCCGTCGTTGCCGGCGGGTTGATTTCCGAACCGGTGTGCGTCGCGTCGCCCGGTGCGGAGGCGCTCGTTCCGTATTTGATCAAGGCGGAATTGGGGCGGTTTTATATTCCACCCGGTTGCCCCATCGCACGGCGCGTACGGGTGACGGAAGTTCCGGCAAACGCCCGAACGTATGCTGTGACACAAGTGTGACCATCGGCGGACCGGAAAGACACCGAGGTGTGCGACCGACGGGCCTTCCGCGGGCCGGAACGGGCGCCTACGGTGGCTGACATGTCTGATGTACCGAACCTTCCGAACAACCCGCAGGACGACATCGGGGCGTATGTCGGCCTCGACCGGCAGGACGCCGAGGAGCGGGCCAGGGCGCGCGGCTGGACCACCGTCCGCTCGTTGCCGCCGGGCGCGATCATCACCATGGAGTACCTCGCCGGCCGGCTCAACTTCGAGGTCGAGGACGGTGCGGTGCACCGCAGCTGGCAGGGCTGAGCGCCCCGCGCGGACGACCAAGGCCCCGGCCGCTCCAGAGGGGAGCGGCCGGGGCCTTGGCTTGCGGGGTGGGGGTGTGCGTACCGGCCCCGCGGTCGGGGGGGGCGGTCAGCCGCCTGAGTTGCGGCCGCGCCCGGACGTCGGGCTCAGCGGCGTGGTGCGCGGGACGCGGTCCGCGTGCGGCGGCCGCCGGCTGCCGCCCGCCGGGGTGACCGGGGTGCGCTCCGAGCGGATGGTGTACGGGCGCGACGGGTGGTGCGGCCAGCTCTCCGGGGCGTGGCCGGCGGAGCGGCCGCCGGTGCCGGCGCCGATCGTCTCGCGTACGAGCACCTCGCCGTCGGGGGCGATGCGCTGGCGGGAGACCCCCGGGGCCAGCGAACCGGCCGGCAGCGGGCCGCGCAGCGAATCGGGGCGCAACCGCAGCCACAGCCGCAGCAGGATGCCCATGAGGCGGTCCTCCACCCAGGTGACGCCGGGCTCCAGCCAGGGCATCGCCAGCAGCACCAGCAGCCCCGCGGCCCAGCCCAGCAGCACATCGCTGACCCAGTGCGTACCGAGGTAGACGGTCGTCATGCCGACGCCCAGCGCGCCCAGCGCGGCGATCACCGACAGCGTGCGGCGGCGCAGCGGGGTGGTCGCCAGATAGGCGAGCACGCCCCAGGTGACCACGGCGTTCGCGGTGTGGCCCGAGGGGAATATGTCGCCGCCCAGCCACATCTCGTTGGCGCCGACGGTCGTCGCGTAGTGCGGGCCGAGCCGGCTCATGCCGAGCTTGGCGGCTCCCACGGTGATGTTGAGCAGCAGCAGCGAGGCGCCGAGCACCAGCAGGGGGTGGAGGTTGCGCTGGCGCCAGCAGCGCCAGCCGAGCCAGGCCGCCACCGCCACCGCGGTCGGGCCGCGCTGGCCCAGCACCACGAAGTAGTCGAGGAAGGCATGGATCTCCGGCCACTGCTTGTACGGCCGGAAGAACATGACTTGCCAGTCGAAGGCGACCAGCCACGAAGTGGTCAGCACTCCGACCACGATCGCCGCGTACACCGCCAGCGTGCCGCCGAACAGCCATTGGCGGGTCCGGGTCATCTGCGGTGGCCGGGCGCGATCGGTCGGGCGCTCCTCCATCTGGTCGAGCTTCTCATCGGTACGCACTCAATCGACGTTACCGCGTGTGATGTAGGTGCTTGGTCAAACTGTGCGCTTTGTAATGACGATGTGATGTGGAATGCGTCTCAAACGAGGCTTCGTCTCAGGGATTTGGATGTGAATTCACAGCGATACTCAATCCCTTCCGGACACTCTCGTGTCGGCGCGCTCAGCGCCTTATCTGCTTTTCTCCCGCGGAGTTTATCCGTCATTTGCCCGGGCGCCGTGTGATGTTTCCCCCGGGGCGCGGACCACGGAGCGGGATCTTCCGCTCGGCGTGACCGGAAGATGATCACGGGGGTCCCGATCCGTTCAGCCAGAACGCCCCGTAGACCGCGGAGCCCGCGGCCACCAGCCCGATGAGCAGCCGGCGCGGCCCCGGGCGCCAGTCCGCGAGCCCCGCCGCCAGCGGCAGCAGCAGCGGATAGGCCGGCATCATCAGCCGCGGCTTGGAGCCGAAGTAGCCCTTGGCGGTCAGCGCGAGCAGCAGTACCAGCCCGCCGTAGACCGCCAGCGGCAGCGGCTGGCCCCGTCGTACGCCGCGCACATACAGCCAGACCACCAGGCCGACGCCGGCGAGCAGGGCGAGGCCGGCCGCGAGGGCGGGGCCCGACAGCAGGTCCGCCACGAAGGCGCCGAACGCGACACCGCCGTCGAAGCCGTTGCCCCAGCCGCCCTGGACGTCCAGATAGCCGGTGGGCGAGCCCTGCCGCACGCCCACCCACAGGAAGTAGCCGCACCAGCCGAGCGGCGCCAGCAGCACGCCCGTCAGCATTCCCCGGTGCCGGCGCAGTGCCGTGCGCAGCCGCATACCGCCGGCCCGCTCCTGGCGCAGGATGACCACCGCGGTGATCCACACGGCCGCCACCACGGCCGCACCCACCGGCCGGGTCAGCCCGGCCAGCGACGTCAGCACCCCCGCGCTCACCCAGCGCCCGGTCAGTACGCAGTACAGGCTCCAGGCGGCGAGCGCGGTGAACAGCGACTCGGAGTACGCCATCGACTGCACGACGCCGACCGGCAGCGCGGCCCACAGCGCCGCCAGCGCGACCCCGGCCCGCGGCCCGTGCAGCCGTTCACCGGTCGCGTACAGCGCCCAGGCCGCGCCCAGCGACGCCAGCCAGGCCACCGCCATCCCGGCGTCGGCCGGCGACAGCGGCGAGATCGCCGACAGGCCCCGCTCCAGCCACGGCAGCAGCGGGAAGAACGCCAGGTTGGAGTGGACGTCGCCGCCGGGCAGCTGGACGGCGTAGCCGTAGCCCTGCTCGGCGACGCGGGTGTACCAGAGGGAGTCCCAGCGGGCGGTCAGCAGGGTGTGCCAGTTCTTGCCGTCGGCGGCCGACCAGAGGGCGAGCACGGCCAGGCCGAGCAGCCGGATCGCCGCGTAGGCGGCCAGCGCGGGCGCGGCTCGGCGCAGCGCGGCCCGTACGGCGGGGCCCTCGCGCAGTATCCGGCCGGGAACCCCGACCGAGGCAAGGTCGTTCATCCGGACGATTATCCAGGTGGCCGAAGAACGTACACCGACCGCGGGTGGGGGAACGGACGGCGCTGCGATGAGCGTCTCATCGTGAGGTGAGCCACGCGGCACGTTCGGTGACTCGCGTAGTCTGACGTCTCAACTCGCCCGTGCCGCCGGTTCCACCGGGGCGTTTTTCGCGCCCTGATCCATGGCCGCGAGAGCATGACTGGAGGTGCTATGTCCGGGACGACCGCGTCCGGCAGTGGACGGACGGCTGGTGTTCCCCGGCTTTCAGGCGGCGGTGTGAACCGCTGGACCGTGCTGATCGTGCTGTGCGTCAGCCTGCTCTTCGTCGCACTGGACACCACGATCCTCTACGTCGCCGTGCCCTCCGTCACCGAGGACCTGCGGCCGGGACCGGTCGAGCTGCTCTGGATCGTGGATGTCTATCCGCTGATCGCGGCCTCGCTGCTGATCCTCTTCGGCACCCTCGGTGATCGCGTCGGCCGCCGTCGCATCCTCCTGCTCGGCTACGGCCTCTTCGGCCTGGCCTCCGCTGCCGCGGCGCTCGCGCCCAACCCCCAGATCCTCATGGTGGCCCGCGCCCTGCTCGGCATCGGCGGCGCGATGATCATGCCCGCGACGCTGTCGATCCTGCGGCAGGTCTTCCCCGACCGACGCGAGCGCGCGGTGGCCATCGGCGTGTGGAGCGCGGTGGCCGCGGTCGGCGCCGCGGTCGGCCCGGTCCTGGGCGGCTTCCTCGTCGAGAACTTCTGGTGGGGCTCGGTCTTCCTCATCAACATCCCGATGATGGCCGCGATGCTGCTGATAGGCCGGTGGCTGCTGCCGGAGTCGCGCGGTGAGCGCAACGGCCCCTGGGACGTGATCGGCGCGGTGGTCGCGGCGCTCGGCGTGCTGGGCATCGTCCTCGGCGTCAAGCGGATCGGCAGCGGTATGGCCGTGGTGGGCCCGACCACGCTGCTGCCCATCGTCCTCGGCGCCCTGCTGCTGATCCTCTTCGTACGACGCCAGCGCCGGCGCGCGCACCCGCTGATCGACATGCGGCTGTTCTCCCGGCCCGCGTTCGGCACCTCCGTCGGCTGCATCGTGCTGGCCATGCTCGCGCTGGTGGGCCTGCAGCTGATCGCCGTCCAGTACCTCCAGCTGGTGCTCGGCCTCAGCCCTCTGGAGACCGGGCTGCGGATGCTGCCGCTGGTCTTCGCGGCGATGGCCGCCGGCCTGACCGGCTCGAAGATGCTGCAGGCCCTCGGCCCGCGTGCGATGGTCTCGCTCGGCTTCGTGCTGACCGCCGTCGCCGTGCTGTGTCTGACCGCGATGAGCAGCCAGGACCGCCCCTGGCTGCTGGCCTGCGGCTTCGTCCTGCTCGGCTTCGGTTTCCAGTCCACGCTGTTCGGGGCGTACGAATCGATGCTCAGCGAGGCCCCCGCGGAGCAGTCCGGCGGCGCCGCCGCCATCGGTGAGACCTCCTACCAGCTCGGCGCCGGCATCGGTGTCGCCCTGCTCGGCAGCGTGATGAACGCCGCCTACGCCCCGGGCCTGGCGGATGTCGACGGCGTCCCCGGCAAGGCCTCCGCCTCGGCCGCGCACTCCCTGGGCGAGGCCTACAAGGTGGCCGCGGGCCTGGACGGAGCCGCCCGGGAGGCGCTGCGGGAGGCCGCACGCGACTCCTTCGTCCGCGGGCTGCACGTCACCCTCGTCGCCAGCGCGCTGCTGCTGCTGGTTGGCGCCGCGATCGCGCTGCGGCTGCCGCGCCGGGCCGCGGATTCCACGGAGCGGGCGGAGACCGAGGGCGACAGTGCCCAGGGCGAGGGCGCGGTGTCGGGCGCCGGCGAGCCCGCCCCGGCGAGGTCCGGCAGCTGAACCGCACCGCGCGGCGGTGACCCTTGCCGCGCGGCACCCCGGGCCGTACCGTCGGACGCGCTATAACTACCACTGCTAGTTTTTCGCGCGAGCGCTGAACCCCGCCGGAGGCCCGCCATGTCCGCACAGCCGTCCGCACAGTCCTCGACGGTCCCGCCATTCGACCCCGGCGACCCCCTGGGCATCGACGATCTGCTCACCGACGAGGACCGTGCGGTCCGCGACACCGTCCGCCGGTGGGCCGCCGACCGCGTCCTGCCGCACATCGCCCAGTGGTACGAGGCGGGCGAGCTGCCCGGTATCCGCGAACTGGCCCGCGAGCTCGGCTCGATCGGCGCGCTGGGGATGTCCCTGAAGGGCTACGGCTGCGCCGGCGCCTCCGCCGTCCAGTACGGACTGGCCTGCCTGGAGCTGGAGGCCGCCGACTCCGGCATCCGTTCGCTGGTCTCCGTCCAGGGCTCGCTCGCCATGTACGCCATCTGGCGCTTCGGCTCCGAGGAGCAGAAGCAGCAGTGGCTGCCCCGGATGGCGTCCGGCGAGGTGATCGGCTGCTTCGGCCTGACCGAACCGGACCACGGCTCCGACCCCGCGGGGATGCGCACACACGCCAAGCGCGCGGGCACGGACTGGGTGCTCAACGGGCGCAAGATGTGGATCACCAACGGCTCGGTGGCCGGTGTCGCGGTGGTCTGGGCCGGGACCGACGAGGGCATCCGGGGCTTCGTGGTCCCGGCCGGCACCCCGGGCTTGTCCACCCCGGAGATCAAGCACAAGTGGTCCCTGCGCGCCTCGGTGACCAGCGAACTCGTGCTGGAGGACGTACGGCTGCCGGCCGATGCGGTGCTCCCCGAGGTCACCGGCCTGCGCGGCCCGCTCGGCTGCCTCAGCCACGCCCGCTACGGCATCGTGTGGGGCTCCATGGGCGCCGCACGCGCCAGTTTCGAGGCGGCGCTGGACTATGCGAAGGTCCGGGAGCAGTTCGGCAAGCCGATCGGCGGCTTCCAGCTCACCCAGGCCAAGCTCGCCGACATGGCCGTCGAACTGCACAAGGGGATCCTGCTGGCCCACCATCTGGGGCTGCGGATGGACGCGGGGCGGCTGCGCCCCGAGCAGATCAGCTTCGGCAAGCTGAACAACGTGCGGGAGGCGATCGAGATCTGCCGCACGGCGCGCACGATCCTCGGCGCCAACGGCATCTCGCTGGAGTACCCCGTCATGCGGCACGCGACCAACCTCGAATCGGTGCTCACCTACGAGGGCACCGTCGAGATGCACCAGCTGGTGCTGGGCAAGGCGCTCACCGGCCTGGACGCCTTCCGGTGAGCGGCCCCGCCCCTAACTCTGGTTGAAGAATCCGCCGTTGCGGTGGTCGTGGGTCTCTCCGCTGAGCACCTTGTAGTCGGCGGGGGTGAGCAGGAAGACCCGGGTGGCCACCCGCTCGATCGATCCGCGCAGGCCGAAGGTCAGGCCGGCCGCGAAGTCCACCACGCGCTTGGCGTCGGCGGGCTCCATGGACGTCAGATTGACGATCACCGGGACGCCGTCCCGGAAGAGCTCGCCGATGCCGCGGGCGTCCCGGAAGCTCTCCGGGGTGACCGTGGCGATGCGGGTCCCCTGGTCCTGGGCGGTCGCGTCGGCCACCCGGACCCGGGGGTCGGTCACCCAGGGGCTGCTGCCGCCCGAGTCACCGGCATGGGGTCCCTCGGCGTAGTCGTCGTCGTAGTAGCGCTCGTCATCACTGTCGTCGACGAGGCCAAGCCAGGCACTCGCCTTGCGCACCGATCCCATTGACGCCTCCTCTCACCCGCGGTGTCTGCGTGTCCGCCCCTATCGTCGTCCATGAGGCGGAGGGTGTGCCAAGTGGATAGCCGCCGCACGGGGGGTTCGTGACACATCTGGTGCAAAGAGGGTGGCGCGCCATCAGCTTCCGCGCCCTGTAAGGGAACTGACAGTATGAAGAACATCACGGTCGGTACCCGATCGAGTGATGTCGAGTGATGTCGGCAATTGGCTGATGCGCGAGGGGCGTGCGGCTCACTTGATCTCCGGTGGGCTGATCTGCGACGTCGTGATCGCCGAGGCGCCGGTGCCCCACTTCTTCAGGATCCGGTCGTAGGTGCCGTCCTTGCGCAGCCGGTTGACCGCGGCCTGGAAGGCCGGCGCCGGCGGGGTGCCCTTCTTGAACGCGAAGCCCACGTCGAGCCGTTTGAACTCGTTGAGGAACCGCAGGCCCGGCTGCCGGCCGACGGCGTAGCGCAGCCCGTTGACGGTGCTCATCACCACGTCGCTGCGACCCTGCTGCAGCGAGATCCACGGCGCGCCCTGCTCGGCGTAGGTCTTGACGTCGTACGGCCGTTCGCCGGCCTTGGCGCACTGCTGCTTGTTCGCCTCCAGTGTCGCCTCGAAGGTGGTGCCGGCGCCGGTGGCGACCGTCAGCCCGCACAGCTGCCGCAGCGAGGTGACCTTCTTCAGCGGGCTGTCCTCGCGGGCCGCGAAGCCCTGGCCGTCGTTGACGTAGGTGACGAAGTCGATGGTCCGGCGGCGCTCGTCGGTGACGCCGAAGTTGCCGGTGCCCACGTCGTACTTGCCGCTGCCCAGGGCCGGCAGGATCGCCTCGAAGCTCGCCACCTCGCGGTCGATGCGCAGGCCGAGGACCTTGCCGACCGCGTCGGCGAAGTCGATGTCCTGACCGGCCGGCGTCCTGCCGTCGGGCAGGTACGTGGCGCCGGGCGGGGTGCCCACGCTCCCGTACGGCGGACCGCGATGGTCGAGGTCCGTTCGGTCCGCAAGCGCTTCGGTGCGCTCGACGTCATCAAGGACCTGGCGCACCAGGGAACCACCATGATCGTCGTCACCCATGAGATCGGCTTCGCCCGCGAGGTCGCCGACACCGTCGTCTTCATGGACGACGGACGGATCGTCGAGCAGGGCCCGCCCACCGAGGTCCTCGACCACCCGCGCATGAGCGCACCAAGTCCTTTCTCGCCAAGGTCCTTTGAGGATGAGGAGCACTTCGATGCACCGCCGCCGCCCGGGAGCCCCGCAGGTCGCCCCGCCCTGGCACCGCCGGCCGGCCGGCGCCCGGTGCGCTCGCCGGGCGCCCGGCGTATGCAAGGGTGGACGGCCATGAGCACCCACGCACCCCAGGAGTGGCGGGACTGGCACGCCCGGCGCGTCGCCGCCGTCTCCGGCCCCTACGGCCCGCTCGCCCTGACCGGGGCGCACTGGCTGGCCGACCACCCCGACGGCCGGATCGAGGGTCTGCCGGGCATCTGGACCGAGCAGGGCGACGGGGTCGTGCTGCGGGCCGCGGCCGGGGACGGTCTCACCGTCGACGGCGAGCCGGCGGACGGTGAGTTCCACCTCGGACAGGACGGCGACCCCACCGCCACCCGGGTGGCGGTGGGCGAGCGCCATCTGCTGGTGCTGCGGCGCGAGGACCGGTGGGCGGTGCGCGACTACGATCCGGACGCGGCCGCCCGCCGCGCCTTCGCCGGGATCGAGGTCTACGAGTACGACGAGCGCTGGGTGCGGCCGGGACTGTTCCGCCCGTACGCGCAGGGCCGCACGGTCCGTGTCCCGCACGCCGACGGACAGCGGCGCGGCCTCGGGCTCGCCGGTGAACTCGCCTTCACCGTGGCGGGGGACGAGCACACCCTCCAGGTCGCGGTCGAGGGCGACGGCTCCCTGTGGGCGGTGCTCGCCGACGACACCAGCGGCACCGACAGCTACCGCTTCCGCTTTCTGCGGCCGCCCGCCCCCGCCGAGGACGGCACCGTCACCGTCGACTTCAACCGCACCCTGCTGCCGCCGTGCGCGTTCGCCGACCACTTCCTGTGCCCCTTCCCGCCGCCCGGCAACACCCTGCCGATCGCGCTGCGCGCGGGGGAGCGGAACCGAATCGTCCACTGATTCGTCCCATCGCCCGACCGAGGGGGTCAGCACCGCCCCGGCAGCCGTCAACGAGGCTGCCGGGGCGGCGTGTTGGGGGCGGTGGCGCGGCGGGTGCCGGGACGAAACATTCGTGACGCCCTCTTGCGCGGCGGGGGCGGGGCGCCCGAAACTCCGCTCAGCGCTTGTCAGGGGCACGCTGAAACGAACGTGCGGATTCCCGCGTGCCCTTCGGCTGCGCCTCACCGGGCCGCTCACCCGCGGCCCCCCGATCCCCCTCGGAGGAATCAGTGAGGAACGAGCGCACCACCCCCCGCAGCGGCGTAGCGAGACGCACCCGGCTGATCGCCGTGGCGTCCGGACTGGTGGCCGTCGGGGCCATCGCCATCCCGACCGCCAACGCCCAGAACCCCGCCCCCGCCAAGACGTTCAGCGCCGCCCAGCTCACGGCCGCCGGCAACGCGGTACGCGCCGCGGACATCGCCGGCACCGCCTGGCGGGTCGACAGTGCGACCCGCACCCTGGTCGTCACCGCCGACCGCACCGTCTCCCAGGCCGAGATCGCCAAGATCGAGCGGGCCGCGGGCGGCAACGCCGCGGCGGTCCGCATCGACCGGATCGCGGGCACCTTCCGCAAGTTCGTCTCCGGCGGCGACGCCATCTACGCCCCCAGCTGGCGCTGCTCGCTGGGCTTCAACGTCCGCAGCGGCAGCACCTACTACCTGCTGACGGCCGGTCACTGCACCGACGGCAATCCGCCGTGGTACACCAACTCCTCGCACACCACGAGCATCGGCCCGACCGCGGGATCCAGCTTCCCGGGCAACGACTACGGCATCGTGAAGTACACCAACACCTCCGTGGCCCACCCCGGGACGGTCGGCAGCCAGGACATCACCAGCGCCGGCACCCCGAGCGTCGGCCAGACGGTCACCCGCCGCGGCTCGACCACCGGCACCCACAGCGGCAAGGTCACCGCGCTGAACGCCACCGTCAACTACGGCGGCGGCGACATCGTCTCCGGACTCATCCAGACCACCGTCTGCGCCGAACCCGGCGACAGCGGCGGCCCCCTCTACTCCGGGACCAAGGCGCTCGGCCTCACCTCCGGCGGCAGCGGCGACTGCACGTCCGGCGGCACCACCTTCTTCCAGCCCGTCACCGAGGCGCTCAGCGCGTACGGCGTGAGCGTCTACTGACGCCGACCGGCTGATCTCCGTTCCTGCGCACCGCCGGAACCCAGGCCTGGGTTCCGGCGGTGCGTGGCCCCCGTCCGCGTTGGGGTCTCCCCTGCTCGAGCGAAGTCGAGAGCTTGGGGAAGGACGGGGCCCGACCGCGTCCGCCGCGCGCCTCGACCCCCCTCCGGGCCGGGCATACCATGGAAAGCAAGCCCGAATCGGACGGCATACGGCACACATCAGGGAGCCGTGATGGTCGAAGAACTGGTGACGGCGGGGGTGGGGCTGGCCTGCGCCGGTGCGGTGTACTTCATCGCCGCGGCGCGAGTGGTCAAGCAGTACGAACGCGGGGTGGTGCTCCGGCTGGGGCGGCTGGCGTCCGCGGTGCGGGAACCGGGCTTCACCATGATCATTCCGGGCATCGACCGGATGCGTAAGGTCAACATGCAGATCGTCACGATGCCGGTGCCCGCCCAGGAGGGCATCACCCGCGACAACGTCACGGTCCGGGTCGACGCGGTGGTCTACTTCAAGGTCGTGGACGCCGCCGACGCGGTCGTCCGGGTCGAGGACTACCGCTTCGCGGTCTCCCAGATGGCCCAGACCTCGCTGCGGTCGATCATCGGCAAGAGCGAACTGGACGATCTGCTGTCGAACCGCGAGAAGCTCAACCAGGGGCTGGAGCTGATGATGGACAGCCCGGCCATCGGCTGGGGAGTCACCGTCGACCGGGTGGAGATCAAGGACGTCTCGCTGCCGGAGACGATGAAGCGCTCGATGGCCCGCCAGGCGGAGGCGACCCGGGACCGGCGCGCCCGGGTGATCAACGCCGACGCCGAGCTGCAGGCCTCCAGGAAGCTGGCCGAGGCCGCCGCGGCGATGTCCGACCAGCCCGCCGCCCTGCAACTGCGGCTGCTGCAGACCGTGGTGGCGGTCGCCGCCGAGAAGAACTCCACCCTGGTCCTGCCCTTCCCCGTGGAGCTGCTGCGGTTCCTGGAGCGCTCCGGGCTGCAGGCCCAGGCGCAGACCGCGCAGGCCGAGGCGGCGGCCGGGCGGGAGAGCGCGCGGCAGCCGGCCACCGGGGCCGCCCCGAAGGAGCCGCGCCCGCCCGCCGAGGAGTCGCGCCCGCCCGTCGCGGGCGGCCTCGACGCCGAGGCCGACCGTGTGCTGTCGGCGCGGCTGGAGGAGCTCCCGGAGGCGGAGGAGCTGCCGTGAGCGGTAGCGCGCGCCCGTAGTCACGCTCCCGTCGGACGGGCGGCGCCCAGGCCCCCTCTCCTCGTCGGAGGGGGCTCTTTTCCGGCCAGACGCGGTCCTCACACTTCGCGCACCGCCGCGATCCCCGCATGCCCGCTGATGTCCGCACTCAGGATCGGAGTGCGCGGATATCGGTGTGGCGGCGATGTGATGAAAACGTGAACTCCCGGACGTGAGACCGGAACTCGGTCTTGTGCACGAGTGAGACGGATGGGAATACTCGGCTCCGCACGTTGGCATGGACGCGACTCCCCCGAGGCGCTGCTCCGCGGGGCGGATCCATCCGTGTCCCGAACCTCACTCTCCGGGCCCGTGCCACTCCCCACAGTCCGGGCCCGTCCCCCCACGGGAGGCTCTGAGTTGAAGCACCGACGCATACCCAACCGGCGCGCCGTAGTGGCGGCCGCGGGAGCGCTCGCGCTCGCCGCCACCGCCACCGTCACCCTGGCCAACGCCAACGCGGCCCCCGCCCCCACGGTGGCCAAGCTGAGCTCCGCCGCGGCGACCACCCTGGCGTCCCAGCTCAAGACCGGCACGGCCGGGGCGTTCTACGACGCCAAGGCCGAGAAGCTGGTGGTCAACGTCGTCAGCCAGGCGGCGGCCGAGACCGTACGGTCCAAGGGCGCAGAGGCCAGACTCGTCAAGCACACGCTGGCCCAGCTCGACTCGGCCCGGCAGACGCTGAAGTCCAAGGCGACCATCCCCGGGACCTCCTGGGGCATCGATCCGCGGAGCAACAAGGTCGTGGTGACCGCCGACCGCACGGTCAAGGGCGCCGAGCTGGACCGCCTCGCACAGGTGGCCAAGTCCCTCGGCGACAAGGTCGAACTCCGCCGCAGCAAGGGCGAGTTCACCCCCTTCATCGGCGGTGGCGACGCGATCTGGGGCAGCGGCGCCCGCTGCTCGCTCGGCTTCAACGTCGTCAAGGACGGCCAGCCCTACTTCCTGACGGCCGGCCACTGCGGCAACGCCGTCCAGAGCTGGTCGGACAAGCAGGGCGGCTCGGAGATCGCGACCACCGAGAAGTCCAGCTTCCCCGGTGACGACTACTCCATCGCCAAGTACACGGGTGACACCGCGCACCCCAGCGAGGTCGACCTCTACAACGGCAGCACGCAGAAGATCACCAAGGCCGCGGAGGCCACCGTCGGCGAGAAGGTGCAGCGCAGTGGCAGCACCACCCAGGTGCACGACGGCACCGTCAAGGCGCTGAACGCCACCGTCAACTACCAGGAGGGCACCGTCGAGGGCCTGATCCAGACCGACGTCTGCGCCGAGCCCGGCGACAGCGGCGGCGCGCTCTTCGACGGCGAGTCCGCGCTCGGCCTCACCTCCGGCGGCAGCGGCGACTGCTCCGGTGGCGGCGAGACCTTCTTCCAGCCGGTGCCGGAGGCCCTGGAGGCCTACGGCGCGCAGATCGGCTGACAGGTACGGCGCGCCGTGCCCACGGCATGGCAGCGGGGGGGGGGGGGGGGGGGGGGGGGGGGGGGGGGGGGGGGGCGCGGGGGGGGGGGGGGGGGGGGGGGGGGGGGGGGGGGAGGGGGGTTGGCGGGGGGGG
>NZ_JBWKCJ010000021.1:72199-84623 GCF_056436545.1 Streptomyces sp. NPDC043738 | reverse complement strand
CCTGGGGATCCGGGGGAGGAACAGGTTGGGGACGGGTCAGGCCTCCCGTCCCCAATGGGGGGGCGAGGCCCCTAGACCCCTGCTTGTCGTCGGAGCCCCGGCGCCCTCCCCGGGCATCGCCGTCCGATGCCCGGGGCCCGGGCCGCATCGGTCAGAACACGAAGACCGAGCCACTGCCGGCGTTCATCGCACAGGAGTTGGCGAAGGTGTAGGTGTACGACACTCGCTTGCCCTGCCACACGCCGTCCGCGGTGACCACTACCGGTGCCCACTCCTTGGTGCACACCCGCCCCGACGTGGTGTTGGTCACCGCGCCGAAGTCGCCGGCCACCGCGCGTAGTTGGGCGCAGGCGGCCTTCGGGGCCGGGTGGCTTCCGGTCGCCACCGGCGTACAGCTGAGCGTCACCGCGCGCTGCACCGTGGCGGTCGCGCGGCTTTCGCCCTGACCGACGGTCAGCACCAGTTCGGACGGCGCGTAGAGCCCACCGGACCGCGCGGGCTGCGCCGGGGCGGCGACGGCCTGTGCGGTGGTGGCGAGCGTGCCCAGAACCAGCGCCGCGCCGAACGCGACCGCCCCAGTGATGTACCGCATGAAGAACACTCCCTTGTGCTCGAAGGTGCAGATGCCGGACCGGAGTCTGGCCCAACCGCGCACCGAAAAGCACCCTGATCGTGCATCAGGCGATCGCTTTGAGTCGTTGAATGAAAGCTGAGGGTAATGGCGCGAAACGAGTCGGAGGTGGACGAAGGGGGGCGGGTTGACCGGTGTGCGGCCAGCGGGGATGCCCCGCCCGTCATGCTCGTGGCATGAGCCGTTCGTGGCCGGAAGGGAGGAATCCGGCCGCCGACCGGTCGTTCGGGAGGGTTTCGATCTCCGTCGATTGGCCGAAGAGGGGGGCCGGAGGCGGCCTCCGGGCAGCCCGGCGCGCCGGCCGGGGTAAGAGGCGCCCCGCCCGGGGCCGGCTTACCCCTCCGGCCGGTGCCGCCTCACCCGTCCCCGATCCGGCATCTGCTCGCCCGCCCCGATCCGGGTCGGCTCACCGGTCGCCCGGCCCGTGCCGCCCGCCCGTGCCCGCGCTCAGGCCTGCCCGGTCTCGAAACGGCTCACCTTGCCGTCCGCCACCGTGAACGACCAGCGCGTACGCATCGCCCCCCAGGTGTCGTTGCGGTAGTTCGCCACCAAAGACCGTCCGCCGTCCGACTCCGACTCCACGTCCATGTGCCCGCGCGACCCGAAGATCTCCCGGTCGGACCACTGCCGCAGATCCCGGTCGGAGCCGTCGTCGGACATCGTCGCGTCGGGCGTGAGCGCGGCGAAGAACGCCTGCTCGTCGTTGCTGTTGATGGCGGTGACCAGGGCGCGCACCGCGGGGTCGGACAGCTGGTCGGCGGGGATGGTCATGGCGGGGCTCCTTGGCTGTGAGCGGGGTGTGCGGCCTTTGGTCCGGGCTTGCGGAAGACGGAGAGGATCAGGGTGAGCGCGGTGCCGGCCACCGCCCAGGCGGAGAGCACCAGCAGGGGGCAGGTCACCGCCTCGCCGTGGAAGTAGGCGAGCGAACGCGCCGTCCAGGTGCCCGCGCCCGGGGGGAGGGCGGGGCCGATGGCCCGCCAGAACGGGGGCAGCAGGGGGTAGGGGTAGGCGCCGCCCGCGCTCGGGTTGCCGAGGACGACGATCAGCAGGATCGCCAGGCCGATGCCGACGATGCCCAGCAGGGCCTGGCAGGCCAGGGTCGTGGCGCCGACCGCGAAGACGACCAGCGCGCCCAGGCCCCACAGTCCGAAGAAGGTGCCGGGCAGCGCGCCCAGGACGGGCCCGACGACGATCGTGCCGGCCAGCCCGGCGGCGATCGCGTACACGGCCAGCGCGGCCAGCCGGATGACCGCCCGGTGCCCGTTGGAGGGGCGTGCCCCGGCGCTGATCGCGAGGATCGCGGCGCACAGATAGCCGCCGACGCACCAGCCGACGACGAGGTAGAAGGACGACAGGCTGCGGGCGTCGTCCCGGTCGGCGGGGGCCACGTCCACCGTGCGTACGGTGCGCCGCTCGGCCTTCTCGGCCCCCCGGACGACCAGTTCGACCGCCTGGGAGAGGGAGGCTCCGCCGCCGCTCGCCACCAGGAGCCGGTCGGTGCTGCCGCGCGGGTCGACGATCAGCGCGCCGTCGATCGTCCGGTCCTCGAGCTGGCGCCGCGCCGCGCGTTCGGACGCCGCCGGGTGCGGGTCCAGCGGTGAGCCGGGCAGGCGGTCCAGTTTGCGCACCAGCTGTCCGGCGGCGGGCGGGGGAGCGACCACGGCGAACGGCACGTCGACCGGCTTGGGCCGGTGGAAGGCCCCGGCGTAGGACGCGATGAACGCGATCATCAGGCCCAGGACGCCGAGCACCAGCAGCGAGGCGTGCGGGGTCACCGCGCTCTTCACCTCCCCGAGGAAGGTGGTGCGGGTGCCGTCCTCCGTCGTGGGCATGCGTCGCTCCTCGCCACACCTGTGCCGCCGTTATGAGGCTTTTGCTCCTACATCTTCCGGTTGGCGGCGAGGGTGCGCAGAGCGGGTGGGGCTGATCGGCGGACGACGGGAGGCGGCCCCGGCGTGGCGTTCGTACGAATGTTCGATGTCCGGGTTATGGTGGAGAGGAGGAACGAGGGACACAGGGTCGGCCAGGGGGCGGATGAGGTGCAGGAGGTGTGGATGCCCGGGTTCACGCATCTGCACACCGCTTCGGGATTCTCCCTGCGCTACGGCGCCTCCCATCCGGAGCGGCTCGCCGAGCGCGCCGCCGAGCGCGGCATGGACGCCCTCGCGCTGACCGACCGGGACGGGCTCTCCGGCGCCGTACGCTTCGCCAAGGCCGCCGCCGAGGCCGGCATCCGCCCGCTGTTCGGCAGTGAACTCGCCGTGGCGGAGCGCGCGGCGGACCCCGTGGCCGGCGCGGCCACCGCGCGACGGCGCACCCCGGTGCGCGGCGGCGCCTTCCTCGACGAGTCCGCCGCCCGTGCCGTCTTCCTGGCCCGCGACGGAGCGGCCGGCTGGGCCGCCCTGTGCCGGCTGGTCTCGGCCGCCCACGCGGGCCGGGCCGAGCAGCCCGTCCTCCCCTGGAGCGCCCTGGAGTCCGCCCCGGCCGGACTGACCGTGCTGCTGGGACCGGACTCCGAGGTCGGCCGGGCGCTGGCCGCCGGCCGCCCGGACCGCGCCGCCCGGCTCATCACCCCCTGGCGGGAGCTGTACGGCCGGGCGCTGCGCCTGGAGGTCGTCGACCACGGCCGGTCCGGCGGCGGCCCCGGCTCCTCGCGGCTGGCCGCCCGCACCCTCGGCTTCGCCGTCGACCAGGGCGTCCGTGCCGTGCTGACCAACGCGGCCCGCTACGCCGACCCCGGCCAGGGCCCGGTGGCCGACGTCCTGGACTCCGCCCGCCGCCTGGTGCCGGTGGACCCGCGCCGCCCCGAGGCCCTCGACGGCGGTGAGCGCTGGCTCAAGGACACCGCCGCGATGAGCCGCGTCGCCGAGCGGGTCGCCGAGGCGGCCGGCTTCCGGCGCGGCCTGGCGCACCGCCTGCTCGCCATGACCGAGGAGACCGCGGGCGAGTGCCTGGTGGACCCGCAGGACGACATCGGGCTCGGCCGGATCCACTTCCCCGAGCCCCGGCTGGTGGGCGCGGAGCACCGCACCGCCGCCCGGGTGCTGCGTTCGCGCTGCGCCGCCGGCATGGTGCTGCACGGCTACGACCGCGACCGCGGGCGCTGGGCGCGGCTCCACGACGAACTGCGCACAATCGAGCGGCTCGGCTACCCCTCGTACTTCCTGACGGTCGCTCAGGTCGTGGACGACATACGGGAGCGGGGTATCCGGGTCGCGGCCCGCGGGTCCGGCGCCGGGTCCCTGGTCAACCACCTCCTGGGCATCGCGCACGCCGACCCGGTCGCGCACGGGCTGCTGATGGAGCGCTTCCTGTCCGAACGGCGGGCGGCGCTGCCGGACATCGACATCGACGTGGAGTCCGCCCGCCGGCTGGAGGTCTACCGCGCGATCTTCGACCGCTTCGGCGCGGAGCGGGTCGCCACGGTCTCGATGCCCGAGACCTACCGCGTACGGCACGCCGTACGGGACGTGGGCGCCGCCCTGGGCATGGACCCGGCGCGGGTGGACCGGCTCGCCAAGGCCTTCCCGCACATCCGCGCCCGCGACGCCCGGGCGGCGCTGGCCGAGCTGCCGGAGCTGCGCGGGGTGCGGGAGGCCGGCACCGAACGGCTGTGGCGGCTGGTCGAGGCGCTGGACGCGCTGCCGCGCGGGATCGCCATGCACCCGTGCGGGGTGCTGCTCTCCGACGCCACGCTGCTGGACCGCACGCCCGTCGTGCCCACCAGCGGCGAGGGCTTTGCGATGTCGCAGTTCGACAAGGACGACGTGGAGGAGATGGGGCTGCTCAAACTCGATGTGCTGGGCGTGCGGATGCAGTCCGCGATGGCGCACGCGGTCACTGAGATCGGCCGGGCCACGGGGCGCCGGCTCGACCTCGACGACCCCGCGCAGGTGCCGCCCGGCGACCCGGCCACCTACGACCTGATCCGCTCGACCGAGACCCTCGGCTGCTTCCAGATCGAGTCGCCGGGCCAGCGCGACCTGATCGGACGGCTGCAGCCGGCCACCTTCCACGACCTGGTCGTCGACATCTCCCTGTTCCGCCCGGGGCCGGTCGCCGCCGACATGGTGCGGCCCTTCGTCGAGGCCCGGCACGGCCGCAGGCCCGTCCGCTATCCGCACCCCGACCTGGAGGAACCGCTGCGCGAGACCTACGGGGTGGTGGTCTTCCACGAGCAGATCATCGAGGTGCTGCGGATCATGACGGGCTGCGCGCGGGACGAGGCGGACGAGAAGCGGCGCGCGCTGTCGGATCCGGAGCTGCGGGGCCGGGTGAGCGCCTGGTTCGCCCGGTGCGCCGAGCGGCGCGGGTACGCCTCCGAGGTGATCGCCCGCACCTGGGAGATCGTCGAGGCCTTCGGTTCGTACGGCTTCTGCAAGGCGCATGCGGTGGCCTTCGCGGTGCCCACCTACCAGTCCGCCTGGCTCAAGGCGCACCACCCCGCGGCCTTCTACGCCGGGCTGCTCACCCATGACCCGGGGATGTATCCCAAGCGGCTGCTGCTGGCGGACGCGCGGCGGCGCGGGGTGCCGGTGCTGCCGTTGGACGTGAACCGGTCGGCGGTCGCCCACCGGATCGAACTGGTGTCCGACGGGGAGGGTCCCCGCGGTGTGTGGGGGCTGCGGCTCGCCCTCGGTGACGTCCACGGCATGAGCGAGGCCGAGGCGCAGCGGATCGAGGCCGGGCAGCCCTACCGCTCCCTGCAGGACCTGTGGCAGCGGGCCCGGCCGTCCCGCCCGGTGGCCGAACGCCTCGCCCGGGTGGGTGCGTTGGACGCCTTCGGCGCCAACCGCCGCGATCTGCTGCTGTACGTCGCCGAGCTGCACCATCACGGACGGCAGACGTCCGGCGGCCAGCTGACGCTGAGCATGGCGCAGGAGGCGGGGGCCGCTGCGGGCGGAGCCGGGAGCGTGGGGGAGGCCGACCCGGTCCAGCCGGTGGGGCTGCCCGACCTCGACGACGTCGAACGGCTCAGCGCCGAGCTGGGCGTCCTCGGAATGGACGCCTCCCGCCATCTGATGGCCGACCACCAGGAGTTCCTCGCGGAGCTGGGCGTGCTGCCGGCCCGGCTGCTGCGAAGCGCCGGGCACGGCGAGACGGTGCTGGTGGCCGGCGCCAAGGCGGCCACCCAGACACCGCCGATCCGCTCCGGCCGCCGGGTCATCTTCACGACCCTCGACGACAGCACGGGGCTGGTCGACTGCGCCTTCTTCGAGGACAGCCACGAGGCCTGCGCGCACACCGTCTTCCACTCCTGGCTGCTGCTGGTGCGGGGGACGGTCCAGCGGCGCGGGCCGCGCAGCCTCAGCGTGGTCGGCGCGGCCGCCTGGAACCTCGCCGAGCTGGCCGAACTCCGCCGCGAGGGCGGCCTGGAGGCGGTCGCCGCCCGGCTCGCCGAGGGTGCGGACCGTCCCCCGGCCCCCGTCCGGGAGGGGGCGCCGCCGACGGCCGGGACGGCCGAGGAGTCCGGCGCGGAACCCGGCAGGGAGACCGAGGCGGCCGGCGTCCCGGGCCGCACCATCCGGCTGGAGACCGGCTATGAGCTGCACCCCTGGGCCGACCTCCAGCCCCCGGGTGAACGCGCCGCCACCGGCCGCAAGTTGTGGCACTCCAGCCCGGGGAGCGCGGGATGAACGCCCCCGGTCCGGAGCCCTCCGGCGCCGCGCGGCCGCCGGGCATGCTCCATGTACGGTTCGGGGCCGCCGGCGACGCCCCCGTCGGCGCCGCGGAGTTCGAGCGGCTGCTGGCACTGCTGGCGCAGTTCACGCCGATGATCGAGGCGCTGCCGCCGGACGCCGCGCTGGCGGACGTCCGCGGCGCGCTGCGCTACTTCGACCGGGACGCGGCGGGTATCGCCGAGCTGGTCCGGCTGCGCGCGCTGGCCTGGCACGGTGTGCGCTGCACGATCGGGATCGCCGCCAATCCGCTGCTCGCCCGGATGGCGGCCCAGGGGGCGGCGCCCGGGCAGATCCGGGTCGTCCCCGACGACGCCGCGGCCGTCGCGGCCTTCCTCGACCGCCGGCCGGCGTCGGCGCTGCTCGGCGTCGGCCCGGCGACCGCGCGCGCCCTGTCCGCGTACGGGCTCGACAGCGTCGGCCGGATCGCCGCCGCACCGCCCGCGACCCTGCAGCGGATCCTCGGCGCGAAGACCGGCCGGATGGTGTACGAACGGGCCCGCGGCATCGACCCGACACCGGTCGTGCCCAATGCCGCGGCCCGCTCGATGGGCGCCGAACACCGCTTCGCCCACGACGAGCTGGATCCGGCCAGGCGCCGGCGGGCGCTGCTCTCGCTCGCCGACGGCCTCGGGGCCCGGATGCGCGCGAGCGGGCAGGTGGCCCGCGCGCTCACCCTCACCGTCCGCTACGCCGACCGCTCCACGACGACCCGCACCCGGCGGCTGGACGAGCCGACCGCTCACGGGCCCGCGCTGACCGGGGCGGCGTACGCGCTGCACGCCGCGCTCGGGCTGCAGCGGGCCCGGGTGCGGTCCGTGGCACTGCGCGCCGAGGACCTCTGCCGTGCCGAACTCGCCGCCCACCAGCTGACCTTCGACCCGTCCGACGACAAGGCGCACCGCATCGAGGCGGCCGTCGACCGGGCCAGGGCGCGCTTCGGCACCGGGGCCGTACGTCCCGCGGCCACCCTCGGCGGAGCCGGCCGCCGGCCTCAGTCGTAGAGCCGCTCCGCATACCGCGGGCCGTAGTGCTCCATCAGCTCCTCCAGGGATCTGTCCTGGTCCTCTAGGCTCCTGACGATCCGGGCCCGCGAGGGCAGCGCGTCCGGCTGCCAGGTCTCCGGCTTCCACAGCTGCGAGCGCAGCAGGGCCTTGGAGCAGTGGTAGAAGACCTCCTCCACCTCCACCAGCAGCGCCAGCCGCGGGCGGTGGCCCTTGACCACCAGCGCGTCGAAGAACGGGGCGTTCCGCAGCAGCCGGGCGCGGCCGTTGATGCGCAGGGTGTCACCGCGCCCCGGAAGGAGGTAGTTCAGCCCGACCCGGGGATTGGCCAGGATGTTCAAGAAGCCGTCCGCGCGCTTGTTGCCGGGGCGGTCCGGGATCACCAGGGTGGTGTCGTCCAGGACGTGGGTGAAGCCGGCGGGGTCGCCCTTGGGGGAGACGTCGCACCAGCCCCGCGCGTCCGCGGTGGCCATCATGCAGAACGGCGAGCGCGCCAGCCACTCGCGGTCGAGGTCGTGCAGCCGGTGGCGGGTCTTGTTGGCGGCGTGGGGCGTGGGCTCGCCGATCAGCTCGCGCAGTTCCTCCTCCGACGAGACCTCCTCGATCCCGGCCGGGCCCGCCGTCCGTGCGGTCTCCATGTGCGCATCCCCCGTTCACTCCTTGGTCAAGGCATCACCGACTGTAGGCGAAGGGACTGACAGCCGCGCGGCCGCGGCACAGGGGTGAGGTGCGGGGCGCGGTGCGCGCGGGAACCCGCTGCCAGGAGATCTGGACATACGGTGAAGGTTCCGTGTTGTTTCCTTCACCGTCACACCGCTGGTCCACCCTGCTTACTCAGCCGTAACTTACTTGCCAGTCAACTGCGTTGGCCCTTGCGATCCGGATCGCAGGTGAACGGCTCACGGAGCACTTCGGAGTCCCCTCACCCCGCAAGGAGCATCGTATGAAGCTGCGCTGGTCACGAGCGCTCACCCTCCTCCCCGCCCTCGCCCTGGCCCTCGGCGTCACCACCGCCCCGGCCGCCGCCGCCCCCACGGTGAGCAGCGGCTGGAACAACTACTCCTGCAAGCCCTCCGCCGCCCACCCCCGGCCGGTGATCCTGGTACACGGCACGTTCGGCAACTCCGTCGACAACTGGCTCGGCCTCGCGCCCTACTTGGTGGCCCGCGGCTACTGCGTCTTCTCCCTGGACTACGGCCAGCTGCCCGGCGTCCCGCTCTTCCATGGCCTGGGCCCGGTGGACGCCTCCGCCGAGCAGCTCGCCTCGTACGTCGACCGGGTGCTGGCCGCCACCGGGGCGAGCAAGACCGATCTGGTCGGCCACTCGCAGGGCGGCATGATGCCCCGGGTGTACCTGAAGTTCCACGGTGGCGCGAAGAAGGTGAACGCGCTGGTCGGACTGGCTCCCGACAACCACGGCACCGACCTGGACGGCCTGACCCGGCTGTTGGACCTCTTCCCCGGCGCCAAGGACCACCTCGAAGGGCTGACCCCCGGTCTGACCGACCAGATCGTCGGCTCCGACGTCCTCAACCGCCTCAACGAGGGCGGCGACACCGTCCCCGGGGTGCACTACACCGTGATCGCGACGAAGTACGACGAGGTCGTCACGCCCTACCGGAGCGGTTTCCTCGACGGCCCCGACGTGCGCAACGTCCTGCTCCAGGACCTGTGTCCAGCCGGCCTCTCCGAGCATCTGGCCATCGGGCTCGCCGACCGCCTCGCCTTCCACGAGACGGCCAACGCCCTCGACCCGGCGCACGCCACCCCGACCACCTGCCTCTCCGGCTGACCGGAGCCGGCCCGGCCCGCCACCCGCGGGCCGGGCCGTCCTCTCCGGTGGCGCCGGAGGGGGCGGTCTCAGAAGTCCAGCAGCGCCTCGGCGCACTCCTCCGCCAGCTCCTCGGCGTGCGGCGGCAGTGGCGTTCCGCCGCGCAGATGACGGCGTACCAGCGACAGCGGCGCATCGACGACGGCGAGTGACACCCGGTCCAGGCTCTCGGTGCCGTGGACGCCCAGCGCGCCCGCGAGCGCCGCCAATGAGGCCCGCACCCGCATGTTCCCCTCGTTCGCGCGCCGCAGATGGTCGTCCGACCAGTCGTCCCGCCCGAATTCATGGGCGCCGTACAGCAGCAGCGCGGCCTCCTGCGGGTGGGCGCGGCTCCACGCCACGACGTGCCGGGCGGCCGCCCGGCCTCCGGCGCGCGGGTCGTTCGACGACTCCAGAGCCGTGAAGTACCCCTGCTGAAAGCCCTCGACGGTCCGCAGCCACACCTCGGCCAGCAGCGCCGAGCGGCCGGCGAAGCGGTGGTAGAGCGAGCCGCTGGGCGCGCCGACGGCCGCCGCGACCGCGGACATGGTCACGCCCGCCGGCCCGGATTCGGCCGCCAGCCGTACGGCGGCGTCGAGCAGCTGCGGGGTCTCGAAACGAGGTGGCCTGGCCATGTTCTAGAGGGTACTCTCCACTATATTAGAGGTTGATCTCTAGAAAGGTCTCTCTGAAACTCTCGCGGGGACGCGCCGGCGAAGCGTGCCGGCGCGCCGCGGTGCCGCAGCGGCGGACGGGGAGCCCGGAAAGGACTGCGTCCCATGGGCGTCTACAACGTGCACGAGCGGGAGCTGCCGGTGCCCGCGGCCGAGGCCGGCCTGCTGATCGACGGCCTGTCCGGTGACGGCGACCGCCTCTGGCCGCGCGGCGACTGGCCCCCGATGCTGCTCGACGGGCCGCTGGCGCCGGGAGCGGCCGGTGGCCACGGCCCGGTCCGCTACACCGTGACGGCGTACGTACCGGGCCGGTGGGTGCGCTTCACCTTCAGCGGGCCGAGCGGCTTCGACGGCTTCCACGAGTACACCGTCCATCCGCTCGCACCGGACCGCACCCTGCTGCGCCACACCCTCGCCATGCGTGCCCACGGCCTCGCCCGGCTCACCTGGCCGCTGGCCTACCGGCACTTCCACGACGCCGTCCTGGAGGACAGCCTGGACGGCGCCGAGCGGGCCTGCACGGGCACCGTCGCCCGGCCCGCCCGCTGGAACGGCTACACCCGCCTGCTGCGCCGACTGAGCCGGTGACCCCGAGGGAGCCGCTCCGCGGGCTCGTCCGGTGGGCCACGGCCGGGATCCGACTTCGATCCACCGGACGTCGCCCAGAGCCTGCCCGACGGGTCAGGGCCTAGCGCAGGCCCCGGCGCAGCATCAGAAAACCGCAGGCGGCGCACGCGAGCACCGCCGGGATCACCAGCAGCCATCCGGAGAAGGCCAGGACCGCCGCCGTCAGCAGCGAGCTCGCCACCACGCCGCACCACAGGGGAGTACGGCGCGGCAGCAGGACCAGCGCGGCGACCAGCCCGGCGAGGGTCACCGCCGCCAGGCAGGTGGCGGTGGCCCTCATCAGCAGGTCCAGGTCGGCGCCGCCCCACCCGGCCGCCGCCCCCACCGCCACGGCCGTTGCGCCCAGCACCGCGAGCGAGCGCCGCGGCACCTCGCCCGGCCCACCGCCCTTGGCCAGCAGGCGCGGCGCCGCGCCGTCCCGGCCCAGTGCCGCACCGAGCCGGGAGGCCCCGGCCAGGTACGAGTTGACCGCCCCGAAGGTGAGGAAGAGCGCGGCCGCGGCGGCCACCGGGCGGGCGGCGGAGCCCGCGCTCCGGGCGAGCAGTTCGGTCAGCGGGGTGTCGGTGCCGGCCGCCGCCGGGCCCAGCACACCGATCGTGACCACCGCGAGCCCCAGGTAGAGCACGGTGATGACGAGGAGCGTACGGCGCGTCACCCGCGGCAGGTCCCGCCGCGGATCGGCGAACTCGCCCGACAGGTGGCTGGCCGCCTCCCAGCCGGCGAACGCGAAGAACAGCACCGAGGCCGCCGACCCGACCGACGGCCAGCCGCCGGGCAGGAAGGGGGTGAAGTGCGCGGTGGACACCTGCGGCGCGGCGGTCAGCACCGTGCACAGCAGCACCGCCGCCAGCAGCCCGCCGAGCAGCAGCTGGACCCGGCCCGACATCCGCAGCCCGATCGCGTTGGAGACCAGCGATCCCGCCAGCACCGCGCCGGCGACGGCATACGCCCCCGCCGCTCCCCAACCGGCCGCGTCGGCCACGTACTTCCCACCGATCCAGGCCGCCGAGACGACGCCGATCGGCACCGCGCCGTAGAACCACCACCCCACCACGGCCGCGGCCCGCGGCCCGATCGCCCGGTGCACATACGTGGCCACGCCCCCGCCGTCGGGGAACCGCGCGCCGAGCGCCGCGAAGGAGGCGGCCACCGGCACGCACATCGCCAGCAGCACCACCCACGCCAGGATCGAGGCGGGGCCGGCCGCGGCGGCGGCCAGGGACGGCAGGGTCAGGACACCGGGGCCGAGCACCGCACCGGCACACAGCGCGGTACCGCTGCCGATGCCCAGCCGCCGTATATCCGCCCGTTCAGGGGCGGCAAGGGATGTTTCTTGTACGGTCACAGTCGCAGAAGGTAACCGTCTGCTTGATCGATATGCTCTCCGGCCGAATTAAATTCGGCCGGGGTGCCACCATGGTCTCCATGGACGACATTGATTCGGCGATTGTCCGCGAACTGCAGCGCGATGCACGGCAGACCAACCGCGAGCTGGCCCGCGTGCTCAACATCGCGCCCTCCACCTGCCTGGAGCGGGTCCGAGCGCTGCGCGCCCGCGGTGTGATCACCGGTTACCGCGCCAGGGTGGACCTGCGCGCCCTCAACCGCCCCGTACAGGCGCTGCTCACCATTCGCATCCGTCCCATGAACCGCGAGGTCATCGAGCGCTTCAAGACCTTTTTGACCTCGCTGCCCGAAGTGCTCAGCGTCTATGTCGTCGCGGGCGGCGACGACTTCCTGGTCCATGTCGCCGTCCCGGACGTCGACCGGCTGCACACCCTCCTGATGGACCAGGTCTTCAAGCGCCGCGAAGTCGTCGACTGCCGCAGCTCCTTCATCTACCAGCACGTCGCCAACGACATCGTCGAGCCGCTGCCCTGAACGGACCGTGACGGCGGGGGGGGGGGGGGGGGGGGCGGGGGGGGGGGGGGGGGGGGCTGGGGGGGGGGGGGGGGGGGGGGGGGGGGGGGGGGGGATGGGGGGGGGGGGGGGGAGGGGGA
>NZ_JBWKCJ010000021.1:0-72189 GCF_056436545.1 Streptomyces sp. NPDC043738 | reverse complement strand
GGTTTGTGGGCGACGAGAGCTCTTTCCTGGACCACAAAGGAGCAAAGAATTTCGCAGATGCTCGGCAGGAAGGAGCCGGGGACGGCGCGACGCCGCCCCTGGTCCACGAGGGGCGGCGTCGCTTCCCCGGAGGGGCGGGTGCCGGGGTACGGGGGCCGGGTCAGCCGCGGTGGCGGGCGGCCCGGCGGCGGGAGGTGGCGAACAGCACCCCGGCGCCCGCGGCCAGCACCGCCGCGCCGCCGATGGCTATCGGCGCGGTCGAGGCGTCACCACCGGTCTCGGCCAGCCGCTGCCCGGCGAGCGGCTTGGTGCCCCCGTCGGGCCGTGCGGCGTTGCCGTCCTGCGCGGCGTCGGTGTCACCGGCGAGCGCCGGCCGGTCGGCGCCGGTCCGGGGCGCCGCGTGGTCGTGGCCGCCGGCGCCGGCCCCCTTGTGACTGTGGTGGCGCAGGTCCGCCGACGCCTTCTCGGCGCCCGCCGCGATCTGGGTGTCCGTCGGCGCGGAGGCGGTCGGCGCGGGCGCGGCGGCGGAGCCACCGGAGCCGGCCTTGTCCTTTCCGAAGACCACGTCGGAGCAGGTGTAGAACGCCTCGGGGCTGTCCGACCGCTGCCAGATGCTGTAGATCAGATGGCGCCCGGACCGCGCCGGCACCTTTCCGTCGAAGACGTACTCCCCGTTGGTCAGCGTCGGGTCGGTCACCTTGGCGAAGGGCTTCGCCTCCAGGTCCGACCACTTCAGCGGCTTGGTCGGGTCGTAGCCGGCCTTGGTGATGTACAGCTCGAAGGAGCCCCTGTGCGGGGCGGTGGCCTTGTAGTGGAACGTGTGCTTGCCGGCCCGCATCTTGGAGGACGGCCAGTCGGCGCGCGGCAGGTCCAGGCCCTTGAACGCGGCGTCGCCGCCGCTGCAGAGCCTGCCGTCGGGGATCTTCTCCTTCGACTTGCCGCCGGCGTTGCCGTCCCGGACTCCGTTCCAGTCGTAGAACGCCTGCGCCCCGCCGGCCTGCACGGCGGCCTTGCACGCCGCGGACTGCGGGCTCTCCGGCCCCTCCGCGTAGCAGGCGAAGACCCGGCTGACCGGATCCGACATCGAACCGTGCGCGGCCGCCGGGCTCGCGGTCAGGACGGTGAGCGCGAGCGGGGCGACACCGACCAGCGCGATCCCGGTGGCCTTGCGACGAGCGGTCATCGTGGGGGTCTCCTTCATCAGTTGCGTCGAGAGGGGGCAAGGGGCGGCGATGTGGTGGGGGGTCGGGATGCATGCGCCCGCGCCGCCCCCCGGAGTACGGCGCCGGCGACCCGCAACGCCGCCTTGCGAGAAGCACGCTAGCCCCGCTGAACAGCGGATTTGAGGCCCGAAGGACGATCCTGAGGATCTTTATGGTCGGCTTAAGGCACCGCTAAGCGGGGGCACAGGCAGGCGGGGTGAAAACGGGCACTGTGACCAGGAGTTGGGCTGCTGGTCGTCCGTGATGGTCCGCGCCGGTCACCTGGTTTCGCCTCCCCGGGCTCCCAGCGGCTCCCTCGGCCTCCAGAACCCCGCCGCACATGTGTGGGGATCGTCGTCGGTCGTTCTGGGGCGTGCTTGGGTGGCCCGGGGACGGTTCACGGCACACGGAGTCCCAGGCCGGAGGACAGGGCCCGCCAGGTGCAGCGGACGGCAGGCGTTGCCTTCAACGCCTGCCGTCCTCCGATTCAGGGAAGCGCGCCTGATGAGGCTATTATCCGCCACTATCCGATCTGCGTTCCGCTTCCCTTAGTTCGTTAGCTCGGCGCATATAGCCCTCGAGCTTCTCGTCGAGGAAAATTCGATAATCCCTCAGACGCCTGGCCCTGTCCTGGCTGTACTCCTCATCGGCGGAAGTGTCACCGGAGGCGGTCTCATTGCGTGAACGCATGTGCCACAATTCCGCTTCTCGGGCCGCATCTCGCTCGGTCATGGTTGCTCTGATCCGTGCCTTCAAAGCGGCGGAGGGGTCTTCCCGAAATGCCGGGGCATCCGAGAATTCGTTGGCCTCGATCTCGCGTGCAATTCTCGTGCGAAAACCGGTCGAGCGCTCGAGTCTGTGCAGCATTTCCCAGTGGCTGGGATCGGAATTTCGCAGGATTTGAAGTGCGTCCTCGAATCGAACGAGATCCCGTTCCATGTCTGCGCGTCGGAGGTACGGCAGATCTCTGAGGCTCGGACCCTCCGTATTGCTTTGCAGGATCCTTTCGAGGAGATGGTCCACTTCCTCGTCGTCGATTCCTGGTTCAGCTACTTCCTTCTCCAGGCTTCTTGCCTGTGCGACCGTGGAGGGGCTGACCGCGGCTCCGAGTTCCTCTTTGGCTACTTGCAGGAACGGCGCCAGTTGGCTGATGAGCAGATCTTTCCCCGATCGCTCCCTCATCTCCGCGATGAGTTCCGGCCTGGCGCCGACGATCAGCCCGGCCTGGCGCTTGACCCAGTCTTCCTTGGCGTCGTTGGTGACCAGCAGTACATCAACCCCCCTGCGTTCGCTCTCCCGGATCAACTGCTCCCACAGGAAGAAGTCGCCATGCGCATTGTCCGACTTGCCGGCGTCCTTGTACCCGGGCGGAATCTTCTCCTGTGCACGGGACTTGAATTTCTGTAACAGCTGGCCCGATTCCTCCGAGGAAAACCCTTCCCCGGTTTTGCCGTCCAGGAGTTCGGCCAAGGAGTTCAAGATCAGATCATCGGCGACCATCTTCTCCACGCTGAGGTCGAAATCGCCCTGCAGTTTCGATATCTTGTCCGTGACGCGCTCGAATGCCTCCGAGATGGGTTCCACGAGTCTTGCCTTGTCCTCTGGTGACAGCGAACATCGCTTGGCGAAAGTGTGGACCTCCTGGAGCGCCTTCTCTCTTAACTCTCTGAGTGATTTGGGTACGCGACTGTATAGGTCGATGTGCTCTTTGACGGCATCAAAGCGTCGCCCGTAGTATTCGGTTACGACCTGATGCGGAACCCATAGTCGATCGCCTAGTGCTTGCAGTGCACGCAATAGCTCCTGGCGGGCATCGGGAGTGAAGCGATAGAGTTCGAGCAGGACATTGGTGTCCACCGCCACCAGGTATGTGCGAACCGCTGTTTTGTAATCGTCAGCGGGCCTTCTCCACTGTCCTTCAAATCCTGTGAGGAAGGAAGACATTGCGACTCCCGTGCCTTGGTTGAGCTGAGCAGCATATCGCCAACGGAGGCGGCGCCGGGGTGCTTTGGGATGATGCCCAAGGTCGTGGGCGGCTTTCTGCTGGTAACGGCTCAAGGGCAGCGAGAGTGCGTCCGGCGGTCGCTCTGTCACGAGCAGGTCACGGCACCGGCCGACCTGCTGCCTGAGGTGTGCGACCGGGACGCTCCGTCCGGGGCTCCTCGTGCTGCCCGGCATCATCGGGGCATGAGCACTCACGTCCCCACCGACGAGCCTGCGCTGACCGACGGCCGCCCCCGTGGCCGGACCGCCGAGCAGCCCTTCAACGCCTCCTCGTGCGCGGCGGATCCGCCTCTTCCGGTCACCGACGCCGCCTACTGGGAGGCGGCCGCGGAGACCTTCGACGACGAGCCCGACCACGGTCTGCGCGACCGCGCCGTCCGCGCCGCCTGGGCGGCCCGGCTGCGGTCCTGGCTGCCGGCCGGGCCCGTCGACCTGCTGGACCTGGGGTGCGGTACCGGAAGCCTGGCCCTGCTCGCCGCCGAGCAGGGCCATCGCGTCACGGGCGTCGACCGCTCGCCGCGCATGATCGAGCTGGCCCGCGCCAAGCTCGCGGGGCGGGACGCCGTCCTGATGACCGGTGACGCCGCCGAACCACCCGTGGGGGAGCGGAGGTTCGGTGTCATCCTGGTGCGCCATCTCCTGTGGGCGCTGCCCGATCCGGCGGCCGCGCTGCGCCGGTGGGCCGGTCTCCTGCGGCCCGGTGGGCGGTTGGTGCTGGTGGAGGGCCGCTGGGGCGAGGCCGACCCGATCGGCTTCACCGCCGCCGAACTGGAGGTGCTGGTAAGCCCCTTGGCGGCGCGCATCGAGTCGGCGGATCTCGCGGGCGACCCGGCGCTGTGGGGCAAGGAGGTCCATGACGAGCGGTACGCCCTGATGGTCGACCTCGCGCCTGAGGCGCGCGCGAGCGTGCCCGACGCCCCGTGAGTCGGCTGCCTCAGCCCCGCCCCACCTCCCGTACGTACCGCCACTCCTGGGCGAACGGCCGGTAGCCGAGGTGCCGGTTGATCGTGAGCATCGGGGTGTTGGCGGCGTCGTTGCCGGTGAACGCCTCGGTGCAGCCGTGGTCGCGGGCGCGGTGGAGGGAGGCGGCCTTGGCCAGGCGGGCCAGGCCCCGGCCGCGGAAGGCGCGGCGGGTGCCGGTCATGGCGGAGGCGTAGCGGCCCAGGCCGTCGGTCGCCGCCAGGCTGAAGGCGGCGAGCTCGCCGTCGACGGTCACCACCGAGGTGAGGGCCAGATCGACATGCGGGTGCTCCCAGGTGTGCCGCAGCCAGCCCTCGTAGGTCATGGCGTCGCTCGCGACCTCGCCCGGCTCGTCGGCGCCGGCCTCGGTGTCCGCCGCGTACAGGGGGCGCGGGTCGGCCTCCAGCTCCGCGCCGGTGAGCAGCCGGACACCGGCCGGGAGGGCGGACGGGAGCGGCCCCGGCCCGGCCGCCGCGAGATCGAGGCGGAGGTGGCGGGCCGGGCGGGTGCGGTGGTAGCCGTGGCGCCGGGCGAAGGCGTGCGCGCCGGGTTCGTCGACAGCCCAGACGAAGAGGCGGCCGGCGCCCACCGCCGCGAGGTGCTCCTCGGCCGCGGCCAGCAGGGCCCGCCCCGCGCCCCGGCCGCGGTGGCCGGGATGGACGTGCAGGGCCGCCGCGGCCGGGCCCCGGACCCGGCTGCCGGGCAGCAGCGCCGCGCGGACCGAGCCGACGATCCGGCCGTCCAGCTCGGCGACGAAGAGCCGCAGACGCTGCGCCGCCCGGGCGGTGGAGACCTCCCAGGCGACACCCTGCGGAGTGCTGAGCCGATGAGGTGCGCCGGCCCGTCGCAGGTCGGCGACGGACTTGGCGTCGGCGGGGCGGAAGTCGCGCACGGTGAGCGTCATGGAGGCGGACGGTACGCGCCGAAGCTCCGTTTTGCCGCCCCTTTTCCGGTGGACGAGGCGCGGTTTGCCTCCGCTTTTCCGCACTGCGGTGAGCGGGTGGCTCATTCCGGGCGGACCCGGCCGAACATAAGTGGCCCATGCAACTATCCGGGCGTACGGTGATCGTGCGGGCCGCCGTCGGGACGCGGCGGGCCGCACGATCACGTATGGAGGGAGCCGCCAACATGTGCGGAATCACCGGATGGATCTCCTACGACAGCGACCTGACCACCCAGCGGCCGACGCTGGAGGCGATGACCGCGACCATGGCCTGCCGCGGCCCGGACGCGGCCGGCGGCTGGCTCGCCGCCCACGCCGCGCTCGGCCACCGCCGGCTCGCCGTCATCGACATCGACGGCGGCGCGCAGCCCATGACCGCCGAGCACGACGGCCGCACCCTGGTCGTCACGACGTACAGCGGCGAGGTCTACAACTACCGTGAACTGCGCGCCGAGTTGGTGCGGCTGGGCCACTCCTTCCGCACGAACAGCGACACCGAAGTGGTGCTGCACGCCTACCTCCAGTGGGGCGAGGCGTGCGCCGAGCGCCTCAACGGCATGTACGCCTTCGCGCTCTGGGACCCCCGTACCGAGGAACTGCTGCTGATCCGCGACCGGATGGGCATCAAGCCGCTCTACTACCACCCCACCCCCGACGGCGTGCTCTTCGGCTCCGAGCCCAAGGCGATCCTCGCCCACCCCGCGGTGCGGCCCACCGTCGACGCCGAGGGCCTCGCCGAGCTGATCAGCTTCACCAAGACGCCGGGGCACGCCGTCTACCAGGGCATGTACGAGGTCCGCCCCGGCCATCTCGTCCGCGTCAACCGCGGTGGGCTGACCGTCCGGCGCTACTGGGCCCTGGAGGCCCGCGAGCACACCGACGACCTCGACACCACCGTCGCCCACATCCGCGAGCTGCTCGACGACATCGTCGCCCGCCAGCTGATCGCCGATGTGCCGCTGTGCACCCTGCTCTCCGGCGGCCTGGACTCCTCCGTCATCACCGCGCTCGCCGCCGGTGCGCTGGCCGCCAAGGGCAGCGGCCCGGTGCGCTCGTTCGCGGTGGACTTCGCCGGCTACACCGAGCACTTCCGGCCCGACGACCTGCGCGGCACGCCCGACGGGCCGTACGCCCACGCCCTGGCCGAGCACGTCCGCTCCGACCACCGCGACATCGTCCTGGACACCGCCGCCCTGATGGACCCCGGCCACCGCGCCGCGGTGCTCGCCGCCCGCGACCTGCCCAACGGCTTCGGCGACGGCGACACCTCCCTGTACCTGCTGTTCAAGGCCGTCCGCGAGCAGTCCACGGTCGCCCTGTCCGGCGAGTCCGCGGACGAGGTCTTCGGCGGCTACCGCTGGTTCCACGACCCCGCGGCCGTGCACGCCGACACCTTCCCCTGGATCGCGGCGGGCATCGCCAGTCGCTTCGCCGGCGGCGACTCGGTGCGCGAGGCGCTGCTGGACCCCGGCCTGCTCGACAAGATCGACCTGCCCGGATACCAGGCCCGCCGCTACCACGAGGCGCTCGCCGAAGTCCCCTACCTCGACTCCGACACCGGCCTCCAGCGCCGGATGCGCGAGGTCAGCCATCTGCACCTGACCCGCTTCGTGCAGATCCTGCTCGACCGCAAGGACCGGGCCAGCATGGCCGTCGGCCTGGAGGTCCGGGTCCCGTTCTGCGACCACCGCCTCGTCGAGTACGTCTTCAACACCCCCTGGTCGATGAAGACCTTCGACGGCAGGGAGAAGTCGCTGCTGCGCGCCGCCACCCGCGACGTGCTGCCCGACCTGGTCGCCGACCGCGTCAAGAGCCCGTACCCCAGCACCCAGGACCCGCGCTACACCGAGGCGCTGCGCGCCGAGCTCAAGCACCTGGCCGCCGACCGCGACGCCCCCGTCCGGCCGCTGCTGGACACCGGCGCCCTCGCCGAGGCCACCGCGGACGGCGCGACCTGCGACATCCGTCCCGCGGCCGAACTGGCCCTCGGCCTGGACGCCTGGCTGCGCACGACCGGTACCACCCTCCGGCTCTAGGGGGTGTCCGTCACGCCGTGGCCGGGCCCGCGACGCCACGGCGTGTCCACAAAGCGACAGGCCCCCGGAACCTCCCGGCACGCCCGGCGCTCCTGGCGCACAATGAATGAGACAAACACGCGCACCAACGGGTGCGAGCGGGCCACGCATCCGGGCACCCCGGGACGCGGCCCCGCACCCGTCCGCCCCACCACCAGTACCAGGAGCGCCCCGTGTCCCCGCAGGTCTCGACCCTCGTCATCACCATCGACCCGGCCTCCGCCGTCGCGCCGTTCGAGCAGGTACGCACCCAGATCGCGGACCGGGCCAGGGACGGCGCCCTGCCGGTCGGGTACAAGCTCCCCACCGTCCGCGGCCTCGCCGAGGACCTGGGCCTGGCCGCCAACACCGTCGCCAAGGCCTACCGCGCCCTGGAGACCGACGGTGTGATCGAGACCCGTGGCCGCAACGGCAGCTTCATCGCCGCGGCCGGCGAGGCCGCGGACCGGGAGGCCGCCGCGGCCGCCGAGAGCTACGCCCGCCGCGCCCGGCGGCTCGGCCTGGACCACCGGGCCGCCCTCACCGCCGTCGAGAACGCCCTGCGCGCCACGTACGGCGCCGGGGCCTGACCGCCCGCGCCGGACCCCGCCCCGCCCGTCGGCCCGGTACCCCGCCCACCCGTATCCGAACGGAGCCGTATGCCCGGCAAACAGGCCCTCGTCCGCCGCCCCGGCCCCCGCCTCGCCGACGGTCTGGTCACCCACATCGACCGGCGCCCGGTCGATCCCGCGCTCGCCCTGCGCCAGTGGGAGTCCTACGTGCGGACGCTGCGCGACCACGGCTGGCGGACCACCGAGGTGGCCCCCGCCGACGACTGCCCCGACGCGGTCTTCGTCGAGGACACCATGGTCATGTTCCGCAACGTCGCCCTGCTCGCCCGCCCCGGCGCCGACCAGCGCAGATCCGAGGTGCCGCAAGCCCGCGCGGCCGTCGAGGCGCTGGGCTGCTCGGTCAACGAGATCCGCTCGCCCGGCACCCTGGACGGCGGCGACGTCCTGAAGGTCGGCGACACCGTTTACGTCGGACGCGGCGGCCGCACCAACGCCGACGGCGTGCGCCAACTCCGCTCCGCCTTCGAGCCGTTGGGCGCCCGTGTGGTCGCCGTACCGGTGACCCGCGTACTGCACCTGAAATCCGCGGTGACCGCACTCCCGGACGGCACCGTGATCGGCTATCCGCCCCTGGTCGACGACCCCTCCGTCTTCCCCCGCTTCCTTCCCGTCCCCGAGGCGTCCGGCGCCCATGTCGTGCTGCTCGGCGGCGGCAGGCTGCTGATGGCGGCCGGCGCGCCCAAGAGCGAGGCGCTGCTCGCCGATCTCGGCTATCAGCCCGTCGTCGTGGACATCGGCGAGTTCGAGAAGCTGGAGGGCTGTGTCACCTGCCTGTCCGTACGGCTGCGCGAGCTGTATGAATGACGGTCCGTCAGGCCCGGGCGGTGCGTGCGCCTCTCCCGGCCGCACACCGCGCCCCGCCTATCGTGACGCCATGAGCAACCTCGACCTCAGACCCTCGCCCAGCCTGTGCGGCGGCACCGGCCGTACGGGCCCGGTGCGCGACGTCCAGCCCGGCAAGCAGGTGCCGCTCGGAGAGTCCACCGTGGTCCGCAGACTGCTGCCCAACCTCGGCCGGCGGATGGTCGGCGCCTGGTGCTTCGTCGATCACTACGGGCCGGACGACATCGTCGACCAGCCCGGAATGCAGGTACCGCCGCATCCGCACATGGGCCTGCAGACCGTCAGCTGGCTGCACGAGGGCGAGGTGCTGCACCGCGACAGCCTCGGCAGCCTGCAGACCGTACGCCCGCGCGAACTGGGCCTGATGACGTCCGGCCGGGCCATCGCCCACTCCGAGGAGTCCCCGCGCGGCCACGGCCCCCTGCTGCACGGCGCCCAGCTCTGGGTCGCCCTGCCCGACGCGCACCGCGACACCTCCCCGCACTTCGAGCACCACACCGACCTCCCGCTGATCACCGGAGGCGGCGGCCTGACCGCCACCGTGATCCTCGGCGAACTCGCCGGCGCCACCTCGCCCGGCACCACCTACTCCCCGCTGGTCGGGGCCGACCTCACGCTCACCGCCGGCACCGACACCCACCTGCCCCTCGACCCCGACTTCGAGTACGCGGCCCTGACCATCTCCGGCGAGACCGAGGTCGACGGCGTCCGGCTGACCCCCGGCGCCCTGCTCTACCTCGGCTGCGGCCGCGGCGAACTCCCGCTGCGCGCCCACTCCGACAGCGGCCTGCTGCTCCTGGGCGGGGAGCCGTTCGAGGAGGAGATCGTGATGTGGTGGAACTTCGTGGGACGTTCCCACCAGGACATCGCCCGGGCCCGCGACGACTGGGCCGCCGGCACCCGCTTCGGCGAGGTCCTGGGCTACGACGGCGACCGGCTGTCCGCCCCCGAGCTTCCGCCCGGCCCCCTCAAGCCGCGGGGGCGGACGCGCTGATCCGGCGCGGCGGGTGCTGCCGAGGCGGGCCCGTGCGGGAGCGGCGGCGCGCGCGCGGGGCGCCGGTGCGGCATGACGGTCACTCGCCCCACGGTCCTGGGAGAAGAAGGGCCGGAGAGAGCAACCCATCATGGATTTTGGGAAGTTGAACTCTCCACGAATCGCGGAAGACGATGCGTCGCTTCTCCCGGCATCCAGAGGTGCAGAAATTTGCCGATTCGGCTTGGCAACAACCGGCAATTTTTTGCCGGTTGACACCGGGCAGTACCGGCGCCAATACTCTCCGAGAAGATCATCGAGGCGATATCAAGATCGAATCCCACGTTATTAGTGGTTGGAGTTCCTTTGGATAGCGTCGGCATACCGGCGGCCCCTTCGACACCGCAGAGCGGGCCACGCGCCTTCGACGCATCGGCGGCCCTGCACGGCCGTCCCGGATTGGTGACGGCTTTTCTGCTCGTGCCGTGCGCACCCTACGGGGCGGTCGGTTTTGCGGACACCGAGAGCAGGGTTCTCACCCGCCTCAAGGCGACCCATCAAACGGAGGAATCCATTCGGGAAAACCCGCTGTGGGAGGCCTACCGGTCTTTCTACGCGGCGATGAACGTCAAACCGAGTGGTGTGTCGACCCCGCTGAAGCAGGCGCTGCGCATCATGCGCCGGGACGCCTACCGGCCGATCCATCCGGTCGTGGACGTCTGCATGGAGATCGAGTACTCGACGCTGTGCAGCTTCCAGGTCTATGACAGCGACCGGATCGGCCGCAGCGTCGCCTACGGGCCGGCCGACGGCCCGGGGGCGGAGGACGGGATGCGGCAGGTGCGCGCCGGGGAGCTGGTGCTGTCCGACGAGCACGGCATCATCCACTCGCCCACCTGCGGCAACGGTGCCGGGCGACTGGTGGGCGACGCTTCGGGCTCGGCCCTGATCCGCGTCCTGGGGATTCCCGGCATGGACGCGGACACCTTCACCGGAGCCGTCGACGAAGCGGCGCGGCGGCTCTCGGCCGCCGACGTCCTCGTACTGAGCGCGGATTCCCCGACCGGAAAGTGCGGTTGAGCGGGCTTCGCGAATGACACCCGCGAAGCCCGGCGGACGCACGGGTCCCCCCTCCTGCAATTCGGGCATGCAGTCCTGCCCGCGCACAAGCACTAACTCTCAACGAAGGAAGACTTGGTATGGGAACGGTCATTGTAGTCGGCGCGGGTGGTTCTGGTCTCAGCGCGGCCATTGAAGCAGCCGACAACGGTGCCGACGTCATTCTGGTGACCAAAACGCTGTACGAGAGCCAGAAATACAAGTGGGCCTCCACCGGGGGATGCACCTGGAAAACCCACGCCTTCAATGCCGCCGTCGCAGCCGGCGACAGCGTGGCGGCACATGTGCAGGACACCATCGTCGGCGGTTCGCACGCCAACAACCCCGAGCTGGTCGACACCTTATGCAGAGGCGCCCGCGACCTCGTCCACTGGCTCGAGGGGCTCGGCCTGGCCTTCGAGCGGGACACCGACGGGGAATTCGCCACCCGCCCGTTCGGCGGCTGCGGAACTCCGCGCGGCGTCTATCTCGAAGACCGTCTCGGCTACCACATCCAAAGTGTGCTCACCGCTCGCCTCGGCGAGCTGGTGGCCGATGGCCGCATTCGCATCGTCTCGGGTGTACGCGCCACGAAGGTCCTCCGCGATGCCGACGGTCATGCGAACGGTATCGAGGCCACGGCCGTGGACACCCTGGAACGCATGGTGATACCCGGCGCCGGGGTGATCCTCGCCGACGGCGGTGGCGCCTCGATGTACGCCCCTTCCGCCGCCTCCATGGACAAGTCCTGCGACGGCATCGCCCTGGGCCTCGCCGCCGGGGCCGGCGTCATCGACATGGAGTTCCTGCAGTTCCACCCCACGGGCCTCGCCTCCGGAGTCCTGACCTTCGACGGCAGCCTCGTCGAGGAGGCCCTCCGCTTCGACGGAGCCCTGCTGCTGAACCGCGACGGCGAGCGCTTCATGCTCGGCCACGACCCGCGCGGCGAGATGGCGACCCGCGACGTGGTGTCCCGCGGCATCTACCGGGAGATCATCGAGGGCCGGGCGTTCGACGACGGCGCCGTCCGGCTGGACATCTCCGCCTGCGCCCACCTGATCCCCACCACCTACCCCGCGCTCGACGAACGGCTCATCCAGGCCGGCTTCGACCCCCGCAGCGTCACCTCGCTCAAGATCCGCCCCACCGCGCACTTCCTCATGGGCGGCCTGCTCATCAACTCCCGCTCCGAGACCACCGTCCCCGGCCTGTACGCGGCCGGCGAGACCGCGGGCGGTATCCACGGAGCCAACCGGCTCGGCGGCAACGGCCTCTCCGAGTGCCTGGTCTTCGGCCGCATCGCCGGCCGCAACGCCGCCGCCGAGTGCCGGGACAAGCCCGCCGGCGGCGAGATCGAGGTCATCGGCTCGCTCAACCTGCCCTCGCACAAGGGCGGCGACACCCCCGAAACGGTGCTGCAGGACCTGCGCACGGCGATGTACTGGCACGCCGGCCCGGTGCGGACCCGCCGTGGTCTGACCACCATGCTCGGCCTGCTGGAGACCTTCGAACAGCGGGCCGGGCGGCTCGCGTTCACCACCGGCTCCCGCGCCGCCGGCCAGGTGCAGACCGCGACGGACCTGTCCAACCTGCTGCTGGCCTCCCGGCTGATCGTCGAGGGGGCGCTGATGCGCGAGGAGTCGCGCGGAGCCCACTACCGCGACGACTTCCCCCAGCAGTCCGAGGACTTCATCGGCTACAGCGCGGCCCTCAAGGAGGGCCAGCTGGTCTGGGCCCCGTACATGCACACGGCCTGACCGCTTACGCCTTCGTCCCCTGTTCCGCCCTTCATGTGCCGCCGCCGCGGCGGCACATGAGCATTCACCCCACCCGGAAAGCATCTGATGGCCGCGACCGGCAAGAACACACCACCCCTCGCCTATGTCCGCTTCGGAGAGAAACCGCTCAGGCGCATCCCTCAGCTGTTCATCGGTCTGGCCCTGTACGGGTTCAGCCTCTCCGTCATGGTCAGGGCCTCACTCGGGGTCAATCCCTGGAGCGTGCTGTACGAAGGCCTGGAGAACTACACACCGCTCAGCTTCGGCGCCATCAGCGCCGTGCTCGGTGTCCTTGTGCTGCTGACCTGGATACCGCTCAAGCAGAAGCCCACGTTCGGGACGATAGCCAACATCATCGTGCTGGCGTTCTCCTCCGACCTCGGTCTCTCCCTCATCCCGGAGGACCTCGGGCTTCCGGTGCGCATCACGCTGCTGATCGGCGGCATCGTCCTCAACGGCCTGTCGATCAGCATCTATGTGGGGGCGCGCTTCGGCCCCGGACCACGTGACGGCCTCATGACGGGGGCGTCGGCCAGCTCGGGCAAGTCCATCCGGCTCATCCGCACCCTCATCGAGATCACGGTCCTGATCATCGGATGGCTCCTGGGCGGCAGCGTGGGGGTCGGCACCGTGCTCTACGCGTTGTGCGTCGGCCCGGTCACCCAGTTCTGCCTCCCGTGGTTCGCCTACCGGGCCGTCGACGAACGCCGGCCCACCGCGGAGGCGGCCCCGGCCCTCGCGTAGTCGGCACGTCCTCCTCCACGGCGTCGCGGAGGCGGGGGCGGCCGGTGCCCTTGAGGCGTCAGCCGCCCCCGCCTCCATCGGCGCGGGTGAGGACGACGAACCGCAGATCCTGGTGGTAGGCGGGCACCAGTACGTGGGAGACGACGCTGATCTGCTCCCGGCCGAAACGGGGCAGCCGCAACTCGAAACGATGGCCGTCTCCATAGGCGACGACGCGCGGTTCCTCTTCCCACAGCCGCCGGCATTGCGGATTGCGCAGGAGTTCGTCGCGGAGTGCGCCGAGTTCCGCATTTCCGGGCATCGCCGCAAGCGCGAACCGCAGCTGTGCCAGATAGGTCGCGGCGTGCTCGTGCCAGTGGACGAACTGTTCCCGGGCTTCCAGGGAACCCAGCGCCCAGCGCAAGAGGTTTGCTCCCGGCTCGTGCACCCAGGGAAACCACTCTTTCATCGCCTGATTACACGCGACGAGGTCCCACACGCTGTCCGTGCAATAGGCGGGGCAGGGCATCTGCATATCGAGCAGGGCTTGCAGGGCGCCGGTCGGAAGGGCGCCCGTCTCATGCGTCGGCGGTCGGCCTCCCGCGGCGAAACGCCGCAGCGCCATCCGCTCGTCCGGTCCCAGTAGCAGTACTTCGCCCAGACGGTCCGCCGTGGCGGGCGACAGACGCCCCAGCCCGCCGCGCTCGACATCGCGGTACCACCGCACGCTCACGCCCAACTCGGCCGCGACCTCGGCCTGGGTCAGGGGTTTTCCCTTGCCGAGCTTGCGTCCCGCCTGCGCCCGCCAGGCGCGCAGCAGTCCCGGGAGTTCCAGTACGGCAGCGGGTTTCGGGGCAGCCGGCTCATTGTGGGTGAGAGCCGATAACCGATCAGTCATCTTCCGAATTGCCATGCATGCGATTCGCCCCCGTGCTCATGCCAACGAATGAGCTCCAGCGTACGCCATGGCCTTGAACGACCGAGCTGAGTCATTTCTCCCCGCCACGCCATAGCCGGACGGACGATGCGGATATCAAGACCCGGCCCCATCAGACATTTTACGTTGATTTAATGAAATGTATGCGCGGTCATGGCGGTCGCGCCTAGGGCGTGGCGGCGTCCACGGCGGCCGCGGTGTCGACCTTGCCGGCGCCCCAGTCGTTGCCGACCGCGTCGCCGGTGAAGTCGTCCAGGCGGGCGGAGTTGACGAGGAAGGCGGCGAGGTCGGACTGGGGCATGGCGGGGCTGGCCTGCAGCATGAGGGCGCAGACCCCGGTCAGATGCGGTGCGGCCATGCTGGTGCCGGACATGGACTGGTACTGGTTCGGGCCCGCGGCTCCGACCCGCGCCGAGGTGATGGCCTGACCGGGGGCGGCGAGCGTCGGTGCGGGGCGGCCGTCGCGGGTGGGCCCGCGACTGGAGAAGGTGGACAGGTTGCCGGGGCCGGCCCCCTTGGTGATGTAGGACGCGGCGGTGATGACCTTCTCGCTGGTACCGGGGACGGAGATGGTGATGTCGTCGCTCCGGTGCGGGCCGATGAACTGGGGGACGACGTCCCCGCGCTCCACCCAGGCGTCCCAGCGGCCGTCGCCGGCCACGGTCCTGCCGGTGAGCGTCAGGCTCCAGGTGCCCGGCACGATCGCCGTCTGGCTCCCCGGGCGCAGCTGTACATAGATCCGGTTGTCGTGGTTGGCGGGGTGGTCGACGACGGAGTCGACGAAGGCCCGGTTTCCGCCGGGCAGGGCCAGCTCGGTGCCGGTGACGGTGCCCGGCAGGATCTCGGTGCTCGCCGCGCCGACCGGGGACTTGATGCTCAGCGAGAGGCGGTCGGAGCCCGAGTACCACAGGTCTATCGTGTCCGGCGTGGTGTCGTTGGCCGGCACCGAGAACCGTACGACGTCGCTGCCGCCCTGCGTCACGCGTCCCGTCGCATGCACCCCGGCGTTCGCGGCGTTGCCCGCGGACTTCACCAGCGCCTGGCCCGCACCGCCGAGCAGGTTGTCGATGCCGACTTCCAGCAGGCTCGAACCGTCGTGCGGCCCCAGGTTGTCGCCCTGGCTGATGTTGATGACGGCCGGCCGCCCGAGGTCCTCGGCGACGTCGAAGACATAGCGCACGGCATCGAGGGTGCTGGCCGAGTCGCCCAGCGCCTCGGTCGTGACACGGTTGGCCACCACCACGAGCTCGGCCTCGGGGGCGACACCGATGAAGGTGAACTCCGGGCTGCCGTTGCCGGCTGACGAACCGTCGCCGGCGGCGATCCCCGCCACATGGGTGCCATGGCCGATGCGGTCGTCCATGTGCCGTACGCCGCCGGCCGGACCCGGCGCCGCGAGCGCGAGGTCGATGGCGGAACGCTGGTATTCGACTCCGTAGCCGAACGGTGCGGGTGAGGACTCCCCGGCGAGGGGAACGAGGCCCTGGTCCCAGATGCGCAGGATGCGGGTGTTCCCGGTCGGACCGCGGAAGCAGCCGTGGCGCCAGTCGATACCGCTGTCGATCACTCCCACGATCACCCCGGCGCCACGGAACGACGGCGGGCCCGCGTGCACCTTGTCGGCGTTGATCTCCGGTACGGACGCGTCCAGCTCGGGCAGCGTGGGGCGTGAGGCCTCGACGTAGTCGACGGCGTCCAGGTCGTCGAGCGCGGGGAGGGCGTCGACCCCGATCTCGCCGCTGACGACGTTCCCGGACCGGGTGAACACCGTCAGCCCGACGTCCGCGAGGCGCTCTCGCAGACCCTCCGGCTCGTCGCCGTGGCCCTCGGCGATGCGGGCGAGCACGCGCACCCGAGGCGTCCGCACTCCCTCGACGGTGAGCGCGAAACGGCCGGTGGACTCCAGATTGGCCAACTCCGCCTGACCCTCCTCGGCCTGCGTCATCAAGAACGTCAGCCGAGAGTCCAGGGTGAGGAATCTTCGCTCCGACATCGGAAACCTTCATCTCCTGCGAGAAATCGCTGCGAGGACGCCGGCCCGCACGGTGCGGGCCGGCGGTCACTTGTCCGGTGCCCCGGTGCCCTGCTCGGGGTGGAGCGGCTCGGCCAGCTCCACATACTCGACACAGTCGAGTTCCGTCAGGCGCCCGAGACCGGCAGGCGTGAGACTCGCGGTCAGCACGTTCCCTGCCGAGGTGTGGACCCGTGCGCCGGCCTCGGCGATATGTCGTCGCTGCTGGTCGTCGGGCTCGCGCTGCACCCGGATGAGCACCCTGACCGGAGCCGGGTCGACCGACTCGCCCGTCGCGTCGGCGGCGAACCACATCCGCCGCGCGGCGGAGCCGAGCTTCTCGGTGCGCATGTACTCCTCACCCTGCTCCGGTGAGTGACCCCGCCCATCCGGGTCCGCGCCTTCGCACCTCTTCTTCGTGCGTGGAGGGCTGTCTCAGATGGCTATATCAGTGGTATATGCCGTACTTCAACGGTAAGCAGTACCGGCCGCGCCCGCCACCCCGTCGACCCGCAGCGGCAGCGACTTCAGACCGTGGATGAAGTTCGAGACGAGCCGCCGCGGCGGAGCGGCGACCGCCAGGGCGGGCAGCAGACCGGCCGTCTCCTCGTACAGGACCCGCAGTTGCAGGCGGGCGAGGTGCGCGCCCAGGCAGACGTGCGGGCCGCCGCCGAAGGAGACATGGGGATTGGGGGTGCGGGCCAGGTCCAGCCGGTGCGGGCCGGTGTAGACCCGCTCGTCGTAGTTCGCCGACCCGTGGAAGACGACGACCTTGTCGCCGGCGCGGATCGGCCGGCCGGCCAGCTCGGTGTCCCGCGCCGCGGTCCGGCGGAACGTGAGCACCGGCGGGTGCCACCGCAGCAGCTCCTCCACGCATGTCGCCGCGTCCACCGCCCCGGTGCGCAGCGCACGGTAGGCGTCCGGTTGCCGGGCGAGTGCCAGCAGGCCGCCGGGGGCCGCGCTGCGTACCGTGTCGTTGCCCGCGATGGTCAGCAGGAAGAAGAACATCTCCAGTTCGGGCGTGGCCAGTTCGCGGTCCGAGGCCAGGACGGTCAGTACGTCGTCGCCCGGGTGCCGCCGCTTGTGCGCGGCCAGTTCCCGTGCGAAGGCGAACATGTCCTGCAGCATCGCCGGGGAGCGCGGATCGGCGGGCCGGCCGTCGGGACCGGACGCCGCGGGGCCCGCCTCGTCGGGGTCCTGGTAGCCGATGACGCGCCGGGTCCAGTCCAGGATCAGCCCGCGCTCACCGGGCGGCACACCGAGCAGATCGGCGAGGTTGAGCAGCGCGTAGTCGTCCGTGACGGAGGCGACCAGGTCGCAGACGCCGTCCCCCGCGCGCGCCGTGCCGACCGCCGCGGCCAGCAGCCGGCGGGCCCGGTCGCGTACCGCCGCCTCGAAGCGGTCGATCCGGCCGCGGGTGAAGGCCCGGCTGACCAGGCGGCGCAGCCGCCCGTGGTCCGGGGGATCCTGGTTGAGCATCATCCGGCGGATGAACGGCAGGTCGGCGGGGTCGGGGTCGCGGATCTGGGTGGCGCCCCGATGGGAGGAGAAGGTGCGCGCGTCCTTGAGGACCCGTACGACGTCCGCGTGCCGCGTCACCGCCCAGAAGCCGGGGCCGGCGGGCCAGCCCAGCACCTCGTGCTCCTCCTGCCAGGCCACCGGGTACCGGTCGCGCAGCAGCCGGTACGCGGCGTGCGGGAGGCCGTCCGCGTAGCCGCGGGGGTCGAAGACGTCCGGCACCGAGTCCGGCGCGTCCGGTGCGCAAGATATCGTCGGCGCGCCCTGAGGGGCGGCGGCGTCCGGATCCGCGGCCCCGGTCATCCCGCCGCCGTCCGCCCGCCGTTGCCGTCGCCGTCGGCCCGCAGGAAGTCCTCCACCGCCCGGATCAGCTCCAGCGGCGTCTCGTCCATGGCGTAGTGCCCGGCCGCCGGCAGCTCGACCAGCTCGGCGTCGGCGAACCACCGCAGCCAGGTCTGACGCATCAACTCGGCGCTCAGCGCGGGGTCCAGCGCCCCGGCCACCGCCAGCGCCGGCACCGCCGAGCCCTCGACCTCGTCGGCGAACCCCTCCCCGGCCCAGGAGTCCAGCCAGGTCCGGAACGCCTTCGCCTCGCTGCGTTCCAGCGACCGCCGCACCATCCGGTCCAGCCAGGCGGCCGGGCGCCGCCCGCCGGAGGTGAGGTCGATGATGGAGCGCCGGTTCTGCGGGGTGTGCGCCGCGGCGGAGAACAGCTCCCACTGCTCCGGCGGCATCGGGAATCCGGAGGCGGGGACCGGCGAGACGCCCACGATCCGGCGTACCCGGTGCGGTGCCGCGGCCAGCACCCGCTGGGCGACGCTGCCGCCCATCGAATGGCCGACGACCGAGAACCGGTCCCAGCCCAGCCGGTCGGCGAGCGCCAGCACATCGGCCGCGCCCTCCGCCGTGGTGTACGCGCCGTCCGCGCCCCGCGCCTCGCCGTAGCCGCGCAGATCGACCAGCGCGTACTGGAAGGCGTCCCGGTCGAGATCCGGCAGGACCGGGTCGAACGCGGACCGGTCGGCGAACCAGCCGTGCACGGCGAAGACCTTGTGCGAGCCCGAACCGTGCAGGGCATGGGGCAGTACGAAGGAAGCCACGCTCACTCCAGACGTGTGACGGAAACGCGTCGACGGCCCACCGCCACCACCGGGTGGCCACGGGCGATTCCGACCACATTGGCCGTAACCTCCCCGCCGTGCAAGACCCCGCCCCGGCGACACCGCGACGGGCTGATACGCCCCGCCCGGCACCGGGCAGGCATCCGGGGCATGACCGTCCTCGTCGGAACCTCTGGCTGGCAGTACAAGGACTGGCGCGAGGTCCTCTACCCACCGGACCGGCCGCAGCGGCTGTGGCTGGAGGAGTACGCGCGGCAGTTCGCCACCGTCGAGAGCAACGCCGCCTTCTACCGGCTGCCCGAGGAGAAGACCTTCGCCGACTGGCGGGAGCGGACCCCCAACGGCTTCGTGATGGCCGTCAAGGCCAGCCGCTATCTGACCCACATCAAGCGGCTGCGCGAGCCGGCGGAGCCGGTCGGGCGGCTGATGTCGCGAGCCGCGGCCCTCGGCCCGCGACTCGGCCCCGTCCTGCTCCAACTGCCGCCCACGCTGCACGCCGACGCCGCGCTGCTGGACGACTGCCTCGGCTGCTTCCCGGCCGGTACCCGGGTGGCCGTCGAGCCGCGTCACGACTCGTGGTGGACCGAGGAGATCCGCACCGTCCTGGAGCGCCGGGGTGCCGCGCTGTGCTGGGCGGACCGGGGCTCCCGGCCCGTGACACCGCTCTGGCGGACCGCCGGCTGGGGGTATCTGCGCTTCCACGAGGGCCGCGCACAGCCCTCTCCGCGCTACGGAGCGCAGGCGCTGGCCACCTGGGCGCGGCGGATCGCCGACACCTGGCCGGACCGGGCCGAGGTCTATGCGTACTTCAACAACGACGTCGGCGCGGCGGCCGTCCTGGACGCCGTCCGCTTCGCCCGCGCCGCCGAGGCCGCGGGCCGCTCGGTGAGCCGTACGCCGTCCGGGCGTGGCTCCGCCCGTTGAGCGCGGGCCGGGGATATATCTGCGCTCGTACCGCTGGGCGAGCTGACGAGGTGGCATACGGTGATCCGCAGACGGGTGGTGGTCTCCGGAGCAGTGCAGGGCGTGTTCTTCCGCGACACCTGCCGGCGCACGGCGGACGCGCACGAAGTGGCCGGCTGGGTGCGCAACCTCCCGGACGGAACGGTGGAGGCGGTGTTCGAGGGGGAGCCCGAGCGGGTCCGGGAACTGGTGGAGTGGGCGCACCAGGGCCCTCCCACGGCGCTGGTCGACGCGGTGTCCGTACATCAGGAAGCGCCGGAGGGCCTGCCCGGCTTCGAGATCCGGCCGACGCCCGGCGGCGGGTTCTAGGCTCTGGCCCCGGAGAGGCCCCGGGCGGCCCCTACACGGTGGCCTCGCGGGCGGTCGCGCCCGCGGCGACGAGGAGGGCCGCGGTCTCGGTGTGGGAGGCGTCGCTCGCCCAGTCCAGGGGGGTGCGGCCGGTGCCGTGGTCTTCGCGGAGGTTCGGATCGGCGCCGTGCGCCAGCAGCTCGCGCACGGTCGCGGTGTGCCCCCAGCACGCCGCCGCGCACAGGGGTGTGCCCTCCGAGCCGAGACCGCCGCTCTCGGTGTCAGGGGCCGCCCCGGCCACCAGGAGCAGGCGGGCGATCTGTGCCGACCCGTTCACGGAGGCCTGGTACAGCGGGGTGGTGCCTCCGTAGTCCCCTCGCTCCGGGTCGGCTCCGGCCCGCAGCAGTGCCGCCACGCGGGCGGTGTCACGCAGCCAGATCGCCCCGAAGAGACGCCGGGTGAGTTTCTTCCGCTTGCGCTGGTTCATGGGGGCCGAGGTTAGCGACCGGGTGCGCGGCGGGGCCAGCCGATATCCGCGCGCCGTAGGTGAGCCGGCCGGGGGCGTGCCGCGGAGTCTCAGAGGTACAGCCCCGCATCGGCTCCCGGGTCCTGGGCCGGGACCGACGCGGGCCCGGTGCCGCGCCGGAGCGCGTACAGCTCGGCCAGGGTGGCGCCGTCGCGGCCGATGCCGCGGTCCGCGCCGAGCCAGTTGACCGCTTCGGGGCGGGTCAGCGGGCCGACCTCGATACGGGCCAGACAGCGGCCGGGGCGCACCACCGCCGGGTGCATCCGCTCCAGGTCCTCGTTGGTGGTGACGCCGACCAGGACGTTGCGCCCCTGGCCCAGCAGCCCGTCCGTGAGGTTGAGCAGCCGCGACAGCGCCTGGCCGGCGGCGTGCTTGGCCTCGCCGCGGATCAGCTCGTCGCAGTCCTCCAGGAGCAGCAGCCGCCAGCGGCCCTTTCCGGCGGAGTCGTCCTCGCCGATCGCGATGTCCATCAGATAGCCGACGTCGTTGAACAGCCGCTCCGGGTCCAGGACGCAGTCCACCTGGCACCATTCGCGCCAGGAGCGGGCCAGGGTGCGCAGCGCGGAGGTCTTGCCGGTACCGGGCGGGCCGTGCAGCAGGAGCAGCCGGCCGGCGATCTCCGCGGGCACCACCTTCATCAGCCCGTCCATCGCCTCGGCCACCGGTGCGGTGTAGTTGGGCCGGATCTCCTGCCAGGTCCCGGCGGAGATCTGCCGGGAGGTGCGGTGCGGCCCGCGGCGCGGGGAGAAGTACCAAAAGCCCATCGGGACGTTCTCCGGCTGCGGCTCCGGTGCGTCCTCGGCGCCGTCCGCGGCCTGTCCCAGCACCTTCTCGGCCAGTTCGTCGGTGACGGCGGTGACCGTCACGTCGGCGCCGCGGTTCCAGCGGGAGACCAGCAGGGTGTAGCCGTCGCCCTCGGCGAGCGTGGCGCTGCGGTCCTCGTCCTTGGCCGAGCGCACGATCCGTGCGCCCGGCGGCAGCAGCGTCAGCCCGGACCTCACCCGGTCCACCGACCGGCTGCGGGAGTACGGCTGCTCGCCCGTGGCGAACCGGCCCAGGAGGAGCGCATCGATGACGTCGGACGGCGAATCGCTGTCGTCCAGGGTCAGACGGAGCGGAAGGGAGTCCTCCGCGGCGGACGGCTGGACGTGATCGGCACACATGACGCCATGATCCGCCACCGCCGCCCGCCGCGTACACGGATTATCGCCTCCGGTGTTTCTCGGTACGGAACGGGACCGGTAATCCGAAAACCGGGCTTACCGGGCGGTTGGCCCGCTAATCTCCCTTTATGCGACGTCATGGTGGGGAACGTCAGACAGCGGTCTTCGTCGTCGTGGCGGGGGTGGCCGCGCTGGCGATGGCGCTGGTCACGCTGGTCATGTGCACCGCTCCGGGGCAGCGGGACCGCGACGCCAAGGGGCGTTCGCCGGTGCGGGCCGCCGGGCCGGCCGTGGGCTGGGGGTTCACCCACACCCAGTTCAGCGCGGACCAGGGCGCCGGGCCGGCCCGGGACCGGGCCGCCCGGCTGCTGTCCGACCGCCCGATGCCGCAGAACCAGCACATCATGGGCTGGGGCGCACAGAACCCCGAACCGAGCCCGGGCCGCTACGACTTCGCCGACCTCGACCGCCGGATCGCGCTGATCCGGCGCACCGGCGGCACCCCCGTGGTGACCCTGTGCTGCGCGCCGGACTGGATGAAGGGCGGCGCGGCGGGCGGGACCGACTGGGACGCCCTGGAGAAGGCCCCCGACCCGGCGCACTACGCGGACTTCGCGGCCCTCGCCGGAAGGATCGCCCGGCGCTATCCGGACGTCCGCCACTTCGTCGTCTGGAACGAGTTCAAGGGCTTCTTCGACGATTCGAAGGGACGCTGGGACTACGAGGGATACACCCGCCTGTACAACCTCGTCCACAAGGAGCTGAAGGAGGCCGACGCCGGAAACCAGGTGGGCGGACCCTATCTGGTGATGGACAGCCATGTGCCGGGCGACGACACCTACGCGTCCCGCCTCAAGGGCCCGTGGGGCAGCATCGACCAGCGCACGCTCGACGCCTTCGACTACTGGAACCGGCACAAGGCCGGCGCGGACTTCGTGGTCGTCGACGGCTCCAGCTACAGCAAGGACGACCGCTACGCCCCGGGCCCGTTCACCGCCGCCCGGAAGTTCGCCGATGTGGGGCGGTGGCTGCGCGAGGAGACCGGGCTGCCGCTGTGGTGGGCCGAGTGGTACGTCGAGATCACCGACGACGGTGCGCGCGACGGCGGGGGAGAGCGGGCCGGGTGGAGCGAGCGGCGCCGCGTCGCCGCGCAGGCCACGGCGCTGGTCGAGATGGCGGCGGGCGGCGCCACCAGCGGCTTCTACTGGAACCCGGAGACCGAGGGCGCCCACTGCCCCGGCTGCCTGTGGACCAGCACCGAACAGGACGACGGGGGACGGGAGTTGCCGATGATGACGCTGCTGTCCCGCTTCTCCCGTGCCTTCCCGCCCACGGCCCGGCCGCGGGAGTTCGACGCCGGCGACACCAGGATCCTGGGGCTGGCCGACGACCGCACGGCGCTGCTGGTGAACACCGCCGACCGCCGCGGTACGGCGACGGTCGACGGGGAGGACCTCACGCTGGACGGGTACGAGGTGCGCTGGGTCGACCGCTCCTGAAAGCCGGGCGCGAGGAGAGCCGGCCACCCGCCCCGGCCCCGATTCCGGCCCCGGTCCCGGTCCTACGACAGCGTCATGAACCGCTGCACCAGCGACGCCAGGAACACCAGTAGCAACGGCATCGCGAACCAGAACATCCCCTGGACCCAGTGCCGTCGACGCGCACTCGGCGACATCGCGACCCGGAGCACCTCGCGGGCCGCCAGCACCACGACCAGTGCCGACAGCGCCAGCGCGCCGAACACCGTCCACGGCGTCCAGGTCACCTTCGGGCCGGCCGGGCCGGGACGGGGCGGTGCCACCTCGCCCGCCGGCCGCCGCGCCGGCTCGTACACCGCCGCATGCTCGTTGGACAGCACCCGCCGGAGGTCGTCCCGCCGGTCCAGCGCGGTGCGCAGCCGCCGCTCCCAGTCCGCCGGGTACCCCGAGTCCAGCCGCAGCGACTCCGACTGGCCGTGGTTGACGATCAGATACGACCGCGGTCCGGCGTCCCGCAGGGCGGTGACGAGGGGGCCGACCCGGGCCGGATCGCGCGGCGCCAGGACCGGTTCGTACTGCACCCGCTCCATGTCCCTGGCGCCCCAGGGCATCGCCGGGGTGACGCTGTCGACGGGGTCGTGGCTCGGCCACAGCAGCCGCACCGTCGGACGGTCGTGCGCGTAGACGTAGTCCATCGCCGCGACCTCGCCCGGCCGAATCCGCTCGAAGGGCTCGTTGCCCCAGCGCGCGACGAGGAAGCCGCCGGCCAGGAGCAGCCCCGTCAGCAGCGCGGCGAGCGGCCCGAGCCCCCCTCGGGCGTCCGTACCGCGCGGGAACAGCGCCAGCGCCGCCAGCACACAGGCACCGGGCAGCGCGAACAGAAAGACCCGCAGCGCCATTTCGCCGCCGTAGGACTGCATCGCGAACGCGAGGAAGGGCACGAACGCCAGGGTCAGCAGCGAGCGTTCGGTGAACCCCGCCGCCCGCCGCCGCAGCGCCCCGAGGCAGGCCAGCGCCAGCACCCCGCCCGCCAGCGCCACCCGGACGTACAGCACCAGCTTGTGGGTGGGCTCACCGCCCCCGATCCGGTCCGTCACCGACGAGGAGACATTGCCGCCGATGCCCCCGAGCCCGCCGAACAGCTCGTCGAAGTGGCCCGACCAGTAGGGCTCGGCCCAGAACCCCACCCACGCGGCGACCAGGACGCCCAGCAGCAGCGGCAGTCCGCGCAGGGTGGAGCGGCGGACGAGCACCAGCACGGTCAGCACGCCGAGCATCACGAACGGGGTGAGCTGGTGGGCCGCCACCGACGCCGCGAACAGCGCGATCAGCGTGCTGAGCAGCACCGCGAGCTGGGCGCGGGCCGCCGGCTGCGGCTCCGCCTCGCCCGGCCGCCGCCCGGACCCCGCCGCCGCGGCCGCCGGCCGGGTAAGGAACCACACCAGCAGGATCGCCACGAACGCCAGGTAGAGGAGGTAGGTGAACCCCTGCGGGGAGAAGTAGTCCTGGCCGACCCAGCCGCACAGCGCGAACAGCCAGGCCGCGCACCACTTCGCCCGCCAGCTCGCCCGTACCGCCTTCAGGAGCAGGAACAGCGGTGCCAGGTACAGCAGTTGGAGGGTCGGCGGCCACCAGCGCAGGACCTCGGTGAAGTCGGTGACGCCGCACGCCCCGGCGAGGAACTGCACGCCGGCGAAGAAGCCCGGCCAGCTCCAGCGGGCGTCCAGGTCCGGTACCGCGGTGCCGGTCCTGCCGAGGTGGTCGAGGAAACCCAGATGCTGCCAGGCGGTGGGGAAGCGCGGCTCGGTCTCCAGGACGGCCGGGAGCGCGTGCAGGGACACCACGGTCAGCACCAGTACGGCGGTGAGCAGGGCGCGGCGCGGGGTGGGCAGCCACAGCGCCCAGGCGTACGCCGCCACCAGCAGGACGACGCCGGCCAGTGTCGCCGCGGGCAGCACCGAGATCAGGCCCAGCCCCGTCATGCGGTCCAGGTCGGCGTCGCCCATGCCGCGCAGCGGCAGCCAGAACAGCGCCGGGGCGGCGGCGAGCAGCGCCCATCCGACCGCGGCGGGCCGCCGCCCCGAGCCGGGGGAGCGTGCGCCGCCGCCGGGAGCCTTGGCGACCGGGGCCGGGCCTGCGCCGGGGGCCGTCTCGAACGCCCCGGCGCCGTCGCCGAGATCCCCGTACACCGCCAGATCCGCCAGGTCGCCGTCCGGGGCCAGACCGTCCGCGGGGATCCGGGCCGGCGCTGCGGTCGCCACCCGCCCGCGCAGCACCCGGCGCAGCCGTCCGCTCGCGATCGCGACGATCACCGCCAGGCTGGCGATCTCGGCGACGCCGGCCCCGGTCAGCCCCATCCGCGGCAGCAGCACCAGCGTCAGCCCGAGCACCAGCACACACAGCAGGCCCTGCAGGGCGGCCAGTCCGGACGTCCGGCTCTGGGCGCGCAGCACCGCGAAGTGGACCTCCATCACCACGCGCAGCGCGGCGCCCACCGCGAAGCAGCGCAGCAGCGGCGTGGCCGCCTCCGCGTACCCCGGCCCGAACAAGCCGAGGAGGTGGGGCGCGCAGACGAACAGCGCGAGGCAGACCGGGACCATGATGCGGGCCATCCGCCGCAGCGCGGCCCGGGTGTGGGCGGCGAGCTGCGCCGGATCGTGCGCGCCCTCCACGGTCAGCGAGGCGCCCATGTTGAGGGCCAGCAGATTGACCGTGCCGCCGATGGTGGTGGCGATGTAGAAGTACGCGTTGTCCGCCGCACCGACCTGGGAGGCCACCAGGACCGGGACGAGGTAGACCACGGCGAGGGAGAACAGCGAGCCGGTGTAGTCGCCGGCCAGGAAGCGGCCCGTCTCCCGCAGCGACGGGGGGCGGGCGGTGCGCCGCGTGGTCCGTACGTGCCGGGGGATCAGCCGCCGGAACACCAGCCAGGCGAGCGGGACGACGGAGACCGCGATCGCCGCGACCCAGGAGACGAACACCCCGGCGGTGGGGATCGCGGCGGCGAAGACCACCAGCAGCCCCAGCTTCACCGCGGAGAAGGCGAGATTGCCCACCGGCACCCACAGCGCGCTGCGCAGCCCGGTCAGCACGCCGTCCTGGAGGGTGAGCAGCGACCAGGCGACCACGGCCAGGACGAACCCCAGGCCGTTGAGGGTGCCGTGCAGAAACCGGTAGGAGGGGCCCCACAGGTCGAGGGTGAGCAGGAAGCCGGTGGCGGCGATCGCCACCACGACCGAACTTCCCCCGTACGTCCGCAGCACCAGCCGCCGGGTGGTGCGGCCGGAGACCGGGATGAAGCGGGCCAGCGCACCGGTGAGGGTGACCGCGGTCAGCCCCGCCAGCAGCTTCATCGCGGCGATCGCCGCCGAGCCCTGACCGACCGCGGACTCCGTGTAGAAACGGGCCGCGACCAGCCAGAACCCCAGACCGAGCAGCCCGGAGACGCCGGTGTTGAGCATCAGCGCATAGGCGTTGCGGAACAGCGGACTGCCGCCGTCCCGCCCGCCCGGCCGCGGTGGCCCTTCCTCCGTGCGCTCCTCGGCCTTGGTGGTGGTGTCGGACACCGGCTCAACTGCCCCTTCTTCCGCCGCGGGGAGGCCGCGGCGGGCTCGGCGTCAGCGGCCCGGCGTGCACAGCCGGACCGCCTGTCGTGATCTGCGGACGACCGCGTACCCCTTGGTGAGCACCCGGTCCCGGGCGAAGGCGCGGACGAGCCCGCGGCCCTCGACGATCCGGGCGAACTCCTCGGTGCCGGTGTCCCGCCGCACCGTCAACCGCGCCAGCGCGTACGGCCCCTGACGGCGTGCCGCCGGTGCATTGCCCACCGCGAGCGCCTGCCGGAACCCCAGCCCGCGCACGATCCGCCGCACCCTGCGGCCGGAGTGGCCGTAGGGGTAGGCGAAGGACTCGGGCGCCGTTCCCACCTCGTCGGCGATGATCTCCTTGCAGCGCAGCACCTCGTGCCGCAGCCGCTCGTCGCCGAGGCCGTCCAGAGGGGGATGGCGGTGGCTGTGCCCGCCGATCTCCACCCCGGCTCCGGCCAGTTTCCGCACCTGGTCCCAGTCGAGCATGGTGTCCAACGCGCCCCCGGTGCCGTACGGGCCGCGCAGCCAGCCCGTGGTGACGAAGAGGGTGGCCGGGAAGCCGTGCCGGGCCAGGGCCGGCAGCGCGTGCCGGTACACGCCCTCGTAGCCGTCGTCGAAGGTGATCAGCACCGGTCGCTCCGGAAGCGGGCCGCCGCCCCGCCAGGCCGCCGCGAGCGCGGCGGCGGTCAGCGGGGTGAAGCCGCCGTCGGCCAGGACCGCCAGCTGCTCCTCGAACGCGGCGGGCGTCACCGACAGCTCCCGTACGGCCGGTGCCGGGGCCACGGTCACCGCGTGGTACATCAGGATCGGCACCGTGCCCGGTCTGCCGCTCATGCCGCCGCCCCTTCGTGCGCCGCGGCCGTCGCCGCGTCGCCGCCGGGCCCGCCGACTCGGGTGCCGGGAAGGGGAGTTCGCCTCCGGCGTGCCCGCAGCGTGCCCCAGGCGTAGCCGGCCGCGGCGGCCGCCGTGCCGGCCACGATCGCGCCCGCCCGGCCGGCCCCGCCGGGCCGGCCCAGCAGCGCGTCCCGTACCCCGCGCAGCACCCCGGCGGGCAGCACCCGGGCGGTGTGGCGGCGCTCGGCCGCCAGCCCGTCCCGCGTGCCGACACTCCGCGCCACCAGCGCCTTGGACAGCCCCTCGGCGTACGCCCGGCTGCGGAAGTAGCCGAACCGCTGCCGCGCGGCCGGCACCCGGTGGTGGATCACCGACCGGTCGTCGATCAGCAGCACCGCGTCCGGTATCAGCCGCGAGATCCGGATGCACAGCTCGGTCTCCTCGCCCCCGAGGGGCCGCCGGTCGCCGTCCCGCCCGATCCCGGTCGCGAAGCCGCCGGCGAGGTCGAACGCCACCCTGCGGAAGGAGGCGTTGCCGCCCAGCACGTTGCGCACCCGCACCTTCCCCGGCGGCAGACCGCGGTAGGTGCAGCCGACCACCCAGTCGAACTCCTCGGGGAACCACACCGGGCGGCGGCCCGACTCCCAGGCCGGTTCGGTACGCCCGCCGACCGCCATCACCGCCGGGTCGGCGTACGCCGCGGCGAAGTGGCGCAGCCAGTCCCGCTCGGCCACCGCGTCGTCGTCCAGGAAGGCGATGACCTCGCCGTCGGCGGCGGCGATACCGGTGTTGCGCCCCGCGGAGAGTCCGCGGGGTCCCGAATTGGCCATGATCAGCAGCGGAGTCGGCGGCGCGCCCGGCGCGTTCGCGCCCCTGCGGGCGCCGCCGAAATGCCCCCTGAGCCGGTCGAGCAGCCGCTGGTGGTGGTCCACCACCAGCAGCAGCTCATGGGCGGGATGGGACTGCGCGCGGACGGATTCCACCGCGGCCAGGATGTCGTCCCACCGGTCCTCGGTGTGGACGCAGATCACGACGGAGATCCGCAACGCAGGGCCGACCGCCGGTCTCCGGGGGTTCACAGCGCGTCCCCGGTGATCAGCGCCGGCCGGGCGACCCGCCTGCGCCGGGTGCCCCGCTCGCGCAGGATCACCCGCAGCACCCGCAGCCCGTCGCGCACCGCCCGCAGATTGCTCACGCCGTGGATGCGGTTGTACTCGTGGCTGGGGATCTCCTGCACCCGCAGCCCGGCCTTGACCACCCGGACGTTCATCAGCGTCTCGACCTCGAACCCCGCGCAGTCCAGGGCGATCTCGTCCAGGCAGTGCCGCCAGAAGGCGTTGTAGCCGTAGCAGAGATCGGTGTAGCGGGCGCCGAACTTGGCGTTGACGACGGCGGTCAGCACGCGGTTGCCGAGCTTGCGGACCGGGGTCATGTCGTCCGTGCCGCCGCCGTTGGCGAACCGCGAGCCCTTGGCGAAGTCGGCCCCGGAGACCAGCGCGGAGACATAGCTGACGATCTCGCCGCCGTCGGCCGAGCCGTCCGCGTCGACCATCACGATGATCTCGCCGGTGCAGGCCGCGAAGCCGCTGATCAGCGCGTCGCCCTTGCCCTTTCCGCGCTGCGGTACGACGGTGACGTCCGGCCGCAGCTCCCGGGCGACGCGGACCGTGTCGTCGGTGGAGTTCCCGTCGACCAGGATCACTTCATGAATCCAGTCCGGCAGGGTCTTGAAGACGTACGGGAGGTTCTCCGCCTCGTTCATCGCCGGAATGACGACGCTGACCGGCGGTGCGATGGCCAGATGCGAGGAAACGGGACGGTAGACGGCCTGGTCCGGCAGCAGCGTCAGCGGCGGCTCTTCCGCGTCGGCCGGGCGAAGGAACGAGCTCATGGGTTGATTTCCCTCTCGTCCGGTGGGCCGCCCACCCCCGGGGGGCCCGTGCTGGATATCCGGGTCGAAAGGGGGGTTCACACCCCGCTCCGCACGGCGGTGGCGCCGTGCGGACAGGGCGAGCTGGCATGCGTGTTTCCGGACGCGCGGCTCGTGCTCCGGACCTCGGCACGCCGTGATCGGCAAACCGGGACCGAGCGCACCAGACCCCCCCAACCGCGCACCGCACCGGGCGCTCCATCGTGTCGCCGAGCCCTCCCCTGGAGCCGCCTTGCGATGATCGTCCGATGCGGGTGGATGTGCGACGGTATTGATGAATGGGACTGTAAGGCAAGGAGTTCCACGCCAAATACTGTTTGGCGCAATTGGCCGGTACGCACTGATGTACGCCGATATTCATGCACCGGCGTACGCCTCTCCTGCGCCGTCTCGTATACGGCGGAATTTCCGGGCGCGGGGTCCGGGCGAATTCACCGCCCCGACCGGATCCGCCCCACCCGCTTGAGCAGGCGGTCCGCCGGCTCGAAGAGCTCCGGCCGGGCCAGCACCGCGTTGCGCAGCGCACGCACCGGCGCACGGCGGGCCCGGTGCCCCAGGGCGACCGGGTGGCGCCGCATCACCCATCCCTCGGACACCAGTAGTTCACGGGTCTTGAGGGAGTCCTTGTAGCCCTTCGCCCCGCGCCCCAGATCGAGATAGGCCAGCGAGTCCGCGGCCGCCGCCTGCGCCATCCGCATGTGCAGCACCAGGCCCGGCGAGTACTTCGCGAACCGCGGGTCGTAGGCCGGGAACCAGCAGGCGAGCACGGACGGCGAGCGCAGCCCGAAGTGCGCCGCGACCGGCCGCCCACCGGCGTACAGCACCGAAAGCAGACCCGCGAAGGAGTCCGTACGGCTGTGGAACAGCTGTTGCACGAGCCGGACGATCCAGGGGTGCGCGAAGCGGTCGCCGCGCCCCGTCCTGCGGTACTGGGCCGACTTCCAGCGCATCAGCGTGCGCAGCGCCGCCGGGTCGCGCTCGTCGTGGACGTAGCGCACCGCTCCGACGTCCCGGCCGAGCCGGCGCTCCTTGGCGAGGGTGGTGCGGGTGAACTTCGGCGACCGCGCCCGCAGCCCGGCCAGATACGCCTCGAAGCCCTGGTCCACGTCGATGACGGGCGAGGCGTGCCGCCCGAACGAGGGCGTCTCGAAGGTGCGCTGGCCCTCCACCAGGTGGTCGAACTCCAGCACCGACAGTCCGCAGGCCCGCAGCAGCTCCTGGGCGCCGCACCGGAATCCGGGCCGGTGCACCAGCCCCTGCGCGTCGGAGACGCCCAGCCCGATCGCCCGCCCGACACCGAGCGCCGAGCGCTGGAAGGGCAGGAACGCCGCCGGGGCGCCGTCCTGGTGGACCACGGCGATGCGTACACCACCCCGGGAGCGGCCCACGGCCAGCGCGAACTCGGGGGCCAGGAACGGGTTCGCCAGCTGCGGCGCCCCCAGGGACCGGGCCTCGGCCTGCAGGGCGGTCCAGGCGCTGCGCTCGGCCTCGGCCAGCCGGCCGGGGCGGTACACCGCGAGATCCACCTCAGTCCGCCCGCCGTCCGGACGTGCGGCCGGACCGGTGCCGCAGCGCGCTCCACAGCAGCACCGCGCCGCTGAACGCCGTCACCACGAGCACCCCGCCGCGTACCGACCACAGATGCAGCGCGAGCATGGCCTGCGCCACCAGCAGATCGACGGCCAGCGCACCGGCGCCGGCGGCCACCGCGCGGCCCAGGGGATCGGTTCGGCCCAGTGCCGCGGCGATCGCCGCGGCCGGCGCCATCAGCAGGAAGAAGAAGGTGAACGGCGCGCGGAGCGGCGAGCCGATGTCGGCGAGCGCGAGCACGGCCCCCACCCCGCCGATTCCGGCCGCCACTCCCGCGAGCAGCGAGACGGCGGTGCCCGCCGGCCGCTCGTCGGGTGGTGGCGGCTCGTACGAGTCCTTGCCGTCGATGGTGTCGGTGCGCATTGGCAGCTCTGCCCCCCGTACCGCCGGATGCCGGGCCTCAATGTCGCGCAACGCCCAGAGCACCGTCAAGACACGAAGAAGGCCGGAAACCTACGCAACCCGACGGGGGGTATGGGCACCCGCGGGCCGCCCACAGACGGCGCAATGGCGGGCCGGAGGACCGGCCGTCCGGAGACTGGGGGAGCAAGCGCTGGGGCCGATCCGACCCTGATCCAGCGGACACGCCCCCAGGTCAGGAGCCCGGTGGAAGGAGTCGCGTCGGTGGAGCCGCCGAGTGGGAGCGCGCTCACGGTGATCATGGTGGGGCTGACCGTGGCCACCGGTGTGCTCGACGCCGTCAGCTTTCTGACGCTCGGTCAGGTCTTCACCGCCACCCAGACCGGCAATCTGCTCTTCCTCGGCTTCGGCATCGCCGGGCAGGGCGGGCTGCCGGTGGCCGCCACGGCGGTCTCGATCGGCGCCTTCCTGCTGGGTGCGGCGCTCGGGGCCCGGCTGGAGTCGACGCTGGCCGCGGGGCAGCGCCCGTGGTTCCCGGCCGCGCTCGTCGCGGAGGCGGCGCTGCTGTTCGCGGCGGCGGTGGCGGCCTGGGAGGACGGCCCCGGGCCGGTGCTCGGCCGGCGCCATGTCGTCGTCGGACTGATGGCGGTGGCGATGGGCATGCGCAACGTCACCAGCATGCGGGCCGCGGCCCCGGACCTGACCACCACCGTGGAGACCCGGGCGATGGCGGCCCTGGTCAGCGGGTCGCTGCTGGGGCACGACAGGAAGCTGGGGTACGGCTCCCATGCCGGGGCCCGCCGGCTGGCCTCCGTGACCGCGATGTTCGCCGGCGGTCTCCTGGGCGCCGGTCTGCTCGGCCTGGGCACGCGGCCGACGCTGGTGATCCTGCTGGTGGCGGTGTTCGTCGCGGCCACCGCCTTCCTGATGTACGGCCTCACCCACGGCCCTCGCCCCAATGGGGGCTGACGCCGCGCACCCGCGCCGGCCGCCGAAGCCGTGCCGGGCCCCGGACGGCGCACCGCCGCCCGGGGCCCTTGTGAGCACGAGGGGTCACACCGCCCCTACGGGACGATCTTCAGCAGCTTGTTGGGCGAGCCGCTGCCCGGGTTGGTCACCACCCCCGAGGTGGCGCCGTTCGTCAGGGCCGTGGCGACCTGCGCCGGGGTGGCGGTCGGGTGGCCGGCCAGGTAGACCGCGGCCGCACCGGTCACATGCGGGGTGGCCATCGAGGTGCCGGAGATGGTGTTGGTGGCCGAGTCGCCGGTGTTCCAGGCGCTGGTGATGGAGCTGCCGGGCGCGAAGATGTCCACCCTCGAGCCGTAGTTGGAGAAGGACGAGCGGACGTCGGTGGAGGTGGTCGAACCGACCGTGATGGCCTCCGGGACCCGGGCGGGGGAGTAGTTCTGGGCGTTGGCCCCCGAATTGCCGGCGGCGACGGCGTACGTCACCCCGCTCTTGATGGAGTTCTGCACGGCGGCGTCCAGGGCCGCGTCCGGGCCGCCGCCCAGCGACACGTTCGCCACCGACGGGCCGCTGTGGTTCCTGGTGACCCAGTCGATGCCCGCGACGACCTGGGCGGTGGTGCCGGAGCCGGAGTCGTTCAGCACCCGCACCGCCACGACCTTCGCCTTCTTGGCGACGCCGTACGCCGTGCCGGCCGCGTTCGCCGCGACATGGGTGCCGTGGCCGTTGCCGTCCTGCGCCACGTTGTCGTTGTCGATCGCGTCGTAGCCGTTCACCGCCCGGCCGCCGAAGTCCTGGTGTGTCACGCGTACGCCGGTGTCGATGACGTAGACGGTGGCACCGGCGCCGGCGCTGTCGGGGTAGCTGTACTTCTTGTCGAGCGGCAGCTTGGCCTGGTCGATCCGGTCCAGGCCCCAGGACGGCGGGTTGGTCTGGGTGCCCAGGGCGTGCACGGTGCGGTCCTGGAAGACCTTGTCGACCGCCGGGTCGGCGGCCAGCGCTCTGGCCGCCCGCGCGGAGAGGCTGGCGGAGTAGCCGTTGAGTGCGGCGGTGTAGGTCCGCCGCACCGTTCCGCCGTACTCGGATATCAGGCCTCTGCCGCCGGCCGAGGCGGCCTTGAGGCCGGCCGAGTGCTTCAGCGTGACGATATAGCTGCCGGGCACCGCGTCCGGGGCGCCGGCTCCCACGACGGTGCCCTCGGCGGGCGCCGCGTGGGCGGGGAAGGCGAGGGTGCCCAGGGCGGCGGCCGCGGTGGTCGCGGCCAGCGCCGTGGCGATCCGCAGCGTGGTCGAACGCCGCGGGGTGGTGCGGGATGTGGTGGAACGCATCACTGCCATCGCGAGGGAGTCCTCCTCATCGGTGGCGCGCCGTGGTGCGCGCGCAGGGGGTTGCGTACGGGTTCGTACGCACCTTGGGGCGGTGGGGGAGTCCGTTGAACCGTTGACCGCCCGTCAAAAAGATTCGCGGGCTTCGAACACGGGCGGCAAGGGTTCTGTCGGGATGTCATATGCACGTCACGGCAAAGCAATGACATGGCAGTGAACATCCGCCCCAATCCGGAGATTTGCCGTGAACTGCGAAATGACTTTTGACATGAACACTTCCGACAGTCCGTGAATCTTGCTACGACGGATATGGCAGAGATCCTGCTAAGGGAGGTTCCATGAGACTGTCCCGATTCGCGGCCCTGACGTCCGCCTTCTTCGTCACCACGGCGCTCGCGCTCACCGGCGCGAGCGCCGCCGCGTCCGCCCAACTCCCCACCGCAACCGGCTATGTGGCCCTCGGCGACTCGTACTCCTCGGGCGTCGGGGCCGGCAGCTATGACGGCACCAGTGGCTCCTGCAAGCGCAGCACCAAGGCCTATCCGGCCCTCTGGAGCGCCGCGCACTCCCCCTCCTCGTTCGCCTTCACCGCCTGTTCCGGAGCCCGAACGGGTGATGTGGTGAACGGTCAGCTCGGCCCGCTCAACGCCTCCACCGGTCTGGTCAGCATCACCATCGGCGGCAACGACGCCGGTTTCGCCGACACCATGACGACCTGCGCGCTCCAGGGCGAGAGCGCCTGCCTGGCCCGTGTCGCACAGGCCAGGACCTATATCGACAACACCCTGCCCGGCAAGCTCGACACCGTGTACGACGCGATCGACCAGAAGGCCCCGAACGCCCGCGTGGTGGTCCTGGGCTATCCGCGCTTCTACAAACTCGGCGGAAGCTGCGTGGGCGGCCTCTCCGAGAAGTCCCGGTCCGCGATCAACGCCGCCGCCGACGCCATCAACGGCGTCACCGCCAAGCGCGCCGCCGACCACGGTTTCGCCTTCGGCGACGTCAACACCACCTTCGCCGGCCATGAGCTGTGCTCGGGCAGCGCCTGGCTGCGCAGCGTGACCTTTCCCGTCGACGAGTCCTACCACCCCACCGCCGCCGGTCAGTCCGGCGGGTATCAGCCGGTGTTCGCCGCCACCGCGTGACGACCCGCACACCGGGCGCCGGGGAGGGGTCGTGAGATCCCGGTCTCTCCCCGGGCGTTCCGGTGCCCCGTCGGCGGCTCCCGAAGGTCCCCGCCGAAGCCCGACGGTCCCTCAACTCGCCCTGGTACGCGCCTTGTACGTGACATTCCGTATGGTGTTCGTCAACGTCAAGGCGAGGCAGGTGAATCCGTTGACCGGTCTGCACGCGTGTCCGCCAAGAGAGATAGGGTTACCCTGCCCGGGCCGGGTGCCCTCGTAAGGGTGGGGAGATTCATGGAACAGATAACAGTGCGTAGCAGGGCGAGAGTCCCTGCCGTCAATTGCGGGAGCAGTGCGTCCAGCGCACGTCTCGACCGCCATCTCGCGGTGCTGGGTGGACCCGCCATCCCGCAGCGTGAGGCGGAGGGCGCGACCTCGCTGATGCAGGAGCTCACCGCGCGCGATCACGCGCGTTCGAGGAACGGCCGCGGCGCCAGGGTGTCGCTGTTCGCGCCGCTGCGCAGGCTGCGGCGTTCGCTGTTCGGGGGGCACGGCTGACCCGCTTCACCAGCGGCTTACCGGGCGGCCGGCCCGCCCCCGCCCGACCGGTCCGCCCATCACCACCCGTCACGTCGTGACGGGTGGTTTTTTCATGGCCCGACATCTCTCTACATACGCCGTACGTAACTAGGATGGTGGCGAGGTGATCGATCCATGGCAGCAAGCGGCCGAGCGGCCGGACCCGAGGTGATCTGGGCACGACCCGAGCGGGCGGGCCGCGGCCCCCGGCCCGCCTTCACCCGGGACGAGATCGCCGAGGCGGCGGTGCGGATCGCCGACGAGTCCGGGCTCGCGGCGGTCTCCATGCGCCGGGTGGCGACCGCGGTCGGCTGCGCCACGATGTCGCTCTACAACTACGTACCGAGCAAGGGCGATCTGGTCGACCTGATGGTCGATCGGGTCGGCGGCGAGTACCGCCTGCCCGACCGGCCCTCCGGGGACTGGCGCGCCGATCTGCTGGAAATCGCCCATCAGGAGCGGGAGATGATACGGCGCCACCCCTGGATGCCGGCCGCCGTGCTGTCGCACAGCTTCCTGGGGCCCAACGCCCTGCGCTACATGGAGTACTGCCTCGCCGCGCTGGAGGGATCGGGGCTCGACGACGGGCTCAGACTGGAGCTGGTCTCGATGGTCAACGGCACGGTGCTGTCCATGGCGTCGGCCGAGCAGGCGGCCGCCGAACGGGCCAAGGAGTCCGGCCACAGCGCCGAGGCGCGGCGCGCGGCACAGACCGGCTATCTGCGCACGGTGGTCGGCACCGGGCGGTATCCGCTGGTGGCCCGCGCCCTGGCGAAGGGCGCACCGGCCGGCGATCCGGACGAGATCTTCGCGCGGATGATCGGGCGGGTGCTCGACGCGTACGAGGCGTCCGCGGCTTCCGGCACCGGCTGACCGGCCGGCGGCGTCGCACCCTGGGGGAGAGGTCCCGTGCGGCGCACCCACCGGCTCACAGCAGCGCGAACTGGCCCTCCGGGCCCTCCTCGTGGTGGTCGAGGACGGACGCCGGGCGGTACGCGGAGACCGGCGCGGGCAGCACGCCCTCCGCCCGCAGCCCGTCCGCCGTCAGCCGCGGCCCGTCCGCCGTACGCCGGTCCAGCTCCTCGCGCCGCGGCTGGAGCTCGGCCAGCAGCGCCAGTACGGTGATGAGCTCCAGCAGCTCCGAGGTCCACTCCTGGCGCCAGTCGGCGGGGCGCAGCGCGGCCAGCGAGCCGGCCTCGGGCGGTGGTGTCCCGTCCGCCGCCGCGCCGGTGCGCTGGGCGAACCACGCCTCCAGGACGCGTACCCCGCCCGCGTGGAACTCCCACGCCCCCTTCGGCACCGGCGAGATACGGCCGCTGCCGAGCAGGAGCGCCTCCCCCTCCCCGTCGTAGCCGAGGGACTCGGGCAGCCCGCGGGCGGGGAGCGCCGAGCGCACGTACGGGCGGCGGCCGCCCGGCATCCGCGGCCGCTCACCGGAGCCGGCCGGCCCGCCCCCGGGCGCGTGGCCGCCCCGGGTGAACAGCCACAACAGCCGTGTGCCGAGCGCGACTCCGTGGTCCCAGACCTCCGGGTCCGCGGTCAGCGGCACCACCGTGCCGTCGGGGGAGTGGCGGGCGGCGGCGAGGATCCAGGCGAGCAGGTCCACCGGGCCCGCCGGGCGGTCCAGGCGGCGGCCGAGCAGGGTGAGCAGGCCCGGTGGCAGGTTCGGCTCCCGCCCGCCGGGGCGGCGGTAGAGCGGATGGATCCGGCCGGGGCGGCCGGCCGGCGCGCACCCGTCGGGCAGCAGCGCCGAGCACACCACCGCGGGGCCGGCCGGCTCCGGCGCCGCCCCCGATCCGACCGCGTACAGCTGCCGTTCGTCCGCCACCCGCCACAGCTCCGGCCGGGCCGCGTCGATCAGCCGGTGGTCGGGCAGCAGCCACTGCTGGTCGAACGGGCCGTGCAGGATCCGCACCGGCTCGGGGCACGGTCCGCTCGCCCGGTACAGCCGCCCGGTCCCGGTGGCCTGGCCCGGCAGCTGGCCGACGGCGGAGTGCAGGGTGCGGGCGCGGGAGGGCTCGAAGAGCCGCTCGCGGGCCGCCGCGTCCTCGGCGTCGACCAGCGCCGCCCAACGGGCGCGCAGGGTGGCCGGATCCGGCGACCTCACCCAGGACCGGCCGAGCCGCAGCGGCGGCACGGACCACGGCATGAGATCCGACAGCCGTGGCGCGTCCTGCTTCGCCGTCACGCGGAGCCCCTCCCGGACCGTTCGGTTGACCCCGGCATGGTATCCACGGGCCGGGCGGCCCCGCCCGCCGTCCGGGGCGCCGCCGATGCGGTCTTCCGCTTGCTGATCTTGGAGGAGTACGGTCCTGAGCCGTACGCCCGGGATGCTCAGGGAGGGCCGTTGTGACGGACACCGCCTCACCCACGCCCGAACGGCGCGGGGGACCCCCCGTCGGCCACCGGGTCGCCGCCCGACTGGACCGGCTGCCGCCGTCCCGCTGGCACCGCCGGATCACCCTCGTCGTCGGCATCGGCGCCTTCTTCGACCTCTACGAGATCTTCCTCGGCGGGGTGCTGGCCGCGGTCCTCGCCGAGCAGTGGGACCTGGGGCACACCGCGAAGTCCGCGGTGATCGCCGCCGGGTTCCTCGGCATGTTCGTCGGCGCGAACGTGCTCTCGGTGCTCGCCGACCGGTGGGGGCGGCGCCGGATGTTCCTGGTCGACCTGGGGCTCTACGCGGCGTTCTCGCTCGGGTGCGCCTTCGCCCCGGATCTGCGGTGGCTGCTGGTCTGGCGGTTCCTGGCCGGCCTGGGGCTGGGCGCGGAGCTGGTGCTGGTGGACACCTATCTCGCGGAGCTGCTGCCGCGGGCGGTGCGCGGCCGCTACCTCGCCTGGGCGTACACCCTGGGCTTCGTCGGCGTCCCGGTCGCCGCGCTGCTCGGTGCCCGGCTGGTGGCCGCCCACCAGGTGCTGGGGATCGAGGGCTGGCGCTGGCTGCTGGCCGCCGGTGCGCTGGGGGCCGCGTTCGTCCCGCTGATGCGGCGCCGGCTCCCGGAATCGCCGCGGTGGCTGGCGGTCCACGGGCGCGGCGCGGAGGCCGAGCGGATCGTGGCGGGCATCGAGGAGCGGGTGGCGCGGGAGACCGGCGCCAGCCTGCCGTCGGTACCGGAGGCGGAGACCGTGCCCGAGCGGCGGGTGCCGCTGGGCGAGATGTTCCGGGGCGACCAGCGGCGGCGGACGGTGATGTGGTGGATCTTCCAGGTGCTGCAGACCGTCGGCTACTACGGCTTCGGATCGCTGGCGCCGGTGGTGCTCACCGCCAAGGGCCACACCGTCACCGAGTCGCTGCTGTACGCGGCCCTGAGCTTCTGCGGCTATCCGATCGGCTCCGCGCTGGCCATCCCGCTCATCGACCGGATCGAGCGCCGTTCCCTGATCATCGCCTCGGCACTCGGTATCGCCGGCTGTGGTCTGGCGTTCGGCTTCGCCTCCGCCACCTGGGCCGTCGTCGCCTTCGGCTTCGGCCTGACGGTGTGCAGCAATGTCTTCTCCAACGCCTTCCACGTCTACCAGACCGAGCTCTTCCCGACCGGACTGCGCAGCAGCGCGATCGGGATCGCCTACTCGCTGTCCCGGCTCACCTCGGTCGTGCTGCCGTTCGTCGCGCTCGGCGTGCTGAGCGCCCTCGGCCCGGCCGCTGTGTTCACCGGCTCGGCCGGGCTGATGCTGCTGCTGTGCCTGGACGTGGCGCTGCTCGGCCCGCGCAGTACGGGGCGGAGCCTGGAGCGGATCTGAGCGGGGGCCGGGTCAGTGCGCGTCCAGCGTGACCGTGAAGGAGAAGCGGTCGCCGCGGTAGTGGATCAGGGCGACGTCGACCACGCGGCCGGCCTCGTCGTAGGTGACGCCCGTGTAGTGCAGGATCGGGCTGAGCAGCGGGACCTGCAGCAGGCGGGCGGTCTCCGGGTCCGCCAGCCGCGCCTCGACGGTGTCGGTGATACGGCTGATGCGCACCCCGACCACGTCCCGCAGCACCTTCGTCATCGGCCAGCGCACCAGGTCCGCCGGGTCGATCCGGGCGGCGATGTCGGGCCGTACGTAGTTGCGCGCGTGGTTGGTCGGCTCGCCGGTCTCCTCGTCGCCGCGCAGCCGGCCGAAGCCGGTCACCTCGGTCGACTCCGGGAAGTACTCGGTCAGTTCGGAGGGGACCGCGACCGGCCCGTGCTCGGTCAGTTCGGTGCTCATCCCGGACTGCTGGGCCACGATCGTGTCCACCGAGCCGAGCAGCCGCACCGGCGCCCCGCGCCGTGCGCTCGGCTCGATGAAGGTGCCGCGGCGCCGGTGCCGGCTGATCAGGCCCTCCGCCTCCAGCTCCTTGAGGGCCTGGCGCATGGTCAGCACGCTCACGCCGTAGTGCGCGGCGAGCGCGTCCTCGGTGGGCAGCCGCAGCGGGGCCTCGGGGGAGCGGCCCAGTATGGAGGCGCGCAGCGACTGCGAGACCTGGTACCACAGCGGCAGCTTGCGGTTCAGGTCCAGCGAGTCGGGAGCGAAGGTGGTCACGAGGGTTCCCCGGGTGTCACGGGCGGAAGTGGCGCTGGAGACCCTGCCACACGTCGTCGTAGCCGCGCTGCAGATGGCCGGCGTCCCGGGCCTGGGCGGTGAGCGTGAGCGGCCAGCGGGTCTCGAACATGAACGCCAGCCCGTCGTCGATCTTCTGCGGCGCCAGCTCGGCGGCGCTCGCCCGGTCGAAGGTCTCCCGGTCGGGCCCGTGCGCCGACATCATGTTGTGCAGCGACCCGCCACCGGGTACAAAGCCCTCCGCTTTCGCGTCGTAGGCGCCCTCGACCAGACCCATGTACTCGGTCATCACATTGCGGTGGAAGTACGGCGGCCGGAAGGTGTCCTCGCCGACCAGCCAGCGCGGCGCGAACACCACGAAGTCCACGCCCGCCAGGCCCGGGGTGTCGGACGGGGAGGTGAGCACGGTGAAGATCGACGGGTCGGGGTGGTCGTAGCTGATCGAGCCGATGACGTTGAAGCGGTGCAGGTCGTAGACGTACGGGACGTGGTTGCCGTGCCAGGCGACGACGTCCAGCGGCGAGTGGTCGTAGGTCGCCGTCCAGAGGTTGCCGCAGAACTTGTTGACGACCTCGACGGGGCCCTCGACGTCCTCGTAGGCGGCGACCGGGGCACGAAAGTCCCGGGCGTTGGCCAGGCCGTTGGCGCCGATCGGGCCGAGGTCGGGGAGCTGGAAGGGCCGGCCGTAGTTCTCGCAGACATAGCCCCGGGCGGTGGCGTCCAGCAGCTCGACACGGAAGCGCACACCGCGCGGGATCAGCGCCACCTCGCCCGGTTCGGCCCGCAGCAGGCCGAGTTCGGTGCGCAGCAGCAGCCCGCCCCGCTCGGGCACGATCAGCAGCTCGCCGTCCGCGTCGCTGAACACCCGGCGGTCCATCGCGGTGTTGGCGTGGTACAGGTGGACGGCCATGCCGGTGCGCTGGGTCGCGTCGCCGTTGCCGCCCAGCGTCCACAGGCCGTCGAGGAAGTCCGTCGGGCCCTCGGGCGCGGGCTGCGGGTTCCAGCGCAGCCGGTTGGGGTCGGGGGCGCAGTCGGTGAACGGTGCCGAGCGCAGGGCGCGCTGCTCGGCGCGGACGAACGGCGGGTGCGCGGCCGAGGGGCGGATGCGGTAGAGCCAGGAGCGGTGGTTGTGGTCGCGCGGTTCGGTGAACGCCGACCCGCTGAGCTGCTCGGCGTAGAGGCCGAGCGGTGCCCGCTGGGGGGAGTTGCGGCCCACCGGCAGTGCGCCGGGGACGGCCTCCGAGCTGTGCTCGTTGCCGAAGCCGGTGGCGTACGCCAGCCCCTCGGCCGTCTTCCTCGCCTGCTCGTTGCCCGTGCCTGCCATCGCGTGCTCCCGCCGCTCAAGGAATCCTATGCAAGACCTTAGGATTGCCGAAGGGGGTCGTCAACGGAGACTCTCGGCCGCGATGGCGGGCAGGATGGTCGGGTGCAGCAGCCGACGCCCCGCCCCGCCCCGCCGCCCGCCCCGCTGCGCCGCGCCCCCGTCCAGCGGCGCAGCGCCCAGCGCCTGGCCAGAATCCTCGACGCCTGCGCCGAGGTGCTGGAGGAGACCGGATACGAGGAGCTGAGCACCCGGGCCGTGGCCGGCCGCGCCGGTGTCCCGATCGGCTCGGTCTACCGCTTCTTCCCCAACAAGCGCGCCATGGCCGAGGCGCTCGCCCGGCGCAACCTCGACGCCTACGCGGACCGCATCACCGCCCGGCTGACCGCGCCGGCCGGCGTTCCGCTGGAGTGGCGGCGCGCGATGGACGTGGTGGTCGACGAGTACCTCGCCATGAAGCGGACGGTGCCGGGCTTCGCCCTGGTGGAGTTCACCGTCCCCGCCCCGACCGAGTCCCGGCAGGCCAACTACCTGGTCGCCGACCGGCTGATGGTGCTCTTCGCCGGCCCGCTCGGCCTGGACGCCGCCGACGAGCGGCTGCGGACCGCGTTCCTGGTCGGCGTCGAGACGGCCGATGCGCTGCTGCAGCTCGCCTTCCGCACGGACCCGGCCGGCGACCCCGCCATCGTCACCGAGGCCAAGCTGCTGCTGCGGTCGTATCTGGCGCGGTATCTCGACGTGCGGGAGTGAGGCGGGCGGCCTCCCCGGTGCCGGGGGAGCGGGTGGTCGTCCGACGGATTTCGGCCGGGGGGCTGCCCTCATGCCTACCGGTCGGTATGGTCGGACGGTACGCAGCCCGCCGGCACCGTCCCCGGGAGGGACCGATGACCCGTACCGCCCTGCGCATCTGCCCGCTCTGCGAGGCCACTTGCGGGCTCACCGTCACCGTCGACGGCGACCGGATCACCGCCGTCCGCGGGGACCGCGAGGATGTCTTCAGCAAGGGCTTCCTCTGCCCCAAGGGAGCCTCCTTCGGGGAGCTGGACGCCGATCCCGACCGGCTGGTCCGCCCACTGGTCCGGCGCGACGGCCGGCTGACCGAGGCCACCTGGGACGAGGCGTTCGCCGCCGTCCAGGCGGGACTGCGCCCGGTCCTCGACGCGCACGGCCCCGACGCCGTCGCCGTCGTGCTCGGCAACCCCAACGTGCACACCGTCGCCGGCGCCCTCTACCCGCCCGTGCTGCTCGCCGGCCTGCGCTCGCGCAGCGTCTTCACCGCCTCCACCGTCGACCAGATGCCCAAGCACGTCTCCAGCGGACTGCTCTACGGCGACCCGCTGGCCATCCCCGTACCGGACCTGGACCGCACCGACCACCTCCTGGTCATCGGCGCCAACCCGATGGACTCCAACGGCAGCCTGTGCACCGCGCCCGACTTCCCCGGCCGGATCAGGGCGCTCGGCCGCCGCGGCGGCCGGCTGACCGTGATCGACCCCCGGCGCACCCGTACCGCCAAACTGGCCGACGAGCACCTCGCGATCCGGCCCGGCACCGATGCGCTGCTGCTCTTCGCGATGGTGCGGGTCCTGTTCGAGGAGGGCCTGGTCGACCTCGGGGAGCGCGCGGGGCACGTCGTCCAGGTCGACGAGGTCGAGCGGCTGGCGGCGGACTTCACGCCCGAGGCGGTGGCCCCGCTGTGCGAGGTGCCCGCCGAGCGGATCCGGGGGCTGGCCCGCGAGCTGGCCGCCGCCGGGAGCGCCGCGGTGTACGGCCGGATCGGCTCGACCACCGTCGAGTTCGGCACCCTGACCAGCTGGCTCGTCGACGTGCTCGCCGTCCTCACCGGGAACCTCGACCGCCCCGGCGGCCTCATGTTCCCGCTGTCCGCCACCGCCGCCGCGCCCCGCCCGCCGAAGCCCGGCCGCGGCTTCGCGCTGGGCCGCTGGCGCAGCCGGGTCTCCGGCCACCCCGAGGCCAAGTCCGAGCTGCCGATCGCGGCGCTCGCCGAGGAGATCGACACACCGGGCGAGGGCCGGGTCCGGGCCGCCGTCGTCATCGCCGCCAACCCGGTGCTGTCCGTCCCCGACGGCGACCGGCTCGACGCCGCGCTGGCCGGCCTGGACTTCATGGTGAGCGTCGACCCGTATCTGAACGAGACCTCGCGGCACGCCGATGTGGTGCTGCCGCCGCCCCCGCCCTCCCGCGGCGCCCACTTCGACTACGCCTTCAACGCGCTGGCCGTACGCAACCAGGCGCGCTACACCCGCCCGGTCCTCCCGCTCGCCGAAGGGCGGCCCGACGAGTGCGAGATCCAGGCCCGGCTGATCCTGTGCACGGGCGGGCAGGACGGCGCGGACCCCGCACTGGTGGACGCCATGGTGATCGACGCGGCCCTCGCCAAGGCCGTCGCCGATCCGCACTCCCCGGTGCACGGGCGCCAACCGGCCGAACTTGCCGCGGAGTTGACCGGAGAGACCGGCGCCGAGCGGCGGCTGGACATGATGCTGCGGCTCGGCCCGTACGGCGAGGGCTTCGGCGCGGACCCCGAGGGGCTCTCACTGGCACGGCTGCTGGAGAACCCGCACGGCATCGACCTCGGCCCGCTCACCCCGCGCCTGCCGGCCGTGCTGAGGACCCCCAGCGGCGCCGTCGAACTGTGCCCCGAGCCGATCGCCGCCGAGGCCGCCCGGCTCCGCGGCCGGCTCGGCGAGGCGCCCGGCGGGGTGCTGCTCATCGGCCGGCGCCATCTGCGCTCCAGCAACAGCTGGCTGCACAACGTCCCGGCCCTCGTGGGCGGCAGCAACCGCTGCACGGTCCATGTGCACCCCGAGGACGCGGCGCGCCTGGGGCTGACCGACGGCCGTCCGGCGCGCCTGAAGGGGGACGGGGGCGAGGTGGAGGTGCCGGTGGAGATCACCGACTCGGTCCGGCCGGGTGTGGTGAGCCTGCCGCACGGCTGGGGCCACGACCGGCCCGGCACCCGGCTCGCCGTCGCCGCCGCCGACCCCGGCGTGAACGTCAACCAGCTCAACGCGGGCCGGCTGCTGGACCCGCTCTCGGGGACCGCGGTACTCAACGGACTGCCCGTTGTGCTCACGCCCGTCCACTGAGATCCCTATTGACCTGGGGTTTTGCTCTTATTGCTCGCGCGTCAAGGCCTTGTTAACAAAACTTTGCGGCACCTAACGTCACCTCGACCGCCACCCCCGGCCGAAGTTCAAGGGCGAACGTGAGGTACCCCTAATGCTGACAATCCTCGGATTCGTCATGATCGCCACCTTCCTGGTGCTGATCATGATGAAGAAGATGTCACCGATGGCAGCGCTCGTGCTCATTCCCGCGCTGTTCTGCGTCCTGGTCGGACAGGGCGCGAGCCTGGGCGACTACGTCGTCAAGGGCATCGGTGACCTGGCCCCCACGGCCGCCATGCTGATGTTCGCCATCATCTACTTCGGGGTGATGATCGACGTCGGCCTCTTCGACCCGATCGTCCGCGGCATCCTGAAGTTCTGCAAGGCGGACCCGGTGCGGGTGGTGGTCGGCACCGCGCTGCTCGCCGCGATCGTCTCGCTCGACGGCGACGGCTCCACCACCTTCATGATCACCGTCTCGGCGCTCTACCCGCTCTACAAGCGGCTGAAGATGAGCCTGGTCGTCATGACCGGTGTCGCCGCCACCGCCAACGGCGTGATGAACACCCTCCCGTGGGGCGGCCCGACCGCCCGCGCCGCCACCGCGCTCAAGCTCGACGCCGGCGACATCTTCATCCCGATGATCCCCGCCCTGGCCGTCGGCCTGGTCGCCGTCTTCGCCCTCGCGTACGTCCTGGGCCGGCGCGAGCGCAAGCGGCTGGGCGTACTGACCCTGGGCGAGACCCGGATCGTCTCCGAGACCGCGGACGAGAAGGAGACCGAGCAGGTGCTGGTCGGGGCGGGCACCGGCGCCAAGGGCGGCGCACCCGCCACCGGGGGGCACCCCACGGGCGGCGCCGCGCCGGCCGGCGGCGACGGCGACCCGGGCGACCTGGACCTCCAGGGCCTGGACCCGCGGCGCGCCACCCTGCGCCCCAAGCTCTACTGGTTCAACGCCGCGCTCACCGTCGCGCTGCTCACCCTGCTCATCCTGCAGACGCTGCCCATCCCGGTCCTCTTCCTGCTCGGCGCGGCCCTCGCCCTCACCGTCAACTTCCCGCAGATGAAGGACCAGAAGGCCCGCATCGCCGCACACGCCGAGAACGTCCTCAACGTCTCCGGCATGGTCTTCGCCGCGGCCGTCTTCACCGGCGTGCTCACCGGAACCGGCATGGTCGAGCACATGGCCCGCTGGCTGGTCTCCGGCATCCCGGACGCGCTCGGCCCGCACATGGGCATCGTCACCGGCGTCCTCAGCATCCCGCTGACGTACTTCATGTCCAACGACGGCTTCTACTTCGGCATCGTGCCGATCCTCGCCGAGGCCGGCGCCGCCCACGGTGTGGCCCCCATCGAGATCGCCCGCGCCTCCCTCGTCGGACAGGCCCTGCACATGTCCAGCCCGCTGGTGCCCGCCGTGTACGTACTCGTCGGCATGGCCAAGGTCGAGTTCGGCGACCACACGAAGTTCACCGTCAAATGGGCCGCCCTCACCTCCCTCGTGGTCCTGGGAGCCGGTCTGCTCTTCGGCATCATCTAGATGACCGCGGCCGACACCCCAGGGCCCGGCAGGAGCCGGCTGCTGCGGCTGGTCATCACCTTCTCCCTCGCGCAGGGAGCGGTGAGCATGGCCAGGCCGGCCGTCTCCTACCGGGCCCTGGCCCTGGGCGATTGGGGGTCTCCCCCGCTCGAACGTAGTTGAGAGCTTGGGGAAGAACGGGCCATCGGCGTGATCACCGCCTGCTACGCGCTGCTGCCGCCGCTGGCCGCCGTCCCGCTCGGCCGCCGTACCGACCAGGGCCGCTGCGCACCGCTGCCGGTCGTCGGGGTGGGGCTGATCGGCGGCTGTGCGCTCGCGGGCCTGGCGGGCGGGACGGCGGGAGCGTCCCGGTGGCCGGCGGCTCGCCCGAAGAGACCGTAAGCAGACCCGAAGGGAACCGTAAGCGCAGGTCGGCAGGGTGGTGTGCACGGCGGGACCGGCAGTGGGCCGGGCCCCGACGCGAACGACGCGGAGCATCTCGATGAGCACCTCGCAGCAGCACACCCCCACCCCCGTGACCGTCCTCGGGCTCGGCGCCATGGGCCGCGCGCTGGCCGACGCCTTCCTCCGGGCCGGGCACCCCACGACGGTCTGGAACCGCACGCCGGGCAAGGCCGACGAGCTGGTCGAGCGGGGCGCGGCCCGCGCGGACACGGTGGCCGCGGCGGTGGCGGCCGCCCCGCTGGTGATCGTGTGCGTGGTCGACTACGGCGCGTCCCGGGAGATCCTGGAGCCGGTCGGCGCGCAGCTGTCCGGCCGGGTGCTGGTCAACCTCACCTCCGACACCCCGGAGCGCTCGCGGGCCGCGGCCGCATGGGCCGCCGGGCACGGCATCGACTACCTCGACGGTTCGATCATGGTGCCGACGCCGGTGATCGGGCAGGCCGGGGCGACCATCCTCTACAGCGGTGCGCGCGACGCCTTCACGACGCACCGGGCGGCCCTGGAGGCGCTCGGCGGGCGGGCCGTGTACCTGGGGGAGGACGCCGGTACGGCGGCGGTCTACGACCTCTCCCTGCTCGGCTTCTTCTACTCGGCGATGGCCGGGCTGGTGCACTCCTTCGCGCTGTCCGGGACCGAGGGCATACCGGCCAGGGAGTTCGCGCCGTTCACCGAGGCGATCGTGGGCATCCTGCCGGCGATCGCGGCGGGCATGGCCGAGGACCTGGACCGCGGGGTGTTCTCCGGCGACCAGGACAACATCGTCATGGAGGCTGCGGGCCTGGCCCACATCATCGAGGCGGCCGAGCACCGCGGCGTCGACACCGAGGTGCTCACCGCCGTCAAGGGCCTCGCCGACCGGACCATCGCCGCGGGCCACGGCGGTGGGGGATTCGTCAGCGTGATGGCGGAGATGCACAAGCGAACTCCCCAGGCGTGAGGGGATCCGGCCTGGCGGCCCAAAACTACCGGCGCTAGTTTGGAGGCGATGACCACCAGCCGGCTCGGGAGGACGACGAAGTGAAGCACCACGACGCGATGTTCATCGACGGCACCTGGCGGCCCGCCGCGGGGGCCGGGACGATCGAGGTGGTCAACCCGGCCGACGAACAGGTCATCGCGACCGTCCCGGCCGGTACGGCCGAGGACGTGGACGCCGCCGTGCGCGCCGCCCGCGCCGCGCTGCCCGGGTGGGCCGCCACCGCCCCGGCCGAGCGCGCCGCCCGGCTGTCCGCGCTGCGCGACCAGCTCGCCGCCCGTACGGAGGAGATCGCCCGGACCATCACCGCCGAGCTGGGCGCCACGCTCGGCTTCAGCCGGCGGGTGCAGGCCGCGCTGCCGGTCGTGATCACCGGCTCGTACGCCGAACTGGCCGCCTCCTACTCCTTCGAGGAGCGCATCGGCAACTCCACCGTCTACCACGAGCCGGTCGGCGTGGTCGCCGCGATCACGCCCTGGAACTACCCGCTGCACCAGGTCGTCAACAAGGTCGCTCCGGCGCTCGCCGCGGGCTGCACCGTCGTCCTCAAGCCCGCCGAGGACACCCCGCTCACCGCCCAGCTCTTCGCCGAGTGCGTGGACGCGGCGGGCGTGCCGGCCGGTGTCTTCAACCTCGTCACCGGGCTCGGCCACGTCGCGGGCCAGGCGCTGGCCGAGCACCCGGACGTGGACCTGGTGTCCTTCACCGGTTCGACCGCGGTCGGCAGGAAGATCGGCGCGATCGCCGGCGGCGGCGTCAAGCGGGTCGCCCTCGAACTGGGAGGCAAGTCCGCCAACGTCATCCTTCCGGGCGCCGATCTGGCCAAGGCGGTGCAGGTCAACGTCGCCGATGTGATGCGCAACTCCGGCCAGTCCTGCAACGCCCTGACCCGGATGCTGGTGCACCGCGACCAGTACGAGGAAGCGGTGGCGCTGGCTGCGGAGGCGGTGGGCGGCTACCTCGCGGGCGACCCGCAGGACGACGGGAGCCGGCTGGGCCCGGTCGTCAACGCCAAGCAGCGCGACCGGGTGCGCGGCTACATCGAGCGCGGTGTGCGGGAGGGCGCGCGCCTGGTGGCCGGCGGACCGGAGACCCCCGAGGGCCGGGAGCGGGGCTACTACGTGCGCCCCACCGTCTTCGCCGACGTCACGACGGACATGACGATCGCGCAGGAGGAGATCTTCGGCCCGGTCGTGTCGATCCTGAAGTACGAGAGCGAGGAGGAGGCGCTGCGCATCGCCAACGACTCCGCCTACGGGCTGGGCGGGGCGGTGTGGGCGGGCGACCGGGAGACGGCGGTCGCCTTCGCCCGGCGCCTGGAGACCGGGCAGGTCGACATCAACGGCGGTCGTTTCAACCCGCTCGCCCCGTTCGGCGGCTACAAGCAGTCCGGCGTCGGCCGGGAACTGGGCCCGCACGGCCTGGCCGAGTACCTCCAGACCAAGTCGCTCCAGTTCTGACCGGGCCGCGCGGCGGGGGGCGGATGCCGCCTCCCGGCCGTGCGGCACTACTCTGTCCCGCCGTCCCGCGCACGAGGAGAACCAGTGGTCCGCGCCGCCGTACTGCCCGCCGTCAACGCCCCGCTGCAGGTCACCGAGATCGATCTGCCCGAGCCCGGCCCCGGGCAGGTCCGTATCCGACTCGCCGCCGCCGGCGTCTGCCACTCCGACCTCTCACTGTCCAACGGCACCCTGCGCCAGCCCGCCCCGGCCGTCCTCGGGCACGAGGGAGCGGGCACCGTCACCGCGGTCGGCCCCGGTGTGACGACGGTGGCACCCAACGACCCGGTCGTCCTCAACTGGGCGCCGTCCTGTGGGGACTGCCACTTCTGCGGGCTCGCCGAGCCCTGGCTGTGCGCCCACTCCGGCCTCGCCGCGAACGCCCCGTACGCCCGGCTCGCCGCCGACGCCACCGAGCTCTACCCGGGCCTGGGCACCGCCGCCTTCGCCGAGGAGACCGTGGTGCCCGCGCACGCCGCGCTGCCGCTGCCGGCCGGGGTGCCGCTCGCCGACGCCGCGCTGCTCGGCTGCGCGGTGCTCACCGGCTGGGGCGCGGTGCACCACAGCGCGCGGGTGCGCGCGGGGGAGTCGGTGGTGGTCTTCGGCGTCGGCGGGGTGGGGCTGGCCACGCTGCAGGCGGCACGGATCGCCGGGGCGGGCCCGATCGTGGCCGTGGACGTCTCCCCGGACAAGGAGGAGCTGGCCCGCTCGGCCGGCGCCACCGAGTTCGTGGTGGCCGACGGCGCCGCGTTCTTCGAGAAGGAGGGGGCCAAGCGGATCCGCGGGCTCACCGGGGGCGTGGGCGCCGATGTCGCCATCGAGTGCGTGGGCCGCGCCGACACCATCCGGACGGCCTGGACGTCCACCCGGCGCGGCGGCCGGACGACGGTCGTCGGCATCGGCGGCCAGGACCAGCAGGTGACCTTCTCCGCCCTGGAGATCTTCTACTTCGGCCGGACCCTCTCCGGATGCGTCTACGGCAACAGCGACCCCGCCCGCGACCTCCCCGTCATCGCCGAGCACGTCCGCTCCGGTGCCCTGGACCTCTCCGGCCTGGTCACCGACCGGATCGGCCTCGACGGCATCCCGGCCGCCTTCGAGGCGATGCTGGCCGGCAAGGGCGGACGGGCGCTGGTGGTCTTCTAGTCAAGACGCCCCTGGGACAGGGGCGGCACGCCTGGGCGGGGCCGGGAGCGCGGAAGGCGCCCCGGCCCCGTGCGCGCGGATCGCCGGAACTCGTGCTGCGCGTTCCGTTGACGCCGTACCGGCTGGTCGGTACGTTCACGGCGCCGCCCCCTCCCCCCGTCCCCAGGAGCGTGCAGCATGGACTCGGCCCCCTCCACGCCACACGGCAGCACCACCGCGCCCCCCTCCGCCCGCAGCCGCCGCAGGGTCGCCACCGCCGCGGCCCTCGCCTCCGCCGTCGAGTGGTACGACTACTTCGTCTTCGGCATCGCCGCCGCGCTCGTCCTCGGCGACGCCTACTTCCCCTCCGGCAGCCGCGCCGCCGGCGTGCTCGCCGCGTTCGCGACCTTCGCGGTGGGCTTCCTGGCCCGCCCCGTCGGCGGGGTGATCGCCGGTCACCTCGGCGACCGGCGCGGACGCAAACCCATGCTGGTGCTCGCGCTGACGGTGATGGGACTGGCCACCACCGCGATCGGCCTGCTGCCCTCCTACGACACGATCGGGCTGGCCGCGCCGGTCCTGCTGGTCGTCCTGCGGCTGCTGCAGGGCCTCGCGGTCGGCGCCCAGTGGGGCGGTGCGATGCTGATGGCCACCGAGTACGCCCCCGAGGGCAAGCGCGGGCTGTACGGCTCGCTGGTGCAACTCGGCGTGCCCATCGGGGTGATGACCGCCAACTCCGTCTTCCTGCTGGCCGGGGCCCTCACCGGTGAGCGGGCGTTCGGGACCTGGGGGTGGCGGATCCCGTTCGTCGTCGGTGTGCTGGTGCTGGTCCTCGCCCGCCACATCCACGTCCACGTCGAGGAGACGCCCGAGTTCCGGGCCGCGGAGGCGGAGCTGGCGGCCGCGGAGAAGGCGGACGAGGCGCGGCGCTCACCGCTGCGGACCATCCTGCGGCACCACCTCGGTACGGTCCTGCTGGCCGGCGGCTCGTTCGCGGTGAACACCGCCACCTTCTACATCCTGATCACCGGTGTGCTGGACTACGCCACCCGCGAGCTGGAGATGCGGCGCACCTCGGTACTGGCCGTCTCGCTGCTGGTCAGCCTCACCCAGCTCGCCCTGATCCCGGCCGCCGCGGCGCTCTCCGACCGCATCGGCCGGCTGCGGGTCTACGCCGCGGGCGCGGTCGGCCTGCTGCTCTGGGCGGTGCCGATGTTCCTGCTCATCGACACGGCGTCGCTGGTGTGGCTGGGCGTCGGCACCTTCGTCGGCAGCTGCTTCCTGAGCGTCATGTACGGCCCGCAGGCCGCGCTGTTCGCCGAGCTGTTCACGCCCGCGATGCGCTATACGGGTGCCTCGCTCGGTTACCAGATCAGCGCGATCCTCGGCGGCGGGCTCGCGCCGTTCCTGATGGTGCTGCTGCTGGAGGTGAGCGGCACCTCGATGGCGGTGTCCGCCTACATCATGGCGCTCTCCGCGATCGCGCTGGTCTCCATCTGGCTGCTGGTCCGCCGGGCGAGAGGAGCCGCCGCCCCGCGCCCTTGAGCGGCACCCGTCGGACCGGCCCTACACCCTGCGCAGTCGGGGGAAGGCCGGCGCCGCCGTCAGGAAGGCCAGCGAGACCAGGACGAACGGCCAGGTGAAGGCGTGGCCGCCGGACGGTGCGAAGACGGCGGCCAGGGCCGGGGTGAGCACCGTCGCGGCGGCGGCGCCGGCCACCGCGTAGGCCAGGCTCCAGCCGTCCGCGGCGAGGAAGACCCCGCACAGCGCCATCGCGACCAGCACGGCGTTGTAGCCCAGCGCCCCCTCGGCCACCTGCTCGGCGGGGGCGCCCAGGGCCCATGCGGTGCCGATGCCGACGACGCTGCCGACGCAGGCCAGTGCGCCCGCCCGCCGGCAGGCGACGAAGATGCCGGCCAGGAAGATCAGGCCGACGTGCCACTGCGGCATGAAGAAGATCTGACCGACGTTGGCGAAGAAGGCGTGCCAGAGGTCGGAGAAGGTGAGGGCGGCGGGCCCGACGGCCGGGCGGGGGAGCGCGGCCGGGCCCGCGTCCTGGTGCCAGACCCGCTGGAATCCCGGCGCGGCGATGGTCAGCGCGCTGGCCGTCAGGCAGAACGGCAGGGTGAAGGCGGGCAGGTCCCAGGTGGCCAGTATCCGCGCGGCGGCTCCGGTCAGTACGGTGACCACCGCGCTGCCGGCCAGGGCGAGCAGGGCGGTGGAGAGCCGGTCGGCGCCGAGGAACACCGCGCAGCCGACCGCCACCAGACAGGCGTTGAACCCTTCGAGCCCCGCGGTGATCCGGTCCCGGTCCACGCCCAGGAAGCGGGCGGTGGCGGTGCCGACGGCCGTGCCTATCAGGCCGTAGAGCCCGTATCCCCAGCCCGCCGCGAACAGGCCGATCGAGAACACCGCACCGGTCAGCGCGTTCGGCAGGAAGTCGACCTGCGCCTGGCCGCGCAGCACCTCGATGACGAACCGTCCGCCACGCGTCCGGAAGGGGCCGTTGACGGCCGTGCCCCACTCGCCCACGCCGCCTCCTGTTTCCCGCACCCGCCCCTGCCCGCCAGAGGCGGGTGCACTTTACAGCCGGCGGGCGGCGCTCATCAGCGGGCGGGGTCGGGCGGCGGTGCGAGCTCGGGGTGCTGCAGAGCCAGGCCGTCCACCAGGGCGCGCAGGCCGGTCTCGAACGCGCCCTCGTCCACCTGCCGCTGATGCTCCGCGAGGAGGTGCGCCTGGCCCAGGTGCGGGTAGTCGGCGGGGTCGTAGGCGCTCGGGTCGTCGACGAAGCCGCGGGCGAACGAGCCCAGTGCGGAGCCGGCCACGAAGTAGCGGACCATCGCGCAGACCCGGGTGGCCTGTGCGGGCGGCCAGCCCGCCTCGACCATGCCGCCGAACGCCGCGTCGGCCATCTTCAGCCCGGCCGGGCGCCGCCCCGGCCCCTGGGCGAGGAACGGCACGATGTGCGGATGGGCGGCGAGCGCCGCGCGGTAGGAGCGGGCCCAGTCCAGCAGCCCGGCGCGCCAGTCCGCGCCCTTCTCGAAGGTCGACACGTCGACCTTGGCGATGACCGTGTCGGCGACCGCGTCGAGGATCTCGTCCTTGGTCGTGAAGTGGTTGTACAGGGACGGCCCGCTCACGCCCAGCTCCGCCGCCAGCCGCCGGGTCGACAGCGCCGGCAGCCCTTCGGAGTCGATCAGCTGCAGCGCCGTGGAGACGATGCGCTCGCGGCTCAGCAGGGGCTTGCGGGGTCGGGCCATGGCGCACATAGTAGAGGCGCCCAGCAAAAACTAGCAGTGCTAATTAATGGTGCGACAAGGGCGCGCGGCACTGCTCTTGGCCAGGAGGGGGCCGGATGGATCTGGAGCTCAGCGCGGAGCAGGCCGCGGCGCGGCAGCTCGCCAGGGACTTCGTCGACCGCGAGGTCGTCCCGTACGCCGCCGCCTGGGACCGCGCGGAGGAGGTCGACCGCGGCATCGTCCGAAAGATCGGCGACCTCGGCTTCCTCGGTCTCACCGTTCCGGAGGAGTACGGCGGTTCCGGCGGCGACCACCTCTCCTACGTCCTGGTGACCGAGGAGCTGGGCCGCGGCGACTCCGCGGTGCGCGGCATCGTCTCCGTCTCGCTCGGTCTGGTGGCCAAGACCATCGCCTCCTGGGGCGAGGAGCGGCACAAACGGGAGTGGCTGCCGCGGCTGACCTCGGGCGAGGCGGTCGGCTGCTTCGGCCTGACCGAGCCCGGCACCGGTTCCGACGCGGCGCAACTGGCCACCCGGGCGGTCCGCGACGGGGACGACTACATCGTCGACGGCGCCAAGATGTTCATCACCAACGGCACCTGGGCCGATGTGGTGCTGCTCTTCGCCCGCACCGGCGACGCCCCGGGCCATCAGGGCATCAGCGCCTTCCTCGTGCCGACCGACAGCCCCGGCCTGACGCGCCGCGAGATCCACGGCAAGCTGGGGCTGCGCGGCCAGGCCACCGCGGAACTGGTGCTGGACGGCGTACGGGTACCGGCCGCCGCGATGCTGGGCCCCGAGGGCAAGGGCTTCTCGGTGGCGATGTCCGCGCTGGCCAAGGGGCGGATGTCGGTCGCCGCCGGCTGTGTGGGCATCGCCCAGGCCGCGCTGGACGCCGCGATCGGCTACGCGGGCCAGCGTGAGCAGTTCGGCAAGCCGATCGCCCGGCATCAGCTGGTGCAGGAGCTGATCAGCGACATCGCGGTGGACGTGGACGCGGCGCGGCTGCTGACCTGGCGGGTGGCCGATCTCATCGAGCGCGGTGAGCCGTTCGTCACCGCCGCTTCCCAGGCCAAGCTGTTCGCCTCCGAAGCGGCGGTGCGCGCCGCCAACAACGCGCTCCAGGTCTTCGGGGGCTATGGCTATATCGACGAGTACCCCGTCGGCAAGCTGCTGCGCGACGCCCGGGTGATGACGCTCTACGAGGGCACCAGCCAGATACAGAAGCTGGTCATCGGCCGTGCGCTGACGGGGGTCTCCGCGTTCTGACCCCGGTGTGCGGGCGCCTTGCCGCCCGCCGCCCTCCCCGGGCCTGTCCGGTCCTGCCGCCGGACAGGCCCTAAGCGCTTGCTCAGTGGCGCGGTATGGTGTTCGATCCGTCCAAGGAACGTCCCTGGCGGATCGAGGAGCGGGGTGCGGCGATGGGTGCGGCGGCGGAGCAGGCTGCGGAGGAGAACCAGGAGTGGGCCGGGGTGACCCCGGACGCCGCGCGGCGGCTGGTCGGCGCCGCCGTCGAGGCGTTCGCCGAGCGCGGCTACCACGCCACCACCACCCGTGACATCGCCGGCCGGGCCGGTATGAGCCCGGCGGCCCTCTACATCCACTACAAGACCAAGGAAGAGCTGCTCTACCGCATCAGCGGCATCGGCCACGAAAAGGCCTTGCGCATCATGGGCGCCGCCGCCGAGGCCCAAGGCAGCGCCACCGAGCGGCTGCGCGACGCCGTGCGGACCTTCGCCCGCTGGCACGCCGAGCACCACACCACCGCCCGGGTCATCCAGTACGAACTCCAGGCGCTGAGCCCCGAGCACTACACCGAGATCGCCGGTCTGCGCCGCCGGACGGACCGCCTGCTGCGGCAGATCATCCAGGACGGCGCGGACAGCGGGGAGTTCCGGGCCGACGACGTGCCGGGCACCACCCTGGCGGTGCTGTCGCTGTGCGTGGACGTCGCCCGCTGGTTCTCGGCGGACGGCTCGCGCACCCCCGACGAGGTCGGCGCGCTCTACGCCGACCTCGTGCTGCGGATGGTGGGCGCCGACCCGGCGGGCCCCGCTACAGGTAGAAACGGCTGACCGACTCCGCGACGCAGACCGGCTTGTCGCCGCCCTCGCGTTCGATCGTCACGACCGTGGTGAGCTGCACGCCGCCCTTGACCTCGGCGACGTCGGCGATCTTCGCCGTGGCGCGCAGCCGCGAGCCGACCGGCACGGTGGCCGGGAAGCGCACCTTGTTCGTGCCGTAGTTGATCCCCATCTTCACGTTGTCGACCCGCATCAGCTGCGGCACGAAGGCGGGCAGCAGCGACAGCGTCAGATAGCCGTGCGCGATGGTGGTGCCGAACGGGCCGGTCGCGGCCCGCTCCTGGTCCACGTGGATCCACTGGTGGTCGCCGGTGGCGTCCGCGAACAGATCGATCCGCTTCTGGTCGATCTCCAGCCAGTCGCTGGTGCCCAGCTCCTCGCCGACCGCGGCCCGCAGCTCGTCGAGCGATCCAAACACTCGGGGCTCTGCCATCTCCGTCTGCCTCCTTGGGATCCACCTACGCCGTCGTGCACCGGGTGCCGCCGTCGCACGCCGGGCCGACGCTTACTAAGCGCTTGCTCAGCATGCGGAGTGCGGGTACCCGCTGTCAACGCTTGCGCGGCTAGGGTGGAAACGTGCCCCAGCTTCCGTTCAAGGTTCATGAGCTCTCCGTCGGCCAGCTGTCCGCGCGCAGCGGCGCCGCGGTGTCCGCGCTGCACTTCTACGAGTCCAAGGGGCTGATCAGCAGCACCCGGACGGCGGGCAACCAGCGCCGCTACTCCCGGGACGCGCTGCGCCGGGTCGCCTTCGTCCGGGCGGCGCAGCGGGTCGGGATCCCGCTCGCGGTGATCCGGGACGCGCTGGCGGAGCTGCCGGACGAGCGCACCCCCAACCGCGACGACTGGGCCCGGCTCTCCCAGGTGTGGCGCTCCGAGCTGGACGAGCGGATCAGCCAACTGGTCGAGCTGCGCGACCGGCTGACCGACTGCATCGGCTGCGGTTGCCTGTCGCTGGAGAGGTGCGCGCTGTCCAACCCCTACGACAACCTCGGCGAGCAGGGACCCGGCGCCCGGCGGCTGCGGGTCGACCGGGGCGCCAAGGACCCGGAGTCCGCACCGCCCCCGCCGGAGGCGGCGTCGCCGCGCCGGGAGGCCGTGCCGTCCTCGTGCCGGGAGGGCACGCAGGGATGAGCGCGGCCGCGCCCGCCCCACGCACGGGACGGGTGCGGACGGGTCAGCCCGCGCTCACCACAGGGCCGGCTTGCGGGCCGCCCACGGGCGGGCCTGCTCCAGCTGGGCGGAGAGCGCGATCAGCGTCGCCTCGTCGCCGTACCGGCCGGCCAGCATCACACCGATCGGCAGTCCCTCGGCGTTCCAGTGCAGCGGGACGTTGACCGCGGGCTGGCCGGTGGCGTTGCAGAGCGCGGTGAACGGGGTGAAGGACCCGAGGGCGGCGAACTCCGCCTGCGGGTCGGCGTCGTTGCGCAGCTCGCCGACGGCCACCGGGGGCGTCGCCAGGGTCGGTGAGAGGATCACGTCGTAGCCGGTGCCCGGCGGCATCAGGCCGTCGGCGAGGGACTGGGCGAGCATGCGGAAGGCGTACATCGAGCGCGCGAAGTCCGTGCCGGAGACCTGGCCGCCGCGCTCGCGCAGATAGCGGGTGAGCGGCATCAGCAGCTCCTCGCCCTCCGGCGGGACCGGTTGGCTCGCGGCCATCACGGACCAGACACGGGTGAAGGCCTCGCGGATCGAGTCGTCCGACGGCAGTGACAGCCGCTCGACCTCGTGGCCGAGCCCGGTCAGCAGCGCGGCGGTGTCGTCGGCGGCCGTGCGGCAGTCGGGGTGGACCTCGACGCCCGGAATGGGCGCCCCGGTCAGGCAGGCGATCCGCAGCCGGCCGGGGTCGCGCAGGGCGTACGAGGCGAAGGTCTCGCCGGGCGGCAGCATCGGCGCCGCGTACGGGTCGCCGGGCATCGTGCCCGCCATGACGTCCAGCAGGGTGGCCGCGTCGGCGACGGTACGGGCCAGCGGGCCGGAGGTCGCCAGTCCGGTGATGTCGTGCATCAGCGGGCCGCCGCTGATCCGTCCGCGGCTGGGCTTGATGCCGTACAGCCCGCAGGCCGACGCCGGGATGCGGATCGAGCCGCCGCCGTCGCTGCCGTGCGCGACGGGGGCCAGGCCGCCGGCGACCGCCGCGGCCGCGCCGCCGCTGGAGCCGCCCGCCGAGCGCGCCAGGTCCCAGGGGGTGCGGGCGGGCGGGGCGAAGCCGTTCTCGGTGTAGCAGGGCAGCCCGAATTCGGGGGTGTTGGTCTTGCCGAGCAGGACGGTGCCGCCCGCCCGCAGCTTGCCCGCGACATGGTGGTCGACCTCCGGCACATGCTCGGCGAGCGCCCGCGAGCCCATCGTGCAGCGCACCCCGGCGACATGATGGAGGTCCTTCACGGGGACCGGGACGCCGTGCAGCGGCGGCAGTTCGCGGCCCTCGCGGCGGGCCGCGGCGGCCTCGCTCTCGGCCTCCGCGGCCTGCTTGCGGGCGATCTCCGGGGTGCGGGTGATGAAGGCGCCCAGTGTGTCGTCGAGCCGATCGATCCGCGCCAGGTAGTGCTCGGTCAGCTCCACGGGGGAGAGCTCACCGGACCGGATCCCCTCGGCCTGTTCGAGCGCGGACAGATCGTGTAGCTCGGCCATGGACGTCTCCCTCCTACGGGTGCCCGCGCGGCCCTGGTGCCGTACGGGCGCAAGGGCCGGTGCCTGCGCCGGGTGCGCTGTCGGTGCGGGTGGTCAGCCCGTGAACAGTTGTTTCAGCTTGAGGGTGAGTTCGTAAAGGCCGTACAGGAAGGGGACGGTCACCCACAGCCAGACGAGGACGAGGAGGGGGGTGCGGCGGGCGGTCACTGCTCGGCTCCCTTCGTGTCGGCGGGCGCGGGCCCGGACGCGGCGCGCCCGTCGGCGGCCAACTGGGCGCCGGGCGCGGGGGGTTGATGGTGGCGGGGGTGCACGGGACGGATGAGTTCGTTGGCGGCGAAGCCCACGGCCAGCAGGCCGATCATGACGAAGAAGGAGGTGGAGTAGAGGTCGGGGCCGCTGCGGCCGGCCGACTTCCCGCTGTCGGCGACGGCGTTGACGATCAACGGGCCCAGCACGCCCGCGGTGGACCAGGCCGTCAGCAGCCGGCCGTGGATCGCACCCACCTGAAACGTGCCGAACAGGTCCTTCACATACGCCGGGAGGGTGGCGAATCCGCCGCCGTAGAAGGACAGGATCACCGCCGCGCAGACGATGAACAACGGCTTGGAAGCATCGCCGGCCAGCGCGAGCAGCAGATACATCAGGGCGCCGGCGCCCAGGTAGAGGCGGTAGGCGTTCTTGCGGCCGGCCAGGTCGGAGGCCGAGGACCAGACGATCCGGCCGAGCATGTTGGCCAGCGAGAGCAGGCCCACGAAGCCGGCCGCGGCCGATGCGCTCACCGGCGCCGCGGTGCGGGCGAAGAAGTCGGAGACCATCGGGGCGGCCTTCTCCAGGATGCCGATGCCTGCCGTGACGTTCATGCACAGGATGACCCACAGGCACCAGAACTGCGGGGTGCGCAGCGCGCCGCGGGCCGACACCTGGGCCGTGGTGACCAGCGGCCGGGCCGCCGAGGCGGCCGCGGCCGGGCGGCCCGGCGGCCGCCAGTCGTCGGCGGGGACCCGCACCAGCACCACGCCCAGGGACATGAACACGGCGTAGGCCAGGCCCATGACCAGGAAGGTCCGCGCGATTCCGGACGCATCGGAACCCAGGGCGGCGAGCAGCCGGACGGACCAGGGCGAGGCGATCAGCGCGCCGCCGCCGAAGCCCATGATGGCGATGCCGGTGGCCATTCCGGGGCGGTCGGGGAACCACTTGATGAGGGTGGAGACGGGGGAGATGTAGCCGATGCCCAGTCCGATGCCGCCGATGAAGCCGTAACCGAGGACGATCAGCCAGTACCGGCCGGTGGCCGCGCCGAGGGCGGCGACGAGTAAGCCGCCGCAGAAGCAGAGGGCCGACACGCACATCGCCCAGCGCGGGCCGTTGCGTTCGACGAGCGTGCCCCCGAACGCCGCGGACAGCCCGAGCATCACGATGGCCAGCTGGAAGGGGAGCGCGGAGGCCGTCCCGGACAGCTTCAGGGCGGACTCCAGGGGCGGTTTGAACACGCTCCAGGCGTAGGCCTGTCCGATGGCGAGATGGATGGACAGGGCGGCGGGCGGGACGAGCCACCGGCTCCACCCCGAAGGCGCGACGATGCGGGAACGGGCGGGCGCGATCATGTGGCGGAACGTACCTCGCCGGTCACCCTCCGGGAAGGCCGCACGCCGAAGTCGCCGCGGCGCGCACCAATGCGGCGTTGCCGTCGGCCGGGGTGCCGTCGGGCATCAGGAGGGTGTCCTCGATGCCGATGCGTGTGTGCAGGCCCAGTTCGGCGGCGAGCCGCAGCACCGGCCAGGCGCCGCCGTCCGCGCCGTGCAGCAGCACCGGGCGGCCGTGCGGGACTCCGGCCAGCGCGGCGAGCAGCCGGCGCGCGGTGCCCCGCGCGGACCGGGCGTCGGGGTCGGTCACTTCGGCCAGCACCCGCAGCACCCGTGGCGCGAGCGGTGAGCGGGCGAAGCGCCGCACCCCGTCGGTGCCCGACCAGAGGCCGGCCTCGACACCGACACCGCGCTCCAGCAGGGCCGTGGCGACCGCCTCGGAGCCCTCCTCGTGCCAGTTCACCGAGGCGTGATCGGGCAGCACCGTCCAGGACCTGATCCTCTCCACCCGGCGGTGGGGGAGATCCGGCTCGGTCCAGGCTCCGGTCGTCACGCCCACCGGGACGTCCACCACCGCCCGGACGGCCTCCAGGGCGGGGCCGACCACGCGCGGCGAGAGGGAGTCCCGGCCGCACGGGGTCTTGGGGTGGACATGGACGTCCTCGGCGCCGGCCGCCACCGCCTGCCGCGCCGCCTCGGCGAGCGCCGCCGGTGACATCGGCACCGCGCCCGAATCGGCCGCGGTCCGCGGTCCGTTGAGACATACCTGCAACATGCCTTCGATGATGGCACCGGGGTCCGACAACGACTCCGGCCGTGGTGTTCGGACCGGGGCGCTCCTGCGCCGGCAAGCGGTGACGGCCGCCGGGCTCAGGCCGCGGCGAAGGCCCCCGCACCCTGGGCGCGTACCGCCGAGGTCAGCGCCTCACGGGTGAGCACCGAGGCCGGGGCCAGCACCCCGCACTGGCGGCAGGCCGGCCCGGGCGCCGGGACGTCGGCGGTCTCCGGGAGCCAGGCGAAGCGCGTGCCGCCGCACACCGGGCAGTCCCGGCGCGGCCGTCCCGCCTCCATCGCCACGATCATGCGGCGCAGCACCTCCGCGAGCCGGGCCGCCGGGTGCCGTTGCGGTGACTCGCACGGCACGATGTCGCAGCCGCCCCACGTCCGCCGGTGCCAGTCGTCGATCGCGCTGGGCTGACGGATGCCGTCGTGCTTCTCCTTGCGGCGCCGGGCGGCGAACTCCTCCTCGTACGCGAGCCAGAGGGTGCGGGCCTCTTCCAGCTCGGTCAGCGCGGCGACCAGCCGCTCCGGGTCCGGATCGCGGTCCTGGGTCGCGATACCGGCCCGGGTGCACAGATGGTGCCAGGTCGCCCGGTGTCCGTAAGGGGCGAAGCGTTCAAGGCACTTGCGCAGGGCGGTACGTCGCTGAGCTGCGACGAGTCGTGGATTGCGGACCTGTTCTGCGAGGGCTCTGAAACCGGCCATTTCATCCCACCTCCGGGGGGAGGATCCGACTGGACGGGGATGGGACGTAGTCGGCCGACGTCTGGATCCATCGAACTTTTGTGCGTTTCGCCGGTGTCACGGCGAGATGTCACCACAGTGGCGGCCGTTGCGTCTGTGGGGAATTGGAAAAAGTGACTGTTGTTCACCTTCCGGCCGGGGATAACCGCCGGTAACGTCCCGCCCACCCTCCCCCGAGTTCGTGAGGAGCAGGGGGGACCCCATCGAGGAGCAGGGATGCGACGACGTACCGGAAGGCTCAGGACCGCCGCGGCGGCGGCCCTGTTCGCCTTGGGTGCCACGGTCTTGGCACCACCCCCCACCGCGGCCGCCGCGCCGCACCCCGACCACGATTACTGCGAAAGCCAGTGCGCCGACATCCTGCCGCCCGGCGCCACCGGCAACGCCACCCTGGTGGAGATCCTCGGCAACAAGCTGTTCGGCACCCACCCCGCGCACTCCACCGACCAACTCGCCCCGTACGGCGCGCTGGCCAGTGGCTACCAGTCGCTCACCGACGACACCCTCACCCAGTTCTTCAACGACGCCTCCTTCGGCGTCCCCGACGGCCAGGTCGGCAAGGTCACCGCGCCCCGCGACGACGTGACCATCACCCGCGACAAGAAGACCGGCGTCCCGCACATCAAGGGCACCACCCGCTACGGCACCGAATTCGGCGCCGGATACGCCGCGGGCCAGGACCGGCTCTGGCTGATGGACCTCTTCCGCCACATCGGCCGCGGCGAGCTGACCTCCTTCGCCGGCGGCGCCCTCGCCAACCAGGGCCTGGAGCAGCAGTTCTGGCCGCAGGCGCCGTACACCGAGCAGGACCTCCAGCGGCAGGTCGACTACATCAGGGACCACAACGGCGAGCGCGGCAAGCAGGCCATGGCCGACGCGCAGGCCTACGTCGACGGCATCAACGCCTACCGCGAGCAGTCCAAGAACGGCCGCTACTTCCCCGGCGAGTACGTCCTCACCGGACATATCGACGCGATCACCAACGCCGGTGAGATCGCGCCGTTCAAGCTCACCGACCTGATAGCGCTGGCCTCCGTGGTCGGCGGCCTCTTCGGCAACGGCGGCGGCGGGGAGGTCACCAACGCCCTGTCCCTGCTCGCCGCCCAGCAGAAGTACGGCGTCGAGAAGGGCACCGAGGTCTGGGAGTCCTTCCGGGAGCGCAACGATCCCGAGGCGGCCAAGACCCTGCACGACGGCAGCAGCTTCCCGTACGCCGTCAAGCCGGCCAGGGCCAAGGGCACGGCGCTGCCGGACCGCGGCTCGGTCACCCCCGAGCCGCTGGTCTTCGACCGCACCGGCGCGGCGACCACCAAGAGCGGTACACCGCCCCGGGACCCGGTCGCGGCCCCGAGGAAGTTCCGCAAGCTGGAGGGCCTGTTCAAGGACGGGGTGCTGCCCAAGGGTAGCTTCAACCCCAACCAGCGCCGCGGGATGTCCAACGCCCTGCTGGTCTCCGGCAAGCACACCGCGAGCGGGCACCCGGTCGCCGTATTCGGCCCGCAGACCGGCTACTTCGCGCCCCAGCTGCTGATGCTCCAGGAGATCCAGGGGCCCGGCATCAGCGCCCGCGGCGCCTCCTTCGCGGGCGTCGGGATGTACGTCCAGCTCGGCCGCGGTCAGGACTACGCCTGGAGCGCCACCTCCGCCGGCCAGGACATCACCGACACCTACGCGGTCGAACTGTGCAACGCCGACGGCTCGCCGGCCACCAAGGACTCCACCTCCTACCGCTACCGCGGCGCTTGCGTCCCCATGGAGAAGCTGGAGCGCACCAACTCCTGGAAGCCCACCATCGCCGACCCGACGGCGGCCGGCTCGTACCGGATGCAGGTCTTCCGGACGAAGTACGGGACCGTCACCCACCGCGCCACCGTCCGCGGCAAGCCCGTCGCCTACACCGCCCAGCGCTCCACCTACCGCCACGAGGCCGACTCGATCATCGGCTTCCAGATGCTCAACGACCCCTCCGCCGTACGCGACGCCAGGTCCTTCCAGAAGGCCGCCCAGCACATCGGCTACGCCTTCAACTGGTTCTACGCCGACTCCCGCGACACCGCGTACTACAACAGCGGCCTCAACCCGGTGCGCAACCCCGCCGTCGACCCGTCGCTGCCCATCACGGCGGACGACGCCTACGAGTGGCAGGGCTACGACCCCGCGACCAACACCACCGACTACACCCCGCCCGCCCAGCACCCGCAGTCCGTCAACCAGGACTACTACATCTCCTGGAACAACAAGCAGGCCGAGGACTACGACTCGGCCGGCTTCGGCAACGGTTCGGTGCACCGCGGCAATCTGCTGGACGACCGGGTGCGCGCACTGACCGAGGAGGGCGGGGTGACCCGGGCCTCGCTGACCCGGGCGATGTCCGAGGCCGCCGTCACCGACCTGCGCGGCGAGGACGTGCTGCCCGAACTCCTGCGCGTGCTGGGCAGCAAGCCGGTCACCGACCCCCGGCTGAGGACCGCGGTCCAGCAGCTGCAGGCCTGGCACAAGGACGGCGCCCAGCGTCGCGAGACCGCCGCCGGCTCGCACACCTACACCCACCCCGACGCGGTCCGGCTGATGGACGCCTGGTGGCCGCTGATGATCGAGGCCGTCTTCAAGCCGGGCCTGGGCGGCGACCTGTACGACGCGCTGGGCGCCAACCTCGCCGTCGACGAGTCGCCGTCGGCCGGCCACGGCCCGACCGGGGGCCACGCCGGATCGGCCTTCCAGTACGGCTGGTGGAGCTACGCGGACAAGGACCTGCGCTCGGCGCTCGGTGACAAGGTCCGGGGCCCGCTCGCCAAGCGCTACTGCGGCGGCGGCGACCTCTCCGCCTGCCGCGACACCCTCCTGGCCACGCTCGCGCAGGCGAGCGGCAAGACGGCCGAGCAGGTCTACCCGGGCGACGCGAGCTGCAAGCCCGGCGACCAGTGGTGCGCCGACGCCATCATCCACCGCGCGGTGGGCGGGCTGACCCACGACACCATCAGCTGGCAGAACCGGCCGACGTACCAGCAGGTCGTGGAGTTCCCGGCACACCGATAGTCGGGTACCGGACACCGGTAGGCGGCTACCGGACACCGGTCGCCGGCAGGCGAAGGCCCCGGGGTGGGACCCCGGGGCCTTCGCACGGGCGCGCGGGCTATGCTGCACAGTCCTGATTTCCGGGGAGGGAAAGCGAGTTGGGCGCGCATGGCCTCGTCAGGTCCGCAGCAGTACCCACCGGAGCTGCTGGACACCACCATGGACCAGCTGCGCACACTGATCGTCGTCCATGAGACGGGCACCGCGCTGGGCGCCGCGCGCCGGCTGGGCCGCGAACAGTCCAGCGTGCAAAAGCAGCTGGACAGGATGAACCGCACCTTCGCCGCACTGTGCGGCGAGGAGCTGGTGCTCAAACAGGGCCGGGGGAGGGACGCCCTGTTCACCGCGACCGGCGAGGCGCTGGTCGACCTGGCGCGGCGCACGCTCGGCGCGTGGTCGGACGGCGTGCAGGGCGCCCGCCGCCGGCTCGGCAGGACGCTCTCCGTCGGCACCACCCGCTACACCCTCGGCTTCCTGCTGGACGCGGTGGAACGCGTCCGCGAGGACTACGAACGCGACGGTGTCGACCTCAAGGTCACCCACGTCCGCACCGGCGACCTCTTCACCAAACTGCGGTCCAAGGAACTCGACCTGGTCTGCGGCAGCGTCGTGGTCACGGAAGGCGAGGAGGCCGAACTGCTGGCCCCGTACGAGGTCATGGAGTGGCGCCGCAGCGGTCTGTCGCTGCTGACGAACCTGCCGCCGGAGCAGCTGCCCGGCACCTCCCTCGGCGCGTGCGAGCTGCCCCGGCTGCCCCTGGTGATCTCGGCGCGCGGCCTCATCGGCCGGTTCCTGACCGCGTGGTACGGCCCCGACTACCGCCAGCGGCTGACCATCGCGGCCGAGATCGAGGCCGCGCACTACGGCTTCGAGCTGCTGCGCTCCGGGGTCGTCAGCGGGGCGATGCTGGTCACCCGGGGCATCGGGGAGGCGGCCGCGGACGGCCGCCTCCCGGAGGCCGGCGGACTGCGCACCCTGGAGATCGTCGGGGAGGCGGAGCCCCGGACCGAGGTGCTGGTCGGCGTCTTCACCCGGCGCGGGGAGCGGGCGTCGTATCCGCCCGGACACCCCCTCAACCTCCTGTGGGACGCGCTGTCGAGGGAGAGCGGCCGGTGGTGGCTCAGCTCGTGAGCCCGCGGGGGCTTCGGCGCCGGGCCCTCAGGACAGCTCCCGCTCCCGGGTCTCCGGCAGCGCCAGGACGCACACCAGGGAGACGACCGCCATGGCGCTCACGTACCAGCCCACCGACGCGGAGCCGAACTCCGACTGGAGCCGGGTGGCGACCAGGGGCGCCACCGCGCCGCCCAGCACCCCGCCCAGGTTGTAGGCCAGGGAGGCGCCCGAGTACCGCACCGCCGTACCGAACAGCTCCGGCAGGTACGCGCCCATCGGGCCGTACACCACGCCCATGCAGAACAGCGCGCCGCCGAGGCCGAGCGCGATCAGCGCCGGCTGCCGGGTGTCCAGCAGCGGGAAGAGAACCAGTCCCCAGAGCACCGACAGGCCGCTGCCCGCCAGGACCAGCCTGCGGCGGCCGGCGCTGTCGGAGCGGGTGGCGGCGAGCCAGGTGCCGGCGGCCAGGAAGAGGCAGGCGATCAGGGACAGCCCCAGCATGGTGTTGCGGGAGACGCCCAGCTCGCCGGTCGCGTAGGACAGGCAGTAGGTCGTCGCGGTGTAGAAGAGCCCGTACGCCACGACCATGCCGCCCGCGCCCAGCAGCAGTTCGCGCGGATGCCGGCGCAGCACGTCGACCACGGGGACCCGGCTGGCCTCCTGAGCGTCCATCACCTTCGCGAACACCGGCGTCTCGCTGATCTTCAGCCGCACGAACAGCCCGACGCCGACCAGCAGGAACGACAGCAGGAACGGCACCCGCCAGCCCCACGAGCGGAACGCCGCGTCGTCCAGCACGGACGACAGCAGCCAGAACACCCCGGTCGCCGCGAGGAATCCGACGGACGGGCCGAGCTGCGGGAAGGCGGCGTACAGCCCGCGGCGCCTGCGCGGCGCGTGCTCGACCGCGAGCAGCGCGGCCCCGCCCCACTCGCCGCCCAGGCCGATGCCCTGCAGGAAGCGCAGCGCGATCAGCAGCAGCGGCGCCCAGACGCCCCAGGTGGCGTAGCCCGGCAGCAGTCCGACCAGCGCCGTGGACAGCCCCATCAGCAGCAGCGAGGCGACCAGCACGGACTTGCGGCCCACCCGGTCACCGAAGTGGCCGAAGACCACCGACCCGAGCGGCCGGGCGGCGAACGCCACCGCGTAGGTGGAGAAGGCCGCCAGGGTGGCGTTGACCGGCGAGAGGGTCGGAAAGAACGCCTGGTTGAGGACGAGCGCGGCGGCCGTCCCGTAGATGTAGAAGTCGTAGAACTCGATGGCCGTCCCGATGAACGAGGCCACGGCCACCCGCCGCAGGCTCTCGCCCCCGGCGTCCGCACCGTCCGCCGCCGGCGTACCGGCCGCCGTCTTCTGCACTGCTGTCGCGTCATTGCTCACCAGCGCACTTTCCTGGTCGGTGTACTGGACAGTCAATAGTCGAAACGCGTCGTCCCGGACCCTGAGACGGACCGCGCGCGGCGGCGCTCGCCGGCGAGCGCGGTCCGTTGTCAGTGCCGTGTGGAACACTCGCCGACGTGTTCGAGAAGAGGTTCGAACACGCCGTACATCAAGGGGGATTGGCGCCATGGGCGTGACCATCGGGTTCATCAGCGCGACCACGGAGGAGCTGGACAGGGCGGAGAAGGACCCGGGTTGGGCCGACGAGTACACCTTCGAGCTGTACGACGACGAGGACTTCCCGACGCGTCCCCACGGCGGGCCGGACAAGGCGTGGGGCGGCCTCCAGTTCCTGCTCGACGAGACGGACGTGTATCTGGACTTCCTGATGGACGGCTCCCCGATTCTGGAGGACGGCACCCTGTTCGGGTGGTCCGCCGAGCAGATCGAGAGCCTGGCACGGCAGCTGCGGGCGACCCCGTGGGAGGAACTGGCGGCCCATTACGACCCGGAGCGGATGACGAAGGAGGGCGTGTACCCCAACGTGTGGAGCTTCGACCCCGAGGGCGAGCTGGAGTGGCTGAAGAGCGCCTACGAGGAACTCGTCACCTTCTTCTCCGAGGCGGCCGAGGGTGGCTACGGGGCGTTCATGAGCTTCAGCTTCTAGCGCGAGGGATAGCGAAGATAGCGGGCGCGTACGGCGCGGAACTCGACGAGATCCGCCTGCCAGGCGGCGACGATCTCGTCCGGCTCCGCGCCCGCGTCGATCATCCTGCGCACGGTCGACGACCCGGTCAGCCGGTCGATGCCGTGGTCCGGGCGCCAGGCGAAGCCGTCCCAGACCCGCTGCGCGGTCACCAGCAGCGCGATGCCGGTGCGCACCGGGTCGAACGCCTCCCGGTCGTGCACATGGAGCTGGACGCCGCCGATCGTCTTCCCCTGGAACTTGGAGAAGGTGGGGGCGAAGTAGGCCTCCCTGAAGTGCACTCCGGGCAGGGCGAGTTCGTTCGCGGCCGCGGCCCAGCGGCGGTCGATGCCGTCGGCGCCCAGCAGCTCGAAGGGGCGGGTGGTGCCGCGCCCCTCGGAGAGGTTGGTGCCCTCGAACAGGCAGGTGCCCGCGTAGACGAGGGCGGTGTCCGGTGTGGGCATGTTGGGGCTCGGGGGTACCCACGGCAGGCCCGTGGCGTCGTAGAAGTCGCCGCGCCGCCAGCCGGTCATCCGCACGGTCTGAAGCTCCACCGGCCGTCCGGCGGCCGCGGGGACGAACTCGCCGTTGAACAGCAGCGCCAGTTCGACCACCGTCATGCCGTGCGCCTGGGAGATCGGCTCGCGGCCGACGAAGGAGGCGTAGGCCTTGTCCAGTACCGGGCCGGCGGCGAAGCGGCCGGTGACCGGGTTCGGGCGGTCGAGGACGACGAAGCGCTTACCGGCGAGGACGGCCGCGACCATGCAGTCGTAGAGCGTCCAGATGTAGGTGTAGAAGCGCGCGCCGACGTCCTGGATGTCGAAGACGACGGTGTCCACGCCGGAGGCGGTGAAGACGGCGGCGAGTTCCTTGCCGCTCTTGTTGTAGGTGTCGTAGACCGGCAGCCCGGTGGCCGGATCGTCGTAGCGGCCCTCGGAGCCGCCCGCCTGCGCGGTGCCGCGGAAGCCGTGCTCGGGGCCGAAGACGGCGGTCAGCCGCACCCGTTCGTCGGCGTGCAGGACGTCCACGATGTGCTCGGCCGTCCGGGTGATGCCGGTGGGGTTGGTGACGATGCCGACCCGCCGGCCGTCCAGGAGGCGGTAGCCGTCGGCGGCCAGGCGCTCGAAGCCGGTGTGCACCCGCCGCCCGCCGCCGGGCGCCGGCTCGGCGGCCCGTGCGGGGGGCGCGGCCGCGGCCAGGGCCGTGCCGGCCGCGCCGGTCGCCGCCAGATGCCCGAGCAGAACGCGTCTCGACAGAGCCATCCGCACACCTCCGTGTCCAGCAGTGCAGGGGAGCAGGGAACAAGCGATGCGTGCCGGGTGCACGCTAGCCCGCCGGGCGCCGTTGGGGAACGGACCGGGCCGCGGCGAGGGGGGCTTCCCGCTCATGGGGGTCCCCCCGGTCGAGCGAAGTCGAGAGCGGGGGAGGAGCCGAGAGCCGGGGACGGCCTCTTCCGCCAGGACATACCGACTGGTTAGTCTGCCTGTCAGTCGAACCGATGCGACCGAGGGAGACCCAGCAGTGGAAGCCGTACGGGACAAGGCCGTCGTCGTGACCGGGGCGGGCGGGGGGATCGGCGCCGCCCTGGCCCGCCGGTTCGCCGCCGAGGGGGCCCGGGTCGTGGTCAACGACCTGGACGAGGCCAAGGCGAAGCAGACCGCCGAGGAGATCGGCGCCCTCGTGGTCCCCGGTGACGCCTCCACCGTCGTCCCCGCCGCCCGCGAGGCGCTCGGCGGCGCGATCGACGTCTTCTGCGCCAACGCCGGGGTCGGCACCGGCGGCGGACCCGACGCGCCCGAGGAGGACTGGGCGCTGGCCTGGGACGTCAATGTCATGGCCCATGTACGGGCGGCGAAGGAGCTGCTGCCGGAGTGGCTGGAGCGCGGTCACGGGCGCTTCGTCTCCACCGTCTCCGCGGCCGGCCTGCTGACCATGGTCGAGGCGGCCCCGTACAGCGTCACCAAGCACGGCGCGTACGCCTTCGCCGAGTGGCTCTCGCTGACCTACCGGCACCGCGGCATCGACGTGCACGCCATCTGCCCCCAGGGCGTGCGCACCGACATGCTCGCCGCCACCGGAGCCGCCGGGGAGCTGGTGCTGACCCCCACGGCCGTCGAGCCCGCGGACGTCGCCGACGCGCTCTTCGCGGCGATGGAGCAGCACCGCTTCCTGGTGCTGCCGCACCCGGAGGTCGCGGACTACTACGCCGCCCGGGCCGCCGACCCCGACCGCTGGCTGGGCGGTATGAACCACCTCCAGCGGAAACTGGAACAGGCGGAGGGCCGCGCCTGAGCCGTTCTCCGGCAGGAACGGGTGGCGGGCCGGCCGGGCCCGGGCCGCCACCCCGCGTCACCCCAGGTGTTCCCCCGCAGGGATGATCAGGCGATCAGGAAGAAAGGGCCGCACCCCGATGACCTCCTACCAGGACAAGCCGTGGCTGGCACAGCTCACCGAAGCCCAGCGCGCCCCCGCCCGGCCGCACCCCTCGATGCTGCACGCCTTCCGGGCCGCGGTCGGCCGCGCCCCCGACCGCACCGCGCTCGCCTACTTCGACGGCCGGCTGTCCTACGCCGAGACCGACGCGCTCTCCGACGGCATCGCCGCCCACCTCGCCGGGCGCGGTTTCCGGCGCGGCGACCGGGCCGCGGTCATGCTCCAGAACACCCCGCACTTCGTGCTCGCGGTGCTCGGCGTGTGGAAGGCCGGCGGGGTGGTCGTGCCCCTCAACCCCATGTACAAGTCCGCCGAGGCGCGGCACATCCTGGACGACTCCGAGGCCACCGCCGTCATCTGTGCCGACCGCACCTGGGACGGCTATCTGCGCGCCACCGCCGCCGAGGCCCCGTCCGTACGGATCGCGCTGACCGCCTGCGAGCGGGAGCTGCAGACCCGGGACGACGCCCGGGTGCTGCGCGGCGAGCCGCTCGGGCCGCAGGAAGGGGCCGACGACCTGCTGACCGCCGCCCGCACCGCCGGGAGGCTGCGCGCGGCCCTGGCCGACCCGGAACTCACCGCCGACGACCTCGCGCTGATCAGCTACACCTCCGGCACCAGCGGTACCCCCAAGGGCGCCACCAACACCCACGGCAACATCACCTACAACGCCGAACGCCAGCGCACCGGCCTGAGCCTGCCCGAGGGCGCCACCTACTTCGCGCTCGCCCCGCTCTTCCACATCACCGGCATGGTCTGCGAACTGGCCGCCTGCATCGCCAACACCGGCACCCTCGCGCTGGCCTACCGCTTCGAGGCGGGCGTCGTCCTGGACGCCTTCCTGGAGCACCGCCCCGCCTACACGGTCGGCCCCTCCACCGCCTACATGGCGCTGATGGCCCACCCCGGCGTCACCCGCGACCACTTCGCGTCCTTCACCACGATGTCCTCCGGCGGCGCGCCGCTGCCGCCCGCCCTCGTCGAGAAGTTCCGGACCGGCTTCGGCCCGTACCTCCACAACGGCTACGGCCTGACCGAGTGCACCGCGCCCTGCGCCAGCGTCCCGCCGGGCAGGCAGGCGCCGGTCGACGAGGTCTCCGGCACGCTCGCCGTCGGGGTGCCCGGCCCCGACACGGTCGTCCGGATCGTCGGCGAGGACGGCCGGGACCTGCCGTTCGGCGAGCAGGGCGAGATCGCGGTGCGCGGCCCCCAGGTCGTCCCCGGCTACTGGCGCCGCCCCGACGCCACCGCCGAGGCCCTCCCGGACGGCGAACTGCGCACCGGCGACATCGGCTTCATGGACACCGACGGCTGGCTGTACGTCGTCGACCGCAAGAAGGACATGATCAACGCGGCCGGCTTCAAGGTGTGGCCGCGGGAGGTCGAGGACGTGCTCTACGGCCACCCCGCGGTGCGCGAGGCGGCGGTCGTCGGTGTGCCCGACCCCTACCGGGGCGAGACGGTCAAGGCGTATGTCAGCCTGCGTCCGGGGCAGGATCTGGACCCCGCCGAGCTGTCCGCCTACTGCAAGGAGCGGCTCGCGGCGTACAAATATCCCCGTGAGGTGGAGATCCTGGCAGAGCTTCCCAAGACCACGAGTGGCAAGATCCTCCGACGGGAGCTGCGCCACCGCGCATGACGTACGCACGAAGGACAGGTGAGGGCGATGGCCGGCACGAAGGACGGCAACGGCAACGGCGGCGCGAAGCCGGTGGCCCAGAGGCTGCTGGCCACCGCCACCAAGCTCTTCGCGGAGCAGGGCTATGACCGCACCTCCGTCCAGGAGATCGTCGACGCGGCGGGCGTCACCAAGGGCGCCCTGTACCACTACTTCGGCTCCAAGGACGATCTGCTGCACGAGGTCTACGGCCGGGTCCTGCGGCTCCAGCAGGAGCGTCTGGACCACTTCGCGGACGCCGACGCGCCCGTCGAGCGGCGGCTGCGCGACGCCGCCGCCGACGTCGTCGTCACCACCATCGAGAACCTCGACGACACCAAGATCTTCTTTCGCTCGATGCACCACCTCAGCCCGGAGAAGGACAAGCAGGTGCGCGCCGAGCGGCGGCGCTACCACGAGCGCTTCCGGGCCCTGATCGAGGAGGGCCAGCGCGCCGGGGTGTTCGCCGCCGGGATCCCCGCCGACCTCGTCGTGGACTACCACTTCGGCTCGGTGCACCACCTCGGCACGTGGTACCGCGAGGACGGCCCGCTCAGCCCCCAGCAGGTCGCCGACCACCTGGCGGACCTCCTGCTGCGCGCCCTGCGGCCCTGAGAAACGACGGACGGCGGGGGGGGGGGGGGGGGGGGGGGGGGGGGGGGGGGGGGGGGGGGGGGGGGGGGGGGGGGGGGGGGGGGGGGGGGGGGGGGGGGGGGGGG
>NZ_JBWKCJ010000020.1:39428-158383 GCF_056436545.1 Streptomyces sp. NPDC043738 | reverse complement strand
ACCCCCCCCCCCCCCCCCCCCCCCCGACCCCCCCCCCCCCCCCCCCCCCCCCCGGGGCCGGGGTAAGGAATGTCGGCTGGTGGTACCGGGTCAGCCCCGGGAATCCGCCGGTTTCTCCGCCCTCGTCAGACGGTGACCTTCTCCAGGGCCTCACCCAGGGCCTTGGCTTCGTCGGGGGTCAGCTCGACGACGAGCCGCCCGCCGCCTTCGAGCGGAACGCGCATGACGATGCCCCGCCCCTCCTTGGTCACCTCGAGCGGGCCGTCACCCGTCCGCGGCTTCATGGCCGCCATGCTCGTTCCCCTTCCTGAAACCAGCTCATCTCAGCCGACGGCCCGAATAGGCACGTGTCACCGGCATCGAACACATTGCTTCCAGGCCATTATCCCGCATCGAACGACCCGATGACCAACATCGGGGAGCATCCCTTCGGCAACGCGCTCTCTCAAACCCACCCAATTCGGGGAGGTGGCTGCGATACTCCTCCGCCCGCCGGTCTCCGACGCGCCCGCTTTCTTTGATGTACGTCACATGCGAACCGCCGATGATCTCCGGCATCCTGAGCGCTGACTGCCGCTGCCGAGCAGTCCGAGCCGCGACGGAGGGGACTCCCACTATGGCCGACACCGTGCTCTACGACGTGACCGACGGACTCGCGACGATCACGCTCAACCGCCCCGACGCGATGAACGCGCTGAACATCGAGGCGAAGGTCCTGCTGCGGGACACCCTGCAACAGGCCGCCGCCGACCCCGCCGTACGCGCCGTGCTGCTCACCGCCACCGGGCGCGCCTTCTGCGTCGGCCAGGACCTCAAGGAGCACATCGGCCTGCTGGCGCAGGACCGGGCCAACGGCTCCGGCGGCACCATGAACACCGTGCGTGAGCACTACAACCCGATCGTGACGGCGCTGACCGAGATGCCCAAGCCCGTGGTCGCGGGCGTCAACGGGGTCGCCGCGGGAGCCGGTGCGGGCTTCGCGCTCGCCGCCGACTACCGCGTCGTCGCCGACTCCGCGTCCTTCAACACCTCCTTCGCCGGCGTCGCGCTGACCGCCGACTCCGGGATGTCCTGGACGCTGCCCCGGCTGATCGGCCATGGCAGGGCCGCCGATCTGCTGCTCTTCCCGCGCAGCATCAGCGCCCAGGAGGCGTACGAACTGGGCATCGCCAACAAGGTCGTAGCAGCCGACGAGCTGGCGCAGGAGGCCGCGGCCGTCGCCCGCCGACTGGCCCAGGGTCCGACCGCCGCCTACGCCGCGATCAAGGAGTCGCTGGCCTACGGCGCCGGGCACTCGCTCGCCGAGACCCTCGGCAAGGAGGACGAACTGCAGGTCCGGGCCGGGGCGTCGGAGGACCACCGGATCGCGGTCGAGGCGTTCGTGAAGAAGGAGAAGCCGGTCTACCTGGGCCGCTGAGCCGCCGGGCGATCCGGCCGGCCGCGCGGGCCGGCCGGCCCGGTCAGCCGGCCGCCGCCTCCACGGCCCGGCGCACATGGCAGTCCGCCAGATGGTCGTTGACCAGGCCGCACGCCTGCATCATCGCGTAGGCGGTGGTCGGGCCGACGAAGCGGAAGCCGCGCTTCTTGAGCTCCTTGGCGAGCGCCGTCGACTCCGGGGTCACCGGCGCGACGTCCGCGACGGTGCGCGGCACGGGCCGGCCGGCCCGGTCGGGGGCGTGGGACCAGATCAGCTCGTCCAGTTCGCCGGGGGCCAGCCCGGCGGCGACCTGGGCGTTGTTGATCGTCGCGGCGATCTTGGCGCGGTTGCGGATGATGCCGGGGTCGGCGAGCAGCCGCTCGGCGTCCGCTTCGGTGAACCGCGCCACCTTCGAGATCCGGAAGCCGGCGAACGCGGCGCGGAATCCGGGGCGGCGCCGCAGGATCGTGATCCAGGACAGCCCGGACTGGAAGGCCTCCAGGGTCATCCGCTCGAAGAGCGCGTCGTCGCCGTGGACCGGCAGGCCCCACTCCGTGTCGTGGTACGCGCGGTAGTCGGCCATCTGCTCCGAGGCCATGCCCCAGGGACAGCGCGCGAGGCCGTCCGGTTCCGTCACCACACCGCTCATGCCTGCTCCTCGCCTTCCACGCGCCGGGGTGGTTCGGCGGCGCCGGCGGCCTCGGGCCCACCGGCCCCGGGCCGCGGGTCCGGACCCGCCCCGCTCGGCTGCGGGCCGCCCCCGATCAGCCCCGGGCCGCCGATCGCCGCGGCATGGGCGCCGGCCAGGGCCGCCTCCAGCTCGGCGATCCGGGCGTCGCGCTCGGCCAGCTCGGCGCCCAGGCGGTCCAGGACGTCGTCGACGTCGTTCATCCGATAGCCGCGGACGGTCACCGCCAGCCGTACGGCATCCACGTCGGCGCGGCCCACCGGGCGGTCCTCGGGCAGCGGGTCGTACAGCCGGTCCGGCTCGGAATCCCGCAGCCCACCGCCGTCACCGCCGCCGACGACCACGAGCGTGACCGCGGCCACCACCACGACCATCGCGATCAGCAAGAACCAGAACACGACCAACTCCCCGGACTATGTGCCTGCCTCGATCGTGCCATGCGGGTCCGACAGTTAGGGTCGCTCCCGGACCACGGAGAGGAAGTCAGGGAATGCTGCGGCTGGGGAAACGCGAGTTCGAGGCGCATGAGCCGGTGATCATGGCCATCGTCAACAGGACCCCGGACTCGTTCTACGACCAGGGCGCCACCTTCCGTGACGAGCCCGCGCTCGCCCGCGTGGAGCAGGCGGTGGCGGACGGCGCCGCGATCATCGACATCGGCGGCGTCAAGGCCGGCCCGGGCGAGGAGGTCAGCGCCGAGGAGGAGGCCCGCCGCACGGTCGGCTTCGTCGCCGAGGTCCGCAGGCGCTTCCCCGATGTGGTGATCAGCGTGGACACCTGGCGGCACGAGGTCGGCGAGGCGGTCTGCGAGGCCGGCGCGGACCTGCTCAACGACGCCTGGGGCGGCGTGGATCCGCGGCTGGCCGAGGTCGCGGCGCGGTACGACGTCGGCCTGGTGTGCACCCACGCGGGCGGCGTCGAGCCGCGCACCCGCCCGCATCGGGTGACCTACGACGACGTGATGGCGGACATCCTGCGGGTGACGCTCGGACTGGCGGAGCGGGCCGTGGAGTTGGGCGTCCGGCGCGACGCGATCCTGATCGATCCGGGGCACGACTTCGGCAAGAACACCCGGCACAGCCTGGAGGCGACCCGCCGGCTGGGCGAGATGACCCACACCGTTCCCCAAGCTCTCGGCTTCGCTCGAGCAGGGGATACCCCATTGCCGGTGCTGGTCTCGCTGTCCAACAAGGACTTCGTCGGCGAGACGCTCGACAAGCCGGTCAAGGAGCGGGTGCTGGGCACGCTGGCGACCACCGCCGTGTCCGCCTGGCTGGGCGCCCAGGTCTACCGCGTCCACGAGGTCGCCGAGACCCGGGAGGTGCTTCAGATGGTGGCCTCCATCGCCGGGCACCGGCCCCCGGCGGTCGCCCGCCGGGGACTGGCCTGAGCCGCCGGCACCGGCCCTGGACCGCCCCGGGCGGCTCAGGGCCACCGCGGCCTCAGATCCCGACCTCCTTGGTCACCAGCGCGATCGCCTCGTCCACGTCGTCGCTGAGGTGGAACAGCTCCAGATCGTGCATCGACGCCTTGCCCTCGGCGATGACGGTGTCGCGCAGCCAGTCGATCAGGCCGCTCCAGTAGGCCGTGCCGAACAGCACGATCGGGAAGCGGGTGACCTTGCGGGTCTGGACGAGGGTGAGCGCCTCGAAGAGCTCGTCGAGCGTGCCGAGGCCGCCGGGGAGCACCACGAACCCGCGCGCGTACTTCACAAAGCACGTCTTGCGGACGAAGAAGTACCGGAAGTCGACACCGAGGTTCACATAGTCGTTCATGCCCTGCTCGAAGGGCAGCTCGATGCCCAGCCCGACCGAGGTCCCGCCGGCCTCGTTGGCACCCTTGTTGGCGGCCTCCATGGCCCCGGGGCCGCCACCGGTGATCACCGCGAACCCGGCGTCGACCAGCGCCCGCCCGATCCGCACACCGGCGTCGTACTCCTTGGAGTCGCGCGGCGTACGGGCCGAGCCGAAGACGCTGACGGCCGGGCCCAGCTCGGCCAGCGCACCGAAGCCCTCGACGAACTCGGACTGGATGCGCATCACGCGCCACGGATCGGTGTGCACCCACTCGGAGGGACCTTCGGAGTCCAGCAGCCGCTGGTCGGTGGTGCCCGCCTGCACCTGGTCGTGACGGCGCAGGACGGGACCCAGCCGCTGCTCCTCGGGGACCGGCGCTCCCTCGGGACTGGCCATGACGTGCTCCCTCCGCAGACAGATCGTTTGCCGTTTCAGCCTAGATCCGCCGAAGCGCACAGCAGGGGAATTCGGCTCGTACGGGATCGGTGGGCGGCCGGTCCCCGGGGTGCCGGGCGGGTGCTCAGGCCGTTAGCCAGGCGCGCAGCCGCTCCTCGCAGTGCAGGATGCGCTCGACCTCGACCCGCTCGTCCTTCTTGTGCGCGAGCAGGGGGGCACCGGGACCGTAGTTGACGGCCGGGACGCCCAGCGCGCTGAAACGGGACACGTCGGTCCAGCCGAACTTGGGCATCGCCCGGCCGCCGACGGCCTCCATGAACGCCTTGGCCGCCGGGTGGGAGAGCCCCGGCAGCGCGCCGGGCGAGTGGTCGTCGACGAGGAACTCGTCCACCGGGCAGTCCGCGAAGACCTCGCGGACGTGCGCGATCGCCTCGTCCGGGGTGCGGTCGGGCGCGTAGCGGAAGTTGACGGTGACCGTGCAGGCGTCGGGGATGACGTTGTTGGCCACGCCTGCCTCGACGCGTACGGCGTTGAGGCCCTCGCGGTATTCCAGGCCGTCGATCACGGGGCGGCGCGGCTCGTACGCGGCGAGCTTCGCCAGGATCGGGGCGGCCGCGTGGATCGCGTTGGCGCCCATCCAGCTGCGGGCGGAGTGCGCACGCTCCCCGGTGGTGCGCAGCAGGACCCGCAGGGTGCCCTGGCAGCCGCCCTCCACCTGGCCGTCGGAGGGCTCCAGGAGGACGGCGAAGTCGCCGGCGAGCCAGTCGGGGTGCGCCTCGGCGACCTTGCCGAGGCCGTTGAGGTGCGCGGCGACCTCCTCGTTGTCGTAGAAGACGAAGGTCAGGTCGCGGTTGGGCGCGGGGACCGTGGCGGCCGTCCGCAGCTGGACGGCGACGCCGGACTTCATGTCGCAGGTGCCGCAGCCCCACAGCACGCCGTCCTCGTCGAGCCGCGACGGGACGTTGTCCGCGATCGGGACGGTGTCGAGGTGCCCGGCGAGCACCACCCGCTCGGCGCGGCCCAGGTGCGTGCGGGCCACGACGTTGTTGCCGTACCGGTCGACGGTCAGATGCGGCAGCGCGCGCAGGGCATGCTCGACGGCGTCGGCCAGGTCCGCTTCCTCGCCGCTGACGGAGGGGAAGTCGACGAGCTGCGCGGTGAGCTGCGCGGCGTCGAGCGACAGGTCCAGGGCGGGGTGGTGTGTGGAGCGCTCCATGGGGCCGACCCTATCCGCAGCACTCCAGTACGGTGGGCCCGTGTCCGCCCAGCCCGCAGCCCCCCGCCGCCGCAAGCGCCTCTGGCGTACCGCCGCGGCCTTCGCCGTCCTGCTCGGACTCGCCTGCTATCTGGTGGTGCAGTACGTGACCGGCGGCCCGGGGGCACCGCGCTGCACGGTGCGCGCCCAGGGCGACGAGAAGGACTACGAGCTCTCCCCCGAGCAGGCCGCCAACGCCGCGACCATCTCGGCGGTGGCCTCCTCGCGCGGGCTGCCGGAGCGGGCGGTGACCATCGCGCTGGCGACCGCGATGCAGGAGTCGGGGCTGCGCAACATCGACTTCGGCGACCGGGACTCGGTCGGGCTCTTCCAGCAGCGGCCGTCCCAGGACTGGGGCACCGTGAAGCAGATCATGGACCCGGTCTACTCGGCGGGGGAGTTCTACCGGCACCTGGCCAAGGTGCCCGGCTACTCCCGGCTGCCGCTGACCGTGGCGGCCCAGAAGGTGCAGCGCAGCGGCTATCCGCAGGCGTACGCCAAGCACGAGGCGAACGCCGCGCGGCTGACCGGGGCGCTGACCGGGCGCGACGGGGGTGCGATGACCTGCACCGAGAGCCGGCCGGTGGACAGCAAGGCGGGCGGCGCCGCCAAGGTGCGCGAGAAGCTGGTGCGGGAGTTCGGGCCCGAGGTGCTGCCGCGGACGAAGAGCGCGGCCGGGCGCGGTGCGGGCGGCGAGCGCGGTCTGACGGTTCCGGTGCGGCCGGTCGGGCCGGTGGCGGCGGGCGACGCCTCGCGGCGCGGCTGGGAGCTGGCCGTGTGGGCGATGGCGCACTCCGCGGAACTGCGCATCGAGCAGATCTCCTACGCCGGCCGGACGTGGTCGGCGGCCGATGCCGACAAGGGCTGGCAGCGCAAGCCGGCCGATGCGGCGAAGGCCGGGCGCGACGTTCGTATTATCACCGCGCAATAACTCCGCAGAGTTCTCCTCGATGCGCCGCCCATCGGGCGGCGGTAATTCCCCTCACGGTAAGGGGAATTGAGATCACAAAGGCCGGGCGGGCCCTCAATTCCCTTGTGCCAGAAGGCCCGTGACGCCTCCACCGCCTGTGCCGCGCACACATATCGAGCACCTTCCGCCACGGCCGAATATGTGTCGCGTTACCAATTCTTTACCTTAATTCACCGCAACCTTCGGGGGTCTGAAGCGGTAGTCAGTGCGTCCGCCCGGCGGACATGGCACATCTGTCAGAAGTACGAGTCCCTCTCCGTAAAAGGAGCACCATGTCCCTCCCCGTTACGCGTCGGATCGCCCGAGCCGCCCTGCTCGTCGCAGCAGGTGCCGCTCCTGTGGTCGGTGCGGCCGGTACCGCCAGCGCCGCGGCACTGCCCGCCAAGGCGCCCGACCTGGTGGGCGGGCTCACCGCACCCCTGGACTCCCGCAACACCAACAAGGCCCTCGACCACGCCGCGCACGACGGCGCCGGCGTGCTGAACACGACCGGCAAGAAGGCGGTGACCAAGCTCGCCCCGGCGCTCGTCGAGACCGCGGCCCCCGCCGTCAAGAAGGTCCTGCCGATCACCCAGGGTGCCGCGCAGAAGGCCGAGGGCACGGCCCGCCCGTTCACCAAGGACGGCATCACGACCAACAAGCTGCCGGTGGACGCGGCCATGGGCCTGGCCGGGCAGGCCCTGCTCGGCGGGATGCCGCTCGGCGGCTGACCGCCCGCCGGAAGCACGCGCGGGGGCCCGGGGAGTTCGCTCTCCCCGGGCCCCCGCGCACGCGTATGCCGCCCTACTCCGCCAGGCGGCGCACCGCGGCGTCGACCCGCTCGTCGGTGGCGGTGAAGGCGATCCGTACGAACCGCTCCCCCGCCGGGCCGTAGAACTCGCCGGGGGCGACCAGGATGCCGCGCTCGGCGAGCTCGCCGACGGTGTCCCAGCAGGGCTCGTCGCGGGTCGCCCAGAGGTAGAGCGACGCCTCGCTGTGCTCGATGCGGAAGCCCGCGGCCTCGAAGGCGCCGCGCAGCGCGGCGCGGCGGCGGGCGTAGCGCGCACGCTGCTCGGCGACATGGGCGGTGTCACCGAGCGCGGCGACGGTGGCGGCCTGGACCGGCGCCGCGATCATCATGCCGCCGTGCTTGCGGATCTGCAGCAGGTCGCCGAGGACCGCGGCGTCGCCGACGAGGAAGGCGGAGCGGTAGCCGGCGAGGTTGGAGCGCTTGGAGAGGGAGTGGACGGCGACGATGCCTTCCGGCGAACCGCCGCAGACGTCCGGGTGGAGCACGGAGACCGGGTCGGCCTCCCAGCCCAGTTCGAGGTAGCACTCGTCGCTGAAGAGCAGCACACCGTGCTCGCGCGCCCAGGCGACCGTGCGGCGCAGCTCGTCGGCGCCCAGCACCCGGCCGGTGGGGTTGGACGGCGAGTTCAGCCAGAGCAGTCGCAGGCCGTCGGGGTCCAGGTCCCAGGGGTCGTCGTAGACGACCGGCTCGGCGCCGGCCAGGCGGGCGCCGACCTCGTACGTCGGGTAGGCCAGGCGCGGGTAGCCGACCTTGTCGCCGGCGCCCAGACCCAGCTGGGTCGGCAGCCAGGCCACCAGCTCCTTGGAGCCGACGACCGGCAGCACGTTGGTGTGCGCCAGGCCCTTTGCGCCCAGGCGCTCGGCGGCCCAGCCGGTGAGCGCGTCACGCAGCTCGGCCGTCCCCCACACCGTCGGATAGCCCGGACTGTCGGCCGCCGCGGTCAGCGCCTGCCGGACCACGGCGGGGACCGGGTCGACCGGGGTGCCGACGGACAGGTCGACGATCCCGCCGGCGTGCGCGGCGGCGGTGGTCTTGTACGGCTCCAGCCGGTCCCACGGGAAGACGGGAAGCCGGTCGCGGAGCGACTCCCGGGAGGATCCGGGCTGGGGGGTGGAGGCTGCGCCCACGGTGCTCTCTTTCTCGGTGGTGCGGGGACGCCCGGCGCATACGCCTCGGTCCCGTACGGCGGAAGGCCGTACGGGACCGAAGCAGGTCGAAGCCGTGCGGCCGGGGCCGTACGGGTCCGGGGCGGCGCCGTGCGACCGCTGACGACGTCGGAGGCCGGAAGGGAGCGGCGAGACTCCCTCCTGGGTCCTCCGGTCGTTACTGGTTCTGCGGCGGCAGCCCGGCGATGAAGGGGTGGTCCCGCTCGATCAGGCCGAGCTTGCTGGCGCCACCGGGCGAGCCGAGCTCGTCGAAGAACTCCACATTCGCCTTGTAGTAGTCCTTCCACTCCTCCGGGGTGTCGTCCTCGTAGAAGATCGCCTCGACCGGGCAGACCGGCTCACAGGCGCCACAGTCGACGCATTCGTCCGGGTGGATGTACAAGGACCGGGAGCCCTCGTAGATGCAGTCGACCGGGCACTCCTCGATGCACGCCTTGTCCTTGACGTCGACACAAGGCTGCGCGATGACGTAGGTCACGCTGTCGTTCCTCCTCGGTAGGGCCGGCGGGACCGATTGGCGGTACCGCCGCTGGGCGCGCGGGAGCGCGGCGTCGTCGATGCCCGCCACCTAGTATCTCCGTTCCCGGGCACGAGACGAACAAGAGGGGCGGTTTGAGCGATGGAATTCCTGGCCGGCGGTCGCGCGGAAGTCCGTATCACCCGTGCTGACGTGGGCAAAAGGGTATCCGTCCGGCGTCGGACGGGGGGCGGACCCGGGGAGCCGGCGTTCACGGACGTGGTCGGCGTTCTCACATCGTGGGACCAGGGTGTGCTGAGCATCACACGACGCAGCGGCGAGTGTGTGCGGATCGAGGAATCCTCGCTGGTCGCGGCGAAGGTCGCGCCCGCGGCACCGGCCCGCAGAAAGGTGCCGGCGGCCGGCACCCGGGAGCTCCAGCAGATCGCGGCCCGCGGCTGGCCGGCCGTCGAGACCGAACGTCTCGGGGAGTGGACGCTGCGTGCCTCCGGGGGGTTCACCCGCCGGGCCAACTCCGTACTGCCCCTCGGAGCCCCCGGCCTCCCGCTGGACGAGGCCCTCGAGCGGGTCGAGCGGTGGTACGGCGACCGCGGGCTGCCGGCGGTGATCGTGGTCGCCACCGGGCGGGCGGACACCGACGAGGAGCTGGCCGCGGAGCTGGCCGGGCGCGGCTGGCGCGAGGAGGCGCACACCAGGGTCCTGATCTCGGCGCTGGCACCGCTCGCGGACACCACGGCCGACACCACCCGCGTCACGCTGTCGCGGGAGGCGGGCCCGGAGTGGCTGGCCCTGTACAACCGGACCGGCGACGGCGACGCTCCCACCGACGCGGCGCGGGCGGTGCTGACCGGTGGCCCCTCGGTGTGGTTCGCCACGGTGCGCGGCGCCGACGGCACGACGGCGGCGATCGGCCGCCTGGTCGTCGACGGGCGCTGGGCGGGGTTCGCGGCGCTGGAGGTGGACCCGGCCCTGCGGCGGCAGGGGCTGGCCACACTGGTGATGGCGGCCCTCGCCGAGCGCGCCCTGGACGAGGGGGCCTCCGCGGCGTATCTGCAGGTCGAGGCGGACAACGCGGGCGCCCTGGCGTTCTACGACCGGCTCGGCTTCAGCGACCACCACGGCTACCACTACCGGCGTGCCCTGCCGGGCGGCCGCGACTGACGGAGTACCACCCCCATGTCCCAGGAACCCGAGCCGGAACAGGCCGCCCGTGCCGCGCGGCGGCGGCTGTTCGCCGAGGCCGCGCGCGCGAAGGCGCCCGACCTGGCCCTGCTGTGCCTGCTGATCGGCGCCGAGGCCGACCCCGGGCTGGACGAGCGCGGCATCGACGACGTCCAGATCGAACTGGACCGCCTGGCCGGGCTGCTGCCCTACGCGCCCGCCCGTCGCCCGACCACCGCCCCAGCCGGAAGCGCTGCGCGCTGCCCCTCTGACAGCGGGCCGGGCGCCTGGGCCCGCAACCTCGCCGAGCTGCTGGGCACCCGCTGTGGCTTCGGCGGCTCCCCGGCCGACTACCGGCGGCTTCAGTCCTCGCTGCTGCACGAGGTGGTGCGGCGCCGCCGGGGCCTGCCGATCCTGCTGTCGGTGGTGTGGATGGAGGTCGCCCGGCGGGCCGGCGCACCCGTGTACGGGGTGGCGCTGCCGGGGCACTTCGTCGTCGGCTTCGGCGACCCCTACGGGGTGCACGTACTGGCCGATCCGTTCGCGGGCGGGCGGCCGCTGACCGATGACGACGCGGCGCTGCTGGTCGCGGGGGCGACCGGTGGGCCGCTGACCGAGCAGATGATCGAGCCCGCCGGCCCGCTGGACGTCGTGCTGCGGGTGCTCAACAACATCCGGGCCTGGGCGCAGGCCCGCCCGGAGCACAGCGCGGTGCAGCTGTGGGCGCTGGAGTTGTCGCTGCTGCTGCCGAGCCATCCGGCGCGGCTGCGCCACGAGCGGGCCCGGCTGCTCGTCCAGCGGGGCGAGTTCCTCGCCGGGGCGGCCGAGCTGGAGGAGTACGCGCGGGTGGTGGCGGCCGTCGAGCCGGCCGGTGCGGACGCGATCCGCCGCGAGGCCGCCGCGGCCCGCGCCATGCTCAACTGAGCTGCGGCGGCAGGCCCGGCGTCAGCCGGGGAAGCTCCGTACCAAGGGCCCCGGCCGCCGGTCCCGTAAGACGCGTCCGGCGCCGGACGACCAGTGCGGTCGCGTCGTCCAGCAGCCGGCCACCGGTGAAGGACTCCAGGTCGGCGCGGAGGGTGCGGGCCAGCTCGGCCGGCTCCAGACCGGTCCAGCCGGCCAGGCGCTCGGCCAGCGGGTAGAACTCGCCGTCCGCGCCGCGTGCCTCGGTGACGCCGTCGGTGCACAGCACGACCCAGTCGTCCGGCTCCGGGAGGACCCGTGCGGCGCGGCGCGGCTCCACGCCGAGCGGGCCCAGGCCCAGCGGCAGCCCGCCCTCGCCGTCCCGGCGCTCGTACACCCTGCCCGCACGCACCAGGTAGTACGGGATGTGGCCGCAGGACAGCACCCGGCCCCGGGGCCCGTTGGGGGTGTCGCGCATCTCCATCAGCAGCGCCGTGACGAAGCGCTCGTCGGTGCCCTGCGCGACGGAGCGGGTGTTGTAGCGGGTCAGCGCGCTCTCCATGCGCTCGGCCACCGACTCCAGGGAGTCCTGGTACTGCGCGGCCTCCCGGAACGACGCCAGCACCTCCAGGCCGGCGCCGATCGCCGGCATGCCCTTGCCCTGTACGTCGCCGATCATCAGCCGCAGCCCGTGGGGGGTGTCGATGGCCTCGTAGATGTCGCCGCCGACCCGGGCGCCCTCCTGGGCGGAGACATAGAAGCCGTACGCCTCGACCGGCCCGGCGCTCAGCGGCAGCTCGCGCAGCATCGCCCGCTGCACCGTGTCGGCCACCAGGCTCGTGCGGGCGTGCAGCGCCTCGCGCTGCAGCCGGGTGCGGCACAGCACCAGGGAGAAGACCGCCACCAGGACCGCGCCGAAGATGCCGACGACGCGGCTGGCCGGGGCCCAGTCGGGCACCGTGAAGATGTCGACGTAGGTCAGGCACACCACGAAGACGGCCGCCACCAGGCGCGTGTGGCGGTACGAGCAGCGCAGCGCGGCGTACAGCGGGGCGATGCCCATGAAGGCCGAGATGTGCAGCTCCGGGCCGGTCGTCGCGTCCAGGACGGTGACGACGAGGATCGCGAGGATCAGCAGCGCGGTGGCGCGGCGATCGCTCGTTGTGCCTCGGTTGGCGGCCGTCACACCTCCAGCCTGCGCGAAGCCACCCGGCACCGCACAGGGACGAAGGTCCCGCGCCCGGGGGACGGCCGGACGGGGCGGGGCCGGAGCGACTCCCAGAGGGCCCCTTCCCTAGAGCCAGCCCTTGTCGCGTGCCGTGCGGACCGCCTCGGCGCGGTTGCGGGCGCCGGTCTTCTGGATGGCGGTGGAGAGGTAGTTGCGGACCGTGCCCTGGGACAGCTGCAGGGCGCGGGCGATCTCGGCGTTGGTGGAGCCGTCGGCGGCCGTCCGCAGCACCTGCCGTTCGCGCTCGGTCAGCGGGCTGGCCCCGTCGGCGAGCGCGGCCGCCGCCAGGGCCGGGTCGATGACCCGCTCACCGCGCAGCACGCGGCGCACCGCGTCCGCGAGCCGGGCCGCCGGGGCGTCCTTGACCAGGAAGGCATCGGCACCGGACTCCATGGCGCGCCGCAGGTAGCCGGGGCGGCCGAAGGTGGTGAGGATGACGATCTTCACGCCGGGCAGCGCGGCACGCAGCGCGGCCGCCGCGTCCAGCCCGCTCATGCCGGGCATCTCGATGTCCAGCAACGCGACGTCGACGTCCTGCGCCCGCGCCGCCGGGAGCACCTCGTCCCCGCGGGCCGCCTGTGCGACGACCTCCAGGTCCTCCTCCAGCGACAGCAGCGCGGCCAGCGCCTCCCGGACCATCGACTGGTCCTCGGCCAGCAGCACTCTGATCATGGCGGCCAGCTTAGAGCTCCCGGCCCCCGGTCCCACCCGCGCCCTGTACCCCCTCGTCGGCCGAGGTCGCGGTCCCGGACGAAGTGGGGTTGGCCATCGGGACGTAGGCGCGCAGGGCGAAGCCGCGGCCGCGGGGGGCGGGGCCGGTCTCCAGGCGGCCGTCGGCCAGGGCCAGGCGTTCCCGCAGGCCGCTGAGGCCGTTGCCGTCGTGCTGGGCGCGGGGCGGGCCGGCGCCGTCGTCGAGCACCGCCAGGCAGCAGAAACGCCGCTCGTCGGCCTCCCACTCCTCGGTGAGCAGCAGCTCGCAGTGGCGGGCGCCGCTGTGCCGTACGACGTTGGTGACGGCCTCGCGCAGTGCCCAGGCCAGCGCTCCCTCCTCGTCGGCCGCGAGCCCGCGGTGCCCGCCCTCCAGCGCGGGGTCGACGGTGAGCGTGACGCCGGCGGTGCGCAGCGCGGCCCGCGCGCCCGCCAGCTCGACGGCGAGCCGGGGGCGGCGGTAGCCGGTGACCGCCTCGCGGACGTCGACCAGCGCCTGTCTGCTGACCCGCTCGATGTCGGCGACCTGCTGGGCCGCGTCGGCCGGTTTGTCCGGCAGCATCCGCCCCGCCAGCTCGCTCTTGAGCGTGATCAGGGAGAGCGAGTGGCCGAGGAGGTCGTGCAGATCTCGGGCCAGGCGCAGCCGCTCGTCGTTGGCGGCCAGCCGGGCGACCTCCTCGCGGGCCTCGCGCAGCTGCGCGGTCGTACGGATCAGATGCTGGACGCCGACCATGGCGAAACCGCTCAGGAGGCAGGGCAGCGCGTAGGCGAAGAGGTAGATCCGGGTGTCCTCGTAGCGCATGCCGATCGCCACGAGGGCGGCCGTCAGCGCCGGGATGGCCCAGCGCGACATCCGGAACGGCAGCGTCACGGCACAGGCCACGCAGACGAAGGTGAACAGCACCAGCCAGTTGGGGCCCAGGGTCCACGACAGCAGCGCGGCGAGCACCGCGAGGAAGGCGACCATCGCCCGTACCACGGTCCCGCGCAGCGGGGCGTGGACCATGTGCCGGAAGACCAGGGCGAAGTAGACGGCGATGAAGACCGACAGGCCCGTCCACCCCAGCGCCTCGTCCCGCGCCGACAGCTCGCCTTCGAGCAGCTGGCCGACGGGACCGGACAGGTACAGGAACCAGATGACGATCCACAGGGACTTGGTCATCGCCTGCCGGCGGTTGCGCGGCGGGGACCCGATCATGACGGGGTTGCGTTCGGTCCCCGGCTCAGTCATCGCCCATCCGGCCTGCTCGCCTCACCATCGACCCATCCGTGATCACGCCGCGCGGGCGTCCTTGCGGTACAGCCAGGCCGCACCGCCGGCAAAGAGAACAAGGTAACCGAGGAGGATGGCGATGTCCTTCCCGTGGGGGGCGCCGCCGGCCTCCACCGCCGTGCCGAGCGCGGCGTAGGCGTGGGTGGGCAGCCACTCGGCGATGTTCTGCACCCACTGCGGCAGGATCGTCAGCGGCATCCACAGGCCGCCGAGGAAGGCCAGCGCGAAGTAGACCAGCATCGATATCGGGCGGACCGCGTCGCCGGTGGCGAGGTAGCCGATGGCGACGCCGAGCGCGGCGAAGACGAAGCTGCCGAGCCAGGTGCCGAGCACGATCGCCGCCCACTGCCAGACCTCCAGCCGGACGCCCTTGACCACCGCACCGGCGATCATGACGAGCACGATGGAGGGCAGACTGACCGTCGCCGCCGCGGCTATCTTCGCGGCGACATAGCCGCGGCCGGGCAGGGCCGTCAGCCGCAGCTGCCGCACCCAGCCCTTCTCGCGCTCCTTGGCGATGCGCTCGCTGTTGCCCAGCAGCACGGCGGTCATGGCGCCGAACGCCGCCATGGAGACCATGAAGTACAGCCCCATGTCCAGCTTCATGCCGGGGATCGGCGTGCTGTCCGCGCCGCCGGCGATGATCAGATACAGCGCCGGCGGATAGATCACCGAGAAGAACATGAACTTCTTGTTGCGCAGGGCGCGGATGATCTCCAGCTTGATCAGGGTGGTCATCGGGCCGCCTCCTCGGCGGTGGTGGGGGTCGCGTCGGAAGCCGAGGTGAGGGCGAGGAAGGCCTGCTCCAGGCCGAGGCCGGAGACCTCCAGATGCCGCGGGTAGAGGCCGAGGGCGTACAGGGCGTGGACGGTGGCGTCGGCGTCCTGGGACTGCAGGCGCACCGTCCGCCGGCCGGAGCCCGAGGTCGAGCCGCTGTCGGACACCGCCAGTGAGGTCAGGAACGGCAGGCCGGAGAGGGCGTCGACGTCGACCGGCTCGTCGAGGTCGAAGGTGACCCGGCGGGCACCGGCCCTGGCCTTGATCTCGGCCGCGCTGCCGTCGGCCAGCACCCGGCCGCGGTGCAGCACGATCACCCGGTCGGCGATCTCGTCGGCCTCTTCGAGGTAGTGCGTCGCGAAGAGGACCGTACGGCCCTGCCGGGCCTGCCGGCGCATCGCGCCCCAGAACGTCTGCCGGGCCGAGACGTCCATGCCGGTGGTCGGCTCGTCCAGCACGATCAAGTCGTTGGCGCCGGCGGTGGCGAGGGCGAAGCGCACCCGCTGCTCCTGGCCGCCGGAGAGCTTGTCGACCATGCGGTCGGCGATGTCGGCGATGCCGGCGGTGGCCATGATCTCGTCGAGGGGGTAGCCGCGCGGATGCAGATCGCGGGCCAGCCGGACCAGCTCCTTGACCTTGACGCCCTCCATCAGGCCGCCGCTCTGCAGCATCGCGCCGACCCTGCCCTGCTCTATGGCGCGCTGCGGGCTCGTGCCGAACAGGGTCACGCTGCCGGAGTCGGCGGTGCGCAGTCCGAGGAGCAGGTCGAGGGTCGAGGACTTGCCGGCGCCGTTCGGCCCGAGGAGGGCGACGGTCTCGCCCGGATACAGCTCCAGATTCAGGTCGGCCACCGCGCGCACCGCGCCGTAACTCCGGCTGACCTGACGGAAGCTGACCACGGGCGCCCGGCCCGCCTCCTCGGCGGTGGTGGCTGTGGTGGTCGCTGCGGTCGTCATGCTCTTCAGCTTCCGGGATCCGCCCGCCGCGCGGCAGTGCCGATCGTCCGCACTCCGCCATGACATCTGTCATGGGTGAGGCCCCCTGGGGGTCTTCTCGGGGTGCTGCCGAGAAAACCCTCAGGGGGCCTGTTCACCTGCGGTTTCACACTTCGAGGCGGTCGGCCGGCGGATGACCGCCGGCCGGTGAGCGGCCTCCCGTCAGCCGGTGTGCGGCCGGCCGCCGGCCGGTGCGTCAGCCCGCGTCCGCGCCGATGGTCTGGATCCGCTCGGCCGGTGTGGTGCCCTGCAGCGCCTTGCCGACCGCGCTGGCCACCTCCTCGACGGTGACCGGCTTCTTGGAGCCGTCGCCCTTCGTCAGCAGTACGCCGTTGAAGGTGTCGCCGTAGAGCTCCTTGAGGGCCGGCCGGTCGTAGTACGGCACCAGCTCGCCGTTGCTGCCGATCTTGAAGGACAGGAACTTCGGGATGGACTTCTGCGGGCTGAAGGAGACCGTGTGCACCGCGTCCGTCCGCACCGTCACCAGGCCCAGCATCGCGGGCTCGGCGTACTGCTTCATCGCCTTGTCCACCGCGGCCTTGCTGACCTGCGGCTGCTGGGTGCTGGCGGCGAGCACGACCGGCGTGTCGGTGCCGGTCTCGATGCGGTGGCGATAGGCGTCGGCGATCTTCTGCTGGGACGCCTTGACGTCGACGGCCTTGTGGGGCGCGCCGTAGTGCGGCACCGCCTTGCCGTTCTCGAAGGTGATCCCGCCGTCCTCGGCGGCGCCCCCGGCCCCGGCGGCGTTCGCCAGCGCGACCTGCAGCTTCTCGTCGTCGACGATCATCGCCGGCTTGGCCGTGCGGGTGCCGCCGAACAGCGACCCGATGACGGAGACCGGGTTGTAGTCCCGGCCGGCCGCGTCGCGGACCGTGGCCTGCGTGTCGACGTCCAGGCCCGCCTTGGCCGGCTGGAGGGTGACGGCCTTGCCGTCCACGGTGAGCTTGAGCGGCGCGGTGCGGCTGTTCTTGAGCGCCGCGTCCAGCTTCTTGACGGCCTCTTCCTTGGTGGTGCCGCCGATGTCGACACCGAGCGCGGTGGTGCCGTTGGGCACGTCGGCGTGGTCGAGCAGCAGACCGGCGCCGTAGGCCACACCGGCCAGGACCACGACCGCGACGCCCACGAGGACGAGCTTGTTGCGGCCCTTCTTGGGCGGGTTGATGGGCTCGGGGATCTTGGGCCGCGGCTTGGGTGCGGCGCTGTCGCCCTCACCGGGCGGGGTGGCCGCGAACGGCGAACGGGGCGACGGTCCGTCAGCCCCGGGGGTCGCCGGGATGCCGCTGACCAGAGTGTCGCCGGACACCCGGTCGCGGCCGGCCGGGGCGCCGCCCTGCGGGCCGCCCACGGGGGTGCTCTTCCCCCCGCGCTTGCCCTTCGGGCCACCGGGCACCGCGGTGGACTGCCCGCCGGGCAGCCCGCCCGAGATACCGCTGCCGGCGCCGAGGCCGCTGCCGGGACCGGCGAGCGGCGCGGGCGGCTGCGGGGTCAGCTCCGCGGTGTCGTCGCCGATTCCGGGCCTGCCGCCGGTGCCGGCCGGCGGACCACTGAAGCCGGGCGGGAGGTTGAGCGCGGAGCTGCCGCGGGCCGGCCCGGTCGTCGGGCCGCTGGGGCCCGCCGGGGCGTCGAACGGGCTGTGGTCGCGCGCGAGTCCGGTGGGGGCGTCGAACGCCGGCCCGTCATCGGGGCGTGCGCCGTCGAACGGCGAGCCGCCCCGTGGGCCGCCGTGCGCGGCGCCGTCGAACGGCGAGGAGGCGCCGCGCGGACCGCCGTCGAAGGGCGACGCACCGCCTTGCCCGGGACCGCCGTCGAACGGTGCCGCGCCGCCCTGCGGGGCCGGACCGTCGGAGAAGTACGGCAGGTCGGGGCGCTGCGGAGGCGTGGCGCCCGGGGTTCCGTGCGGCGGGGTGGCCCCGCCCGGGGCGGTCGGCGCCGCATGGGACCCGGTGGTCGAGGACGAACCGGACGGACCGCCCTGCGCCTTGCGCGGCGCGAACCAGTCGCTGGTCTTCTCGGCCGGACCGCCCGCGGTGGCCTCGTCCGCCGGGGCGTCGGGCCTGGGGGTGTTCGCCGTGCGCTCCGCGCTCCGCTCGGCGCCGCGCGCGGGGCGGGTCACTCCGCGGGGCGCGGCGGTACCTCCGGAGGCGGCCGGTCCGTTCTTGCCGGACTCCTCGCCGACCGGCTTGCGCACGACGACCGGCGGGATGGGGCGCGACCCCGGAATGTTGATCTTGATCCGCGTCGTCAGCGTGGTCTCGGTTTTGGGCTCCTCCGGGCGCGCCGCGGCACCGGACGCCAGCGCCTCGTCGGCGTCTCCCCTGGGCGAGCCGTACGGCGGCGTCCCTGACGGGTACGCGGCTGCGCCACGGCCCTGAGGGCCGGAGGACGAACTGTCAGATTCACGACTCAAAGCAGGTTCTCCCGGTTGGCTCCGCCGCTCGTCAGAGATGTTCCCCGGCCCGAGGCCGAGGGGTGCCCCCAGGGCGGCGCGACGGCGCGCACCACCATACTGTCCGCCGCGGGCGGACACCCGGGGAGCGTACGAAGACCGCCGCCACGGGCGATACCCCCGCGCGCGGGCCGTTCACCCGGACCGGCATGGCATCCGTCCCGGTATGTGCCACGTCATCCGCCAACTCGGCCGTGCCGCAGGCCCGTAGCGCGCACCTGGGCGGCGGTGGCGCAGATCACAGCCGCGAGGATGCCGCCCAGCAGGAAGATGTACGACCCGGCCCCGGGGCTGAAGAGGAAGTCACCTTCCGGCCGTACCTCGCCGAGCAGCAGGAACACCGTCACCAGCCAGGCCGCACCGGGCGCCAGCACACCGGCCGGCGTACCGGTCGCCCTGGCTCCCCCGTAGAACAGCCCGCCCACACCGGCCAGCGCCAGCACCAGTCCGCCGGGGAACCAGGCCGCCTGCACCAGCGTTCCGGCGATCGCGACCAGCACGCCCGCGACCAGGAGCAGCACGTACAGGCCGATCCGACCGGGCGTCAGCGGTGCGGTCGCCGCGGAACCGGCGGTCGGCGCCACGGGGCCGCCGGACCGCGCCGGGGGCCGGGCGCCGGGCGCACCGCCCGAACCCGCCCGGGACCGCCGCGCCTTGCCGGCGGACGCGCCGGCGTCCCTCTTGCCGGCGGACGCGCCGCCGTCGCCGCCCTTGGCCGGGCTCATTCCGCCACCTCCTCAATCGGGGCACTCTCCTGCATACCCACCATTTCGCCGATACCCGCGAAGAGATCGTCCTCCCTCGCGCCGGCCGGTGCGCCCGGAGCGCCGTGCACCAGTCGATAGTGCTCCGTGGCGAACAGCGGCTGTCCCAGGTCGTTGGAGAGCGCGAAGAACGGCCCGTCGACCGCGATCTGGGTGTAGTGCGCCCGCATCGCCGCGGTCTTCGCGGCCACCTGCACGCGGTCGCCGGCGATCGACGCGGTGACCTCGGCGTCCGGCACCACGCCGGGCACGTCGTCGACGGCGGCGATCCCCGGGAAGCCGCGACCGGCCGCGCGCAGCCGCTCGAAGCCCTCCTCGACCACGGAACGGGGGTTGCAGTTCCAGTAGATCTTCGCGATCGCGTGCGCGGCGCCCAGTTCGGGCCGGAAGTCCGCCCGCGCGGCGAGCTCGGCGCCCCGCATGGCGACGCGGTGCGCCTGGATGTGATCGGGGTGCCCGTATCCGCCATCCGGGTCATAGGTGACCAGGACCTGCGGACGGACCTCGCGGATGACGGCCACCAGGTCGGCGGCGGCCCCGTCGAGCGGGGCCTGCCAGAAGGAGTCCGGCCGCTCGTTCTGGGGGGCGCCCATCATCCCGGAGTCGCGGTAGCGGCCGGGCCCGCCGAGGAAGCGGTGGTCGCCGACGCCCAGGGCCGTCATCGCGGCGGCCAGCTCGTCCTCGCGGTACGGGCCGAGGGCGTCGTCGCGGTCCGGCGCGAGAGCCGCCAGCTCGGGCGGGATGACCTCGCCCTCCTCGCCGCGCGTGCAGGTCACGAGGGTGACCAGCGCGCCCTCGGCCGCGTACTTGGCCATGGTCACGCCGTTGTTGATCGACTCGTCGTCCGGGTGGGCATGGACGAGCAGGAGACGGCGGGCGGGGGCGTCGCGGCGAGGCGCGGTGTCCCTGCCGGAGGCGGTGAGGGGCGACGGGGCGGTCATGCCGACAGCCTACGAGCCGACCGGCCCGCCCTCACCATGCGATCCCGCTCGCCCGCCCGGCGACCGGGCGGGGTGCGGGCACGGTGGCGGCGAGCCGGCCCGGAGACGGCTCAGAACTTGATGCCGCCGATCATGCTGGCGACATTCGTCGTCAGCGACTTGACCGTCGGCGCGACGGACGAGCTGGCCAGATAGAAGCCCAGCAGCATGCAGACGAAAGCATGCGCGGCCTTCAGTCCGGACTTCTTGACGAGCAAGAAGACGATGATCGCCAGCAGCACCACCGCCGAAATCGAGAGTGCCACGGCGGCTCACCTCCAAGTACACACGGTCCGGTCAGAGTTGATGGTGCACGGACCGTGTCCACGGACCCGTCCACCGGGGTATGCCAAGGGCTCTTTACCCCGTACCCACTACGCGCAAGGGATCATAACTTTCCGCGCTAGCGCATAAGTCGGAGCACGGGAGCAGAGTGGGGGCGCACACGATCTTCACGAGCGCGACTTCGGTGAGCCCCGGCATCCTGCCGACGGTCCGGCCCCGACCGGCCGGACAACCCTTAGGCTCGGCCCATGACCGGACAGCCTTCGTTTCCGCGGCAGTATGCCCGTACGCAGCGCTTCACCCTGGGCGCACCGCGCGGCTACAGCATCTCCCCCGACGCCGCGCGGGTCGCCTTCCTCCGTTCCGCTTCGGGCACCGACCGCAGCCAGCAGTTGTGGGTGCTCGACCTGGAAGAGGGACGGGAGTTCACGGCCGCCGACCCGCGGGCCCTGCTGGCCGGCGCACAGGAGAAGCTTCCCCCGCAGGAGCGGGCCCGCCGCGAGCGCAGCCGGGAGAGCTCGGCCGGCATCGTCGGCTACGCGGCGGACTCCGCGGTGGAGTTGGCGGCGTTCTCGCTGTCCGGCCGGCTGTTCGTCTCCGAGCTGCGCGCCGGGACCACCCGCGAACTCCCGGTCCAGGGGCCGGTGGTGGACCCCCGCCCCTCGCCCGACGGACGGCATGTCGCCTTCGTGGCCGAGGGCCGGCTGCGGGTGGTCGCGGTGGACGGCACCGCGACGTCGGACGACGGGGCCGCGGCCGGCGGCGCGGGGGCGGACCGGGTGCTGGCCGAGCCCGACGGCCCCGAGGTGACCTGGGGCCTCGCGGAGTTCATCGCGGCCGAGGAGATGGGCCGCTACCGGGGCTTTTGGTGGTCGCCGCAGAGCGACGCGGTGCTGGCCGCGCGGGTCGACGAGGCACCGGTGCGGCGCTGGTGGATCTCCGATCCGGCCCATCCGGACCGTGAACCGGCGCAGGTCGCCTACCCGGCTGCGGGCACCGCCAACGCCGAGGTCACCCTCGCGCTCTTCGGCCTGGACGGCTCGCGCACGGACGTCACCTGGGACACCGGGCGCTACCCCTATCTGGCGCGCGTGCACTGGTCCGCGGCCGGCCCGCCGGTGCTGCTGGTCCAGGCCCGCGACCAGCGCGACCAGCGCTATCTGACCGTCGACACCGCGACCGGCGCGACCCGCACGGTGCACGAGGACGAGGACGAGGCCTGGGTCGAGCCGTTCCCCGGCGTGCCGGCCTGGACGCCGGACGGCCGGTTGGTGCGGATCGCGGACGAGGGCGGCGCACGCAAGCTGTTCGTCGGTGACCGTCCGCTGACCGGGGCGCCGCTGCATGTGCGGGCCGTACTGGACATCGGCGAGGAGGACGTGCTGTTCTCCGCGAGCAGCACCGACATGCACGACATCGGCGTCTACCGCGCCTGGTTCCGCGGCAGCGGCGACCAGGGCGGCTGGGAGCGGGTGGGCGAGCGCCCCTATCCGACGGTGTCCTCCGCGGTGCGCGGCGGCGCGCTGACCGTGCTGTCCCAGACCTCGCTGGAACGCCCGGGCACCCAGGTGGACGTCATCCGGCTGGACCCCGACGGCGGGGAGAAGACCCTCGCCACGATCGGTTCGTACGCCGAGGAACCGTCGCTGACCGCCCGGCCCCGCCTCGTCCTGGCCGGGGAGCGGGAGATTCCGTGCGCGGTGCTGCTGCCGGGCGGGTACGCGGAGGGCGACGGTCCGCTGCCGGTCCTGCTGGACCCGTACGGCGGCCCGCACGGTCAGCGGGTGGTCGCCTCGCACAACGCCCATCTGACCTCCCAGTGGTTCGCCGACCAGGGGTTCGCGGTGATCGTCGCGGACGGCCGCGGCACCCCGGGCCGCTCCCCCGCCTGGGAGAAGTCGGTCTCCCGGCGCCTCGCGGAGTTCGCGCTGGACGACCAGGTCCACGCCCTGCAGGCGCTGGCCGGATCCCTTCCCCTCGACCTGGACCGGGTGGCCATCCGCGGCTGGTCCTTCGGCGGCTACCTCGCCGGGCTCGCCGCGCTGCGCCGGCCCGACGTCTTCCACGCCGCGGTGGTGGGCGCGCCGGTGACCGATCTCCGCCTGTACGACACCCACTATCAGGAGCGGTACCTCGGCCACCCGGACGAGGAGCCGGCGGTCTACGCGGAGAATTCGCTGATCACGGACGAGGGACTGTCCAAAGCGGTGGAACCGCACCGTCCGATGCTGATCGTGCACGGCCTCGCGGACGACAACGTGGTCGTGGCGCATTCGCTGCGGCTGTCCTCGGCGCTGCTGGCGGCGGGCCGCCCGCACGAGGTGCTGCCGCTGTCCGGGGTGACCCATATGACACCCCAGGAACAGGTGGCCGAAAACCTGCTGCTGCTCCAGGTCGACTTCCTCAAGCGGTCATTGGGGATGCGCGTCTGATAGCGGGGATATAGGTGAGGGCGATACCCCTGATCGAATACCGCGGATTTCCTTGTCACGGTCATCGGGGTCGCCCTGGGGCCGCATACGGGGAATGCCCGTCCGACGCTCACCAGCCGGGCGGGAGGGTGGACGGCGGGGGCGGGGCGTGCGGAGGCCGCGCCGCATCGGGCGCGGAGCCGTACGCCCGTACGCCGTCCACGTCCGCGGCGGCGTCCGGGACGCCGGGGCGGGCCGCCGCGATCAGCGCGGTCAGCCCGGCGGCCGTCACGAACGCCGCGGTGGCCAGCTCCAGCCGGGCCCCGGCGGGCAGCTCGGCGAGGCGGCCGAACTGCCCGGTGCGTCCGGCGAAGGCGAGCGCCGTGGCGCCGTGCACCGACAGCAGCGCGGCGGCGGTGAGCGCCGCCGGCCGGGCCCAGGACGCCTGGCGCAGCGCGGCGGCCGCGGCCCCCAGGGCCAGCAGCGCGAGAGCCATCGCATGCCAGTGGACTGGGGGCTGCAGCAGGGCGCCGGAGACCGACGCGTCGCCGAGCAGCCCCTTGCGGTAGACGTCCCCGCCGATCCGCGCCCACCAGTGGACCTCCCATCCGGCGACGGCGGCCCCGGCGGTCCCCAGCAGGACGGCGGCGGTGGTGGCCGCCCCCTTGTGCGGCCGCCCGGGCGGCCCGGCGTCGGCCCCGTGGGGCGCCGCATGGACGACCCCGTAGGCCGATGAGGCCACCGCCGCCAGCCCGCGCGCCGGTCGCCTCGTATGGCGGCCGGTCCGCCCGCCCCGCCGGCGGTCCGCCGCGACCACCGCGAGCAGTGCGACGGCCAGCGCGAGCTGGACGAGGGCGCTCGCCCGCGCCTGTGCCGTCAGCTCGCCGTCCGCACCCGGCAGCCGGCCCGCGCCCAGTGTCCAGGTCAGGGGGGTGCGCAGCAGGGCGGTGGCGAGGGCGAGGGAGAGCAGCGCGCCGGAGGCCACGGACGAGGGGACCGTGCTGCGCCGCACCGCGAGGGCCGTGGCGAGCGCGCCGAGCACCAGCAGCGGATCGAGCGGCGAGGTGGCCCAGACGGTGGACTCCCGGGGCCGGCGGGCGTCCCCGAGCCAGGTCCACCACACGTCCGCGCCGTGCCGGGCGACGGCGAGGTCCCGGACGATCCAGCCCGCGCCGAGCAGTGCGAGCAACAGGCAGACCAGCGCGCCGGCGCGGCGCGCGCCGCGAGTGAGATCGCGATCCCGCACTGTGGACACGGCCCGCCCCCCGTCCGTGTCGAAGTACCAGGGTCGTCCACGGCGCCCCGGTATACGAGGCGTCCACCGCAGGTCTACTCGACTCCCGGCGCCGGGACAACAGCCCCGAACGGAGCAGTGGGCGAAGGGGGACAAAACAGCGACCGGCCGGGGCGCCGAGTGGCGTCCCCGACCGGTCTACGGCACCCGCACGGCCGTACGTTGTTCATCATGGCGCGTCCGTATATCGGTGTTGCGACAGTGAAGTTGCCTTCATGTTAAAGAGGTTGATGGGCATATGTCCCCCATGCCGCATATCCCGCCCACCTGTCAAGCACGCCCTTGCGTCGATCTGCGCAATCTTCGCTCAAGAAGTAGACGACCTGTTCGTAAGGGCACCCGATCCCCTTGACTCCGCCATAAATCACTTGCGAAAGTCCGCTCATCCAGCGGTGCGACTCGGCGCCGCTTCACGTTCCAAGAGAACTCGGCGCGGGGGCACTTCGCGATGACTAGTCCATCCCAGACCGCGGCTACCAAGTCCGATACCCCGGGACTTGGACCCAAGGGTCTGAAGAAGGAAAAGAAGAGCAAGGGCGGTGAGCTCGTCGGCCGATCCCCCGGCCAATTGATGTGGATGCGCTTCAAGCGCGACCGAACGGGCATGATCTGCGGGATCGTCGTGCTGGCTTTCTTCGTGATCGCGGCCCTGGCCCCGGTGATCGGCTCGCTGTACGGCAAGGACCCGTACACGTTCTACGGCAGCGAAGATCCCAACCTCCTCGACGAGTTCGGCTACCCGGCCGGGGCCAACGGGGGCATTTCGCCCGAGCACTGGTTCGGCATCGAACCGCAGCTGGGCCGGGATGTGTTCATGCAGCTGATCTACGGCATCCGGATGTCGCTGGGCATCTCCGTCGCGGTGACCATCCTGACCGTGCTCACCGGCATCCTCATCGGTGTGACGGCCGGCTACGTCGGCGGCAAGGCCGACTTCTTCATCAGCCGGGTGATCGACTTCCTGCTGGCCTTCCCGAGCCAGCTGACCTTCGTGGCCTTCATGCCGGTCGTGGTGGCGCTCTTCGTGGACCCGGGTGACGAGACCCCCACCTACGTGCGGGTCTGTGCGCTGATCATCGTCCAGTGGTTCCTGGGCTGGATGGGTCTGGCGCGACTGCTGCGAGGACAGGTGCTCTCCCTGCGCGAGCGGGAGTTCGTGGAGGCCGCCAAGATCACCGGCGCCTCGCCCTGGCGGATCATCCGCAAGGAACTGCTCCCGAACGTGGTCACGCCGGTGCTCGTGCAGAGCACCTACATGCTGCCGCTCTTCGTCACCGCGGAGGCGGGCCTGTCCTTCCTGGGCGTCGGCATCGTCGAGCCGACCCCCGACTGGGGACGGCTGTTCCAGTCGGGTGCCCGCTTCTACGAGAACGACCCCACCTTCTTGCTCTTCCCCGCCGCGGCCATGCTGATCTTCGTGCTCTGCTTCAACCTGCTCGGAGACTCGGTCCGCGACGCCTTCGACCCCAAGTCCGGTCGCTGACCGTCCACTTGCGGGGGGCTCGCTGTCACCCCCACCTCCCGGGCCTGCCCCGGTTGCTTCGGACAGCACAACTGGACCCCAACTGACAGGCAGGTGCTTGGAACTCATGAACGCACTTTCTACGCGCAGAGCACGCGCGGTGATCGTGGCCCTGGCGGCCGGTTCACTCGCGCTGACCGGTTGCAGCGGCGGCAGCGGCTCCAACAAGGACAAGGCGCAGACGGACGCGGACGCCGCGGCGCAGGCCAAGGCGATCCCGATGGGCACCGCGGCCGACTCCACCGGCCCGGCCGTTGCCGTCAAGGGCGCGCGTAAGGGCGGCACCATCCGCGTGTACCAGCGTGACAGCTTCAACCACCTGGACCCGGGCCAGATGTACGTCAGCGACATGAAGGCCCTGTCGCAGCTGATCTTCCGCGGGCTGACCGCGTTCAAGCAGGACGACAAGGGCAACGCCAAGGTGGTCGGTGACCTCGCCACCGACGCCGGCCAGATGTCCGACGGCGGCAAGACCTGGAAGTACACGCTCAAGGACGGCATCAAGTTCGAGGACGGCAAGCCGATCACCTCGAAGGACATCCGCCACTCCATAGAGCGCCTGTACGCCACGTTCATCACCGACGGCCCGACCTACATCCAGACCTGGCTGTCGGGCGCCGGCACGACCTACCGCAAGGCGCTGCCGGACGGTCCGTACAAGGGCGACCACCTGCCCAAGAGCGTCCTGGACACCCCGGACGAGAAGACCGTCATCTTCCACTTCAAGAAGCCGCAGTCGCAGCTGCCCTACGCGCTGACGATGCCCGGCTACAGCGTGGTCCCGGACAGCGCCAAGGACACCAAGGACGCCTACGACGTCAAGCCGGTGACCTCGGGCCCGTACAAGATCGCGTCGTTCAAGTCCGGCAAGTCCATGCAGCTGGTGCGCAACAAGAACTGGGACCCGAAGACGGACCCGATGCGCACCGCGTACCCGGACGGCTACAACTTCACCTTCAACCACCAGGCGTCGGACTCCACCAAGCGTCTGATGGCCGACCAGGGTGAGGCGAAGAACGCGGTGAGCCTCACCAACTCGGTGGAGCCCACGCTGACCAAGAATGTGCTGGACAACCCGAGCGCGAGCAAGCGCCTGGTGCAGGGCTACCAGCCCTACGTCTGGCAGATGAACTTCAACATGGACCGCCTCAAGGACAAGAAGATCCGCGACGCGATCACCTACGCGCTGCCGAGCCAGCAGATCGTCCGGCTCAACGGCGGCAGCTACGGCGGTGAGATCGCCGGCGGCCTGCTCGCCCCGACCGTCGCCGGCTACAAGAAGGGCTACGACCCCTACGGCAAGCTGACGCACCCCAACGGCGAGCCGGAGAAGGCCAAGAAGCTCCTGAAGGAGGCGGGCAAGACGGGCATGAAGCTCGTGTACGCCTACTCCAACACCGAGTCGCGCCAGAAGGAAGCCGTCGCCATCGAGGACGCGCTGACCAAGGCCGGCTTCAACGTGCAGAAGAAGGAGGTCGACGCGGCCTCCTGGTACGAGCAGATGGGCAAGGTCGACAACGGCTTCGACATCTACATGACCGGCTGGGGCCAGGACTGGCCGGACGCCTCGACCGTGATCCCGCCGTCGTACGACGGCACCACGATCCAGGACGGCGCCTCGAACTACTCCCACGTCAACGACAAGCACGTGAACTCCGAGATCGCCCGCATCTCCGCGATCACCGACGTCGCCAAGGCGACCGCGGAGTGGGAGAAGCTGCACCAGTACATCGTGGAGAAGGTCAACCCGGCCGCGCCGGTCTTCTACACCAAGGTGCTCCAGCTGTATGGCTCGAACGTCGGCGGCGCCCGGTACAACCTGGACGTCAGCTACCTCGACCCGAACACGCTGTACCTGAAGAAGTAGCGGTAGTCGCTCAGGCGACCACCTGACGAAGGCACTCCGGACGGCGCGCACACGGCGGAACGCGCGCCCTCCGGGGCCTTTGTCCGCCACCCCTCACGCCCACTGCCGCCGCCGTCCTGAGAGCAGCGAACTGCCATGCTTCAATTCCTACTTCGCCGGACGTTCGGCGCTGTTGTCATCCTTCTTCTGCTCAGTGCCTTCACGTTCTGCGTGTTCTTCGGTGCCGGTGACCCGGCCGCGATGTCCTGCGGAAAGAACTGCACCGCGGACAACATCGCGCTGATCCACCAGAACCTCGGCCTCGACAAGCCGCTGCCGACGCAGTACTGGGACTGGCTCGTCGGCATCTTCGCCGGCCGCGACTACTCCATCGGTCACTGCGACGCCCCGTGCTTCGGCTACTCCTTCGCCACCAAGCAGGACGTCTGGGCGACGCTGATCGACCGGCTGCCCACCACCGCCTCGCTGGCCGTCGGCGGCGCCGCGGTCTTCCTGACCGTGGGCCTGGGCACCGGCCTGCTCGCCGCCTACAAGCGCGGCACGTTCCTGGACAAGGTCCTCACCTCGGTCTCGATGGTGCTGAGCTCGGCGCAGATCTACATCCTCGGCCCGATCGCCCTGGGATTGTTCGTCTACAGCGGCCTCATGGACTCCCCCAAGTACGTGGAGCTCACCTCGGACCCCGCGGGCTGGTTCATGGGTCTGCTGCTGCCCTGGCTCGTGATGGCGACGATCTTCACCGCGCAGTACACCCGTATGTCCCGCTCGACGATGATCGAGCAGCTGCAGGAGGAGCACGTCCGGACGGCCAAGGCCAAGGGTCTGTCCCGCTCGTACGTCTTCATGCGCTACGCCTGGCGCGGCTCACTGATCCCCATCGTCACCATCCTCGGCATGGACCTCAGCTCGCTGTTCGGCGGCGCGATGATCACCGAGTTCACCTTCCAACTGGCGGGCGTCGGACGGCTCGCGATCGACTCCGTCCTCACCCTGGATCTGCCCATGGTCATGGGAGTGCTGGTCTTCAGCGCCGCCCTGATCCTGGTGTTCAACATCATCGTGGATGCGACGTACGCCTTCATCGACCCGCGCGTGCGCCTGTCCTAGGAGAGACCGAAGTGACCACACTCACCAAGACCGAGGACGCCACCACGCCGTCCGGGTCCGACCCCTTCCTGTCCGTTCGTGACCTTCAGGTGCGGTTCTCCACCGAGGACGGCATCGTCAAGGCGGTCGACGGTCTCTCCTTCGATCTGGAACGCGGCCAGACGCTCGGCATCGTCGGCGAGTCGGGCTCCGGCAAGTCGGTGACCAACCTCTCGATCCTGGGGCTGCACAACCCCAAGACCACCGAGATCTCCGGCGACATCACGCTGGAAGGCCAGGAGTTGACCAGGGCCAAGGAGAAGACCCTGGAGAAGCTCCGCGGCAACAAGATGGCCATGATCTTCCAGGACGCGCTGACCGCCCTGTCGCCGTACTACACCGTCGGCCGGCAGATCGCCGAGCCGTTCATCAAGCACACCGGCGCCAGCAAGCGCGAGGGCCGGCAGCGCGCCATCGAGATGCTGGCCAAGGTCGGCATCCCGCAGCCGACGCTGCGGGTGGACGACTATCCGCACCAGTTCTCCGGCGGTATGCGCCAGCGCGCCATGATCGCCATGGCGCTGGTCTGCAACCCCCAGCTGCTGATCGCCGACGAGCCGACCACCGCCCTCGACGTCACCGTCCAGGCGCAGATCCTCGACCTGCTCAAGGACCTCCAGCAGGAGTTCGGCTCCGCGATCATCCTGATCACCCACGACCTCGGCGTGGTCGCCAACACCGCGGACGACCTGCTGGTGATGTACGCGGGCCGGGCGGTGGAGCGGGGCTCGGTCAAGGAGATCCTCACCCAGCCGCGGCACCCGTACACCTGGGGCCTGCTGAGCTCCATGCCGCGGCTGTCCTCGGACGTCAGCGAGGCGCTGCACCCGATCCCGGGCAGCCCGCCGAGCCTGCTCAACCCGCCCTCGGGCTGCGCCTTCAACCCCCGCTGCGGCTTCGCCGGCGAGGTCGGCGGCACCCGGTGCACCGACGAGCGGCCGCTGCTGGAGCTGGGGCGGGCCGCCGCCTGCCACCTGAGCGCCGAGCAGAAGCAGACCCTCTTCACCGAGCAGATCAAGCCCCGGCTGGGCTAGGGAGCGACCACCATGACAGACAACGTCACCCTCCCGGCGCCCCGCGACGCCAAGCCCGCCCCGGGCGAGCCGCTGCTCACCGCCGAGGGCCTCACCAAGCACTTCCCGATCTACGGCGGCTTTCCGTTCAAGCGGAAGGTCGGCGCTGTCCAGGCGGTCGACGGCGTCGACCTGACCGTGCACGCCGGCGAGAGCTTCGGCCTGGTCGGCGAGTCGGGCTGCGGCAAATCCACCACCGGACGGCTGCTCACCCGGCTCATGGAGCCGACCTCCGGCAAGATCACGTACGCGGGTCAGGACATCACCCACGCCAAGCGCAAGCAACTGGCGCCGATCCGCTCCGAGATCCAGATGATCTTCCAGGACCCGTACGCCTCGCTCAACCCGCGGCAGACGGTCGGCACCATCATCGGCGGCCCGATGGAGATCAACGGGATCAACCCGCCCGGTGGGCGGGAGAAGCGGATCCGCGAACTCCTGGAGACCGTGGGCCTGAACCCGGAGCACTACAACCGCTTCCCGCACGAGTTCTCCGGCGGCCAGCGGCAGCGCATCGGCGTGGCCCGGGCGCTGGCCCTGGAGCCGAAGCTGATCGTCGCCGACGAGCCGGTCTCGGCCCTGGACGTCTCCATCCAGGCCCAGGTCGTCAACCTGCTCCAGGAGCTCCAGCGCGAGCTGGGCATCGCGTTCCTGTTCATCGCCCACGACCTGGCGATCGTGCGGCACTTCAGCGAGCGGGTCGCGGTGATGTACCTCGGCAAGGTCGTCGAGGTGGGCTCCCGCGACGAGATCTACAACCGGCCGCGCCACCCGTACACCCACGCGCTGCTCTCCGCGGTGCCGGAGGCCAAGCTGGTGGAGAGCGAGGAGGAGGAGCGCGAGCGCATCCGGCTCGCCGGCGACGTGCCCTCCCCCGTCAACCCGCCGTCCGGCTGCCGCTTCCGCACCCGCTGCTGGAAGGCGCAGGACAAGTGCGCCACGGAGCCGCCGCCCCTGCTCCAGCTCTCCGGCAGCGAGGCGGGCCACCTGACGGCCTGCCACTTCCCGGAGGAGCCGACGACCGCGGCCCGCGACGAGGACATCATCCTCGACCCGGCGCTGGCGGCGATCGAGGACGCGGGGACCGACTCCGACAAGTAGCACCCAGGCGCTGCCGACTGCCGCCGTGGCGGGGAATGTTCCCGGCCACGGCGGCGCTGTCGTTGTCGGGAGGTGGTGTGGATGCGGATCGGGGAGCTGTCGGCGCGTACGGGTACGCCCCGGCGGCTGTTGCGTTACTACGAGGAGCAGGGGCTGATCGTCGCCGAGCGCTGCGCCAACGGCTACCGCGCCTACGACGAGCCTTGCGTGGATCGGGTGTTGCAGATCCGGGGGCTCCTCGACGCCGGGCTGCCGACCCGGCTCATCAAGCAGATCCTGCCCTGCCTGGACAAGCCCCGGGCCATCCACTTCCCCGACGCGACACCGGAGATGCTCGCCACGCTGGAGCGCGAGCGCGACCGGATGACCGAGCGCATCGAGACGCTGGTGCGCAACCGGGACGCCATCGGGGAGTACCTGGAGGTGGTGCGCGGCACGGCCGGGGCCCGGCCCGGCGGAGCGGCCGGGGCGCCCCCTGGCGAGGCGGCCTAGCGGTGGGCGACCGGGCCCGGCTCCGGTCCGTCGGGCAGGCGGTCATCGCCGTCCTCGCCGTCCTCCCCGTCGGGCAGGCGGTCCTCGACCGGTACCACCTGGCGCTCCTGTGCGAAGTGACAGGCCGAGGGGTGCCGGGCCGGTCCGGTCGACTCCCGGAAGGGCGGGGGGACTTCGAGCGGGGGGACGACCTCGGCGCACAGGTCCTGGGCCTTCCAGCAGCGGGTGCGGAAGGGGCAGCCGGACGGCGGGTCGGCGGGTGAGGGCACGTCGCCGGTGAGCAGGATGCGCTCGCGGGCGGCGCGGGAGTCGGGGTCCGGTACGGGCACGGCGGAGAGCAGGGCCTGGGTGTAGGGGTGGGTGGGGTGGTCGTAGATCTGCTCCTCGGTGCCGATCTCGGCGAGCCGCCCCAGGTACATCACCGCGATCCGGTCGGAGATGTGCCGGACGACGGACAGGTCGTGGGCGATGAAGACATAGGAGAGGTCGAACTCGTCCTGCAACTGCTCCAGGAGGTTGACCACCTGGGCCTGGACGGAGACGTCCAGCGCGGAGACCGGCTCGTCGGCGACGATGATCTCCGGGCGCAGGGCGAGGCCGCGGGCGATGCCGATGCGCTGGCGCTGGCCGCCGGAGAACTGGTGCGGATAGCGGTTGATGTACTCGGGGTTGAGCCCCACCACGTCCAGGAGTTCTTGGACCTTGCGGCGGCGGTCTCCCTTGGGGGCCACCTCCGGGTGGATCTCGTAGGGCTCGCCGACGATGTCGCCGACCGTCATCCGGGGGTTCAGGGACGTGTAGGGGTCCTGGAAGACCATCTGGATGTTGCGTCGCACCGCCTTCATGGCCCGGCCCGACAGGCGGGTGATGTCCTCGCCCCGGTAGCGGATCCGACCCGCCGTCGGGCGCTCCAGGCCCACCAGCAGCTTGGCGACCGTGGACTTGCCGCAGCCCGATTCCCCGACGATCCCCAGGGTCTCGCCCTTGCGGAGGTCGAAGGAGACCCCGTCGACGGCCTTGACGGCGCCGACCTGCTTTTTGAAGAGCACGCCCCGGGTGAGGGGGAAGTGCTTGACCAGGTCGCGGATCTCCAGGAGGGGCTCGCCGGGCGCCGGGCCGGCGCCGGCCGCGGCGGGGTTTGCGTCATCGCGCGCCACCGAGGGTCTCCTTCCAGAAGTGGCAGGCACTGGCTCGGCCGGGTCCGGCCTCGTACAGCGGCGGCAGGTCCGTGCGGCAGATGTCCTGCGCCAGCGGGCAGCGCGGGTTGAAGGGGCAGCCCGGCGGGATGGCCGTCAGATTGGGCGGCAGGCCCTTGATGGCGTACAGCCGCTGCCCCTTGTGGTCCAGCCGGGGGATGGAGTCCAGCAGCCCTCGGGTGTACGGGTGGGCGGGCGCGCGGTAGAGCTGGTGGACCGGTGCGGTCTCCACGATCCGCCCGGCGTACATCACCGCGATGGTGTCGGCGACGTCGGCGACCACGCCCAGGTCATGGGTGATCAGGATCAGCCCCATGGTGAACTCGCGCTGCAGCTCCGCGAGCAGGTCCATGACCTGCGCCTGGACGGTGACGTCCAGCGCGGTGGTCGGCTCGTCGGCGATGATCAGGTCGGGGCCCAGGGCCAGCGCCATCGCGATCATGATGCGCTGGCGCATCCCGCCGGAGAACTGGTGCGGGTAGTCCCCCACCCGCGCCCTGGCCGCGGGAATGCCCACCCGCTCCATCAGCTCCACCGCCCGGCCGCGGGCCTCCTTACGGGACATCCCCTCATGGACCTGGAACATCTCCCCCAGCTGCGCCCCGACGCTGAGCACCGGATTCAGCGAGGACAGCGCGTCCTGGAAGATCATCGCCATCTTGGCGCCGCGGACCCTGCGCCGTTCGTCCTTGCGCAGGGACAGCAGATCGCGGCCCTGGAAGATGATCTCGCCGCCGGTCACGAAGCCGGGCGGCGAGTCCAGGATGCCCATCACGGCCTGCGCGGTGACGGACTTGCCGGACCCGGACTCGCCGAGCACCGCCAGCGTCTGGCCCGGCGCGACGCTGAAGCTGACACCGTTGACGGCCTTCGCGATCCCGTCCCGGGTACGGAACTCCACCCGCAGGTCCCGCACGTCGAGCAGGGCGGTGTCGGTGACCGTGCCCGCCCCACCGCCCCCGGCCTCACCGGCACTGTTCGTCATCTGCCGCCTCCTCAGCGCAACTTGGGGTCGAGGGCGTCGCGCACCGCGTCGCCGAGCATGATGAACGCCAGCACCGTGACGCTCAGCGCGCCCGCCGGCCACAGCAGCATGTGCGGCGCGCTGCGGATGTAGGTGGAGGCCGTGGAGATGTCGATGCCCCAGGAGACGGTGGGCGGCTTCAGGCCCGCCCCCAGGTACGACAGCGTCGCCTCCAGCGCGATGTACGTACCGAGCGCGATGGTGGCGACGACGATGACCGGCGCCACCGCGTTCGGCGCGATGTGCCGCAGCAGCATCCGCCCGTTGCCGGCGCCCAGCGCGCGGGCGGCCTGGACGTAGTCGTGCTGTTTGGCGGTGACGACGGAGCCGCGGGCGATACGGGAGACCTGCGGCCAGCCGAGCAGCACGATGAAGCCGACCACCGGCCAGACGGTGGTGCTGGTGACGACGGAGAGGAACACCAGCCCGCCGAGGATCACCGGGATGCCGAAGAAGATGTCGGCGAGCCGGGAGAGCAGGGTGTCCGACCAGCCGCCGAAGAATCCGGCCAGCCCGCCCATCAGGCTGCCCAGCAGCGCGGCACCGGCGGTGGCGCAGACGCCGACGGTGATGGAGGCGCGGGCCCCGTAGACCACGCGGGTGTAGACGTCCCGGCCCTGGGTGTCGAAGCCGAAGGGGTGGCCGGGCTGGGAGCCCTGCTGCGCCTTGGCCAGGTCGGCGCGGTAGGGGTTGCCGGTGGCGATCAGCTGCGGCCAGATCGCGATCACCACCAGGAAGACGATGACCAGCGCGGAGAGCACGAAGACCGGGTTGCGGCGCAGATCGTGCCAGGCGTCGCTCCACAGGCTGCGCGGCTTGCCCAGGGGCACGGGGGCGGGTGGCCCGGCACCGGGCGGCGCCGCGCCCGGCCTCCGTTCCAGCGACTCCGCCTCGCCGATGGCCAGCGCGGCGGAGCCGCCGTCGCCGTGGCCGATGGCTTCCTTGGGGACATAGGACTCAGGCATAGCGGATCCTCGGGTCGAGGACGGCGTAGAGCAGGTCGACGAGGAGGTTCGCGACGAGGAAGACCAGCACCAGGATCGTCACGAAACCCACGACGGTCGGCGAGTTCTGCCGCAGGATTCCCTGGTAGAGCTGGAATCCGACGCCGTGGATGTTGAAGATGCGCTCGGTGACGATCGCACCGCCCATCAGGGCGCCGATATCGGTCCCGATGAACGTGACGACCGGGATCAGCGAATTGCGCAGCAGATGGCGGGTGATGACACGGCGTTGGGGCAGGCCCTTGGCGACGGCCGTACGGACGTAGTCGGCGCGGGCGTTCTCCGCGATCGAGGTGCGGGTCAGCCGGGTCACATACGCCAGCGAGACCAGCGCCAGCACCAGGCCCGGCAGCAGCATCTCGTTCAGCGGTGCCTCCGGCGCGACGGACGGCGCGGCCCATCCCCACCGCACGCCGAACACGAACTGCAGCAGATAGCCGCTCACGAACGTCGGGATGGACACCACGACGAGCGAGAGCAGCAGCACCGAGGTGTCGATGCCCCGGCCCCGCCGCAGACCGCTGAACACCCCCAGCACGACGCCCACCACCATCTCGATCACGACGGCGACCACCGTCAGCCGCAGCGTGACCGGAAAGGCCGAGGCCATCAGCTCGGTGACCGACTGGCCGTTGAAGGCGGTGCCGAAGTCCCCCCGGAAGATCTGCCCCATGTAGTGCAGGTACTGCTGCCACAGCGGATGGTCGAGGTAGAGGTCGCGGCGGATCTGGGCGGCGGTGGCGGGGTCCGGCGCCCGGTCGCCGAACATCGCCGCGACGGGGTCGCCCAGCGCGTACACCATGAAGAAGATCAGGAACGTGCTGCCGACGAACACCGGGACCATCTGCAGCAGCCGCCGGATCACATAGCGTCCCACCGGCCCCAACCTCCCTCATCGCGCGGACAGTACGGGCGGCGCCGGCAGCGCCCGCGGCTCGCTCAGTTGACCTTGATCTCGCTGTAGACCGGCACGCTGAACGGATTCAGCGACACATTGCTGATGCGGTCCGAATAGCCGCCGCTGCCGTTCTGGTACCACAGCGGAATCGCCGGCATCTGGCGGGCGAGTATCCGCTCCGCGTCCTGGAACTTCGCGACGGCCTCCTTGCTGTCCGTCGCCGCGTTCGCCACGTTCACCAACTTGTCGAATCCGGCGTTGCTGAACTTTCCGTCATTCGCCGAGGAGTTGGTGTAGTACAGCGGCTGCAGGAAGTTCTGGATCAGCGGATAGTCCATCTGCCAGCCGTTGCGGAACGGTCCGGGCATTCCCTTCGCCGCGATCTTGTTCCGGAAATCGGCGAACGTGCCGATCGGATTTCCTACACACGCCTCGTCGTCCCCCAGCGACTTGTTGATGCTGTTGCAGATCGCGTCGACCCAGTCCTTGTGCGATCCGGTGTCGGCGTTGTACGTGATCGTCATCCGGCCGCCGGGCAGCCCGCCGCCTTCCTTGACCAGCGCCCTGGCCTTCGCCGGATCGAACGTGCAGACCTCACCGCACAGCCCCGCCTTGTACCCCCCGTCCGCCCCGAGCACCGGCGAGGTCCAGTCCGTCGCGGGCGTCCGCGTCCGCTGGAAGATCTCCCTGGTGATCTGCTCCCGGTCGATCGCCATCGACAGACCGCGGCGCACCTTGTCCTTGCCCGGCTCGCCCCATCCCTTGAGGTACATGGGGAAGGCGAGGGTCTGGATGATCCCGGCCGGCTGGTTGATGTACCGCTTGCCCAGATCGGCGTGGACGCTCTTGAGCTGGGCGGCCGGCACATCGTCGACCAGATCGAGGTTCCCGGCCTGCAGATCGGTGTAGGCGGTGTTGCTGTCCGTGTAGACCCGCAGGTCGATCCCGGCGTTTCGGGCCGGATCGTCACCCGGGTACTTCGCCCATTTCCGCATGCGCAGCACGGACCCCTTGTCGTAGGAGTCCACGACGTACGGGCCGTTGCCGACGGGCCGCTCCAGCCAGGCGTCATGGTCGGTGAAGAACGCCCGCGGCAGCGGCATGAAGGCCGCATAGCCCAGCGTGTCCGGCCAGCTGGAGAACTTCTGACGGAGTTTCACGGTGAAGGTCCGGTCGTCCTTCACCGCCAGCCCCGACAGGGTCCGGGCGGTGGCCACACCGTCCTCCGGGTGCACCCGGTCGAAGCCGTCGATGTACTGGAAGAACGGCGCGTTCTTCTGCTTGTTGTCCAGCAGCGCCCCGTAGTTCCAGGCGTCCACGAACGAAGCGGCGGTGACCTTCTCGCCGTTGCTGAAGGACCAGCCCGGCTTCAGCGTCACCGTGAAGTTCTGCGAATCCTTGGTCTCGATGCGCTCCGCGATGACGTTCTGCGCGGCCCCGGTCCTCGGGTTGTACCGCTTGAGCCCCCGGAACAGCATCTCCAGGACCTTGCCGCCCTGGACCTCGTTGGTGTTCGCCGGCTCCAGGGGATTCTGCGGATCCCCCCACGAGGCGCTGACCACCCCGGCGCGGGCCGCGCTCCCCCCGCCGCAGGCCGTGGCCACGAGAGCGACCACGACGGCGCACGCGCCCCACTTCGCGCGCGTGGCTCCACCCATGGTGCCTCCTCAGCTCCGCGATCGGGCCAAGCCCAGGGATCGGGCCTGGCCCTCATGAGATCGCAGAGTGGGGGGTGTCGCATGCGGGGGGTGCTCCATTTGCCGGTCCGCTGCGCTTGGCCCGCCTCCCACGTTTTCGGCTTTCCCGCCGTGGGGGTTTCGCTTGGTTCGCCTGCGGCGGGCTGGGTGCCGCTGCGCGGGGCGTTTTCGGCAGCGGGTGCGCCCCTCCGGACTCCGTCCTGCGGTCCGCCCCCTCCCGTGGGTGGGGGGAAGGAGACCGGTGGGGCTGGGCGTCAGCGTTCGTGTGCCGGTAGTCGACGGAGCAGGTGTGGCCCCACCGGCCCGTCTTCCCACCCACCACGGGAGGGGACAGACCGTAGGACGGAGTCCGTAGGGCTGTCACCGCACCCGACAAACAACCGCCCGCCGCAGGCGCAACGGGGACAAGGCGCCATGGCGGGAAAGCCGGAAACGCCACGCCCGCCGCCAGGCGCAACGGCGAACAACCACCACGGCGGGAAAGCCAAAAACGTGGGAGGCGGGCAAAGCGCAGCGAAGGGGCGCCCCCCGTACAAGAGGGACGCCCCACGCGCGCCGAGGTCGAGATAAAGGCCCGGCGCCCAGCGTTACCGCTTGGCGCGCGACGCGGTGCGGCCGCGCTCCTTCTGGTCCAGGACGACCTTGCGGATGCGCACGGCCTCCGGGGTCACCTCGACGCACTCGTCGTCGCGGCAGAACTCCAGGGACTGCTCCAGGGAGAGCTTGCGCGGCGGGACGATCGCCTCGAAGGAGTCGGCCGAGGCCGACCGCATGTTGGTGAGCTTCTTCTCCTTGGTGATGTTCACGTCCATGTCGTCGGCGCGCGAGTTCTCGCCGACGATCATGCCCTCGTACACCTCGGTGCCCGGGTCGGTGAACAGCACGCCGCGCTCCTGGAGGTTGGTCATCGCGAAGGCGGTGACCGCGCCGGCGCGGTCGGCGACGAGCGAGCCGTTGTTACGGGTCGCCAGCGTGCCGAACCACGGCTCGTGGCCCTCGTGGATCGAGTGGGCGATGCCCGTGCCGCGGGTGTTGGTCAGGAACTCCGTACGGAAGCCGATGAGGCCGCGGGAGGGGACGACGAACTCCATGCGGACCCAGCCGGAGCCGTGGTTGGACATGTTGTCCATGCGGCCCTTGCGGACGCCCATGAGCTGCGTGACGGCGCCCATGTGCTCCTCGGGGACGTCGATGGTCATGCGCTCGACCGGCTCGTACGTCTTGCCGTCGATCTCCTGCGTGACGACCTGCGGCTTGCCGATGGTCAGCTCGAAGCCCTCACGGCGCATCTGCTCGACCAGGATCGCGAGGGCCAGCTCACCGCGGCCCTGCACCTCCCAGGCATCGGGGCGCTCGGTGTCCAGGACCCGGAGGCTGACGTTACCGATCAGCTCGCGGTCCAGGCGGTCCTTGACCTGGCGGGCGGTGACCTTGCGGTCCTTGACCGCGGCCTTGGCGTCCGCGCCCTTGCCGGTGCCGCCACGGCCGACGAGCGGCGAGGTGTTGGTGCCGATGGTCATCGAGATGGCCGGCTCGTCCACCGTGATCAGCGGCAGCGCGATCGGGTTCTCCGGGTCGGCCAGGGTCTCGCCGATCATGATGTCCGGGATACCGGCCACGGCGCAGATGTCACCGGGGCCCGCGACCTCGGCGGGCTTGCGGGTGAGCGCCTCGGTCATCATCAGCTCGGTGATGCGGACGTTGGCGACCGAGCCGTCGCGCTTGATCCAAGCCACGGTCTGGCCCTTGCGCAGCTCGCCCTGCTCGACGCGGAGCAGCGCGATACGGCCGAGGAAGTTGTCCGCGTCGAGGTTGGTGACGTGGGCCTGCAGCGGCGCCGTCTCGTCGTACTCGGGGGCCGGGACGTGCTCCAGGATCGTGGAGAAGAATGGCTCCAGGTTGGTGGAGTCCGCCGGGACCGTGCCGTCCTCCGGCTTGGTCAGCGAGGCGATGCCGTCACGGCCGCAGGCGTAGACGATCGGGAACTCGATCTGGTCCTCGTCCGCGTCCAGGTCCAGGAAGAGGTCGTAGGTCTCGTTGACGACCTCGTCGATCCGGGAGTCCGGGCGGTCCGTCTTGTTGATGCACAGGATGACGGGCAGACGCTGCTGGAGGGCCTTGCGCAGCACGAAGCGGGTCTGCGGGAGGGGGCCCTCGGAGGCGTCCACGAGCAGGACGACCGCGTCCACCATCGACAGACCGCGCTCGACCTCGCCACCGAAGTCGGCGTGGCCGGGGGTGTCGATGATGTTGATCGTGATGACGTCGCCGCCGTCCTTGGGGTGATACTTCACCGCCGTGTTCTTGGCGAGGATCGTGATGCCCTTCTCACGCTCCAGATCGTTCGAGTCCATCATGCGGTCGTCGAGGGACTCGGCGGCGTGCGCGGCGAAGGAGCCGGCCTGCTTGAGCATGGCGTCGACGATGGTCGTCTTGCCGTGGTCGACGTGGGCGACGATGGCGACGTTACGAATGTCGTGGCGGGTGGGCATACTGGCGGCGCTTCTCCCGGAATCGTGGATGGCGACGCGTCCATCCGGTACGCGCGCCTGCCGGGCATGACACGCCACGGCCTCACCCCATGGTACGTGGCCGCGGCGGTTATGGCCGCCGCAGCCCAGGTCCACACCGTCTGACCTGCGGTTTTTTACCGATTGTTAGCTTTGGGGTGGCCCTTACTTCTTGTAGCCGATGTCCTGGAACCGCGGTGTGGCGAAGCCGAAGGCGCCGACGTTGGCGAGCGACTCCTTGGTGGCCACGAGCTCGGGCCGCTGGTAGAGCGGGATCGACCCGGCGGCCGCCCAGATCCGGGCGTCGGCCTGCTCCACCAGCGTGCGGGCGGCGCCCTCGTCCAGCTCGGAGGCGGCCTGGTCGAAGAGCTGGTCGATGTGGTCGGTGCCGACCCGGCTGTAGTTCTGCTCGACGGTCAGCGAGCCGTCGGCCGCCGGCTGCGGCTTGGCGTAGATCGGGCGGGCGTCGGTCGCCGGATAGGCGGTGCCGGGCCAGGAGTACAGCGCCAGGTCGAAGTCGCCGGAGGCGATGTGGTCCTGGAAGTAGCTGGCGTCGGAGACCCGCTGGAGCGAGGTCTGCACGCCGATCTTGTCGAGCATCGTGGCGATCCGCCGGGCGACGGTGCGCAGCGGCTCGGCGGCCGCGCCGTCGGGCACGACGAAACGCAGCGTGAGCGGCTTGCCGTTCTTCTTGACGGTGGTGGTGCGGGCCGCCGTCTTTCCGCCGGCCGGGTCCCGGTCGGCGCGGGCGGCCACCGCGCCGTGGGCGTGCCCGGCGTGCCCGGCGGCGACGTGGCGGGCGCCGGGGTGGCCGGCGGATCCCGGCAGGTCCACCTGCCGGCCGGTCTCGACCAGCTCGGCGGCGCTCAGCGTCTGCGCCGCGCGCATGCGGTACCGCTTGTACCTGGCGTACGCGGCGGAGTCGCGGTCGCCGTCCGCCTTCTCCTTCTGCCGGGCGGCCGCCTCCTTGTAGATCGAGGCGCTCTGCCGCAGCAGGGCGGCCCGCTGGATCTCGGAGCCGACCGCGCCGGTGAAGGACAGCGGCGCCTCGGCGGCGGCGGGCCGGGCACCCGGCTCCTCCTCGCCGCGGGCAGGCGGGCCGGCGTGGCCGGGAGCGGGGCGGCCCGGGTTGCGGCCGTCGTTCGCGCCGTCGGCGTCCTCGTCGTAGGCGTCGGTCCCGGCGTCCCGGTCGTCCTCGTCCTCGTAGCCGCCACGCCCGGGCCCGTCCCCCACCCGGCCGCCGGACGCCGCCTCGCCGTCCTCGTCCCCGGGGCCGTCCGCGCCGCGCCACGCGCCGGGCGCCGGCGCGGCCGCCTTGCCGCCGGCCTGCTGCCGGTCGCCGTCGGACTTCCAGCCGGCGTCGGCGAGCAGCGCCTTGGCCGCCCCGGCGTCCTGGTCGCCGAGCGCGTCGCTGTGGTCCTCGTAGCCGCGCTGCCCGGCCATCAGCAGATGGCTGCCCAGCGGCTCGGACGGCAGGTCGAGCGGCTTGAGGACGACGTCGGCGAGGGCCTGCCGGTCGATGGCGCGGGCCACCGCGCGGCGCACCCGGTCGTCGGCCAGCGGGCCGCTGCTGCCGTTGAGGGCGAGCTGGGTGTAGGCGGGCTCCAGGGCCTTGTGGAGGGTGTAGCCGCTCAGCGCCGCGCGCTCGGCGGCGTTCTTGGCGCCGTGCCGGTCCTGGGCCCGGCTGCCGTCGCCCTGGGGGCCCGCGTTGCCGGCCGCGGGCTTACGGAGGAAGCCGGGCGCGGCCGGGCCCCGGGCGGAGGCGACCCGCTTCGCGGCGATCTGGTCGACCGCGGCGACGTCGATGGACCCGGCGGCCAGCGCCGCCGACCGCTTCTCCCCGGGCAGCGCCTCCAGCACGATCTTGTCGAGCTTGGCGGGCGCCCCCCACCACGAGGGGTTCCGTGCCAGGACGACCCGCCCCTTGGCCGCGTCCCGCTTCTGGACCAGGAACGGGCCCGCGCCCACCGCGAGCCGCTCGCGCGCGGAGTCGTTGAAGGCGTTGGCGTTGCCCATCACGCTCCTGGGGTAGAGCGGGGTGAACAGCGACCGCCAGTCGGCGTAGGGCCGGGCGAAGGTGACCTTGACCTCCCGGCTGCCCGCGCCCTGCTCGACCTTGCCGATCCGGTCGTAGCCGGCGTTGCGGGCGGTCCAGTACGCGTTGTCCCTGCCGCGCAGCGCCGTCCACTGGGCGACGAAGTCCGCGGCGGTGATCGCGGTGCCGTCGCTCCACCGCGCCTTGGGGTTGATCTTGTAGGTGACGACCTGCTTGGGGTCGCGGGCGCTGACGTCCGCGGCGTCGAGGTAGTCCGCGTTGCGCTGCGGCGCGCCGCCGGCGTCGACGGTGAACATGCTGGGCAGCACCGCACCGGTGATCCGGCTGGTGGTCGCGTCGGCGTCGGCCTGGAAGGCGTTGAGGGTGCCCGGCATCGCGTCGACCGCCCAGCGCAGGGTGCCGCCGTCCTTGAGCTCGCCGCGGGGCGCCGGGGCGATGTCCTGGGACGCCGGGGAGGACGACTGCCCGCCCTCCCCGCTGCATCCGGTGAGGGCCGGCAGCGGGAGCAGCACCCCCGCGGCGGCCAGTGCGGCGATGCGGCGTCCACGGGCCGCGCGGGCCGAGGGGTTGTCGTGGTGGGTCATGACTGTTACCTCCGGGCTCGCCCGCGCGGCGCCGCCGGCGGGCTGGCTCCGGCACACCACGTTCGGCCGACTTTGCGGCTCATCACATCTATGAGCCCCTACTGAAAGCGACCGTTCGGCGCCCGGCCACCCGACACGGCCAAGCCCGCACGAAGGCCACCCGCCCGGCGCAATACGACGGGCTGACAAGGGGTCAGCGGCCGTGCGTACGCCCGTATTTGCCACCCTCTCCCGTATCGGCGTTCGATCTCCGCCGTCGCACGCGGTAGCCGAAACGCACCGGTTCGAGTCGTAATCGCGCCGGACCCCTTCCCAACGCCTACTGTGACGCGCGACACTCTCGGGCGCATGAGATCGCCCACCACACCTTCAAAAGTGAGGGCACGTTATATGTCCCATCAGGACGAACTGACGGCGGTTGAACGCAGCCTGGACGACCTGGTCCGGTCGGTGGGAAGGCTGGAGGCGCGACTCGGCGCCGGCCTGGACGTGCGCCGGGTGCGCAGCGATGCGGACCACCTGCGCGAGAGCCTCGCCCTGCTGAAGCAGAGCGCGGCGGCCGGGCCGTCCCGCCGGGGCGGCGCTCCCCCCGCCGTCGAGATGGTGACGATCTCCGACGCCCCCTACGACGCGGCGCTGTGGGTGGGAGCCGATGACGAGGGACTCGGCTGCCGCAACGGTCATGCGCCCTAGGGAGAGACCCCTGGTGGATGCCCCTTAGGGGGTGTCCTCGCCCCACTCAGACCCCTACCCCGTTGCCGCCCCGACGGAAAGCGATTGCGGAACGAGCATTCCGGACGGAGCGCCCTTCTCGGAGACCGACGTTGGCCACTGGCACCGAACCCTCATCGCAAACGGGCGCGAGCGGTGTGCACACTGCCTCGCGCGCCGCCATTCCCGCCCGCCATCTGCGGACCGACCGCTGGTGGCTGGCGCCGGCCGGCACCGCCGCCGGACTGCTCGCGTTCATCGTCTACTCGACCTGGCGGGCGTTCGCGAACGCCGACTACTACGCCGCGCCCTATGTCTCGCCGTTCTACTCGCCGTGCCTGGCGCAGAACTGCCACACCATGCGCGGCGGGCCCAACTGGGAGATCGTCGGCAGCTGGTGGGGCCTGTCCCCGGCACTGCTCATCCTGATCTTCCCGCTGGGCTTCCGGCTGACCTGCTACTACTACCGCAAGGCCTACTACCGCGGCTTCTGGGCCTCGCCGCCGGCCTGCGCGGTCGCCGAACCGCACAAGAAGTACACCGGTGAGACCCGCTTCCCGCTGATCCTGCAGAACATCCACCGCTACTTCTTCTACTTCGCGGTGCTGGTCGCCGGGGTGCTGACCTACGACACCGCGCTGACCTTCCGCGACGCGCACTACGAGTGGGGCCACATGGGTCTGGGCACCCTGGTCTTCCTCGCCAACATCGTGCTGATCTGGGCGTACACCCTCTCCTGCCACTCCTGCCGGCACATCATCGGCGGCCGGCTGCGGCACTTCTCCAAGCACCCGGTGCGCTACCGGATGTGGGGCTGGGTCGGCAGGCTCAACGAGCGGCACATGCTGCTCGCCTGGTCCTCCCTGATCAGCGTGGCCCTGGCGGACTTCTACGTCTTCCTGCTGGCCAGCGGGGCCTTCTCGGACCCCCGCTTCTTCTGACCGACTTCTGCGACGGCGGCTGCCCCCGTGGCAGCCGTCCCGACGGCAGCTTCTCCAAGGAAAGGTGTGCCCCCGATGGCGCATGTGGACCGGCAGGCATGGGACGTGGTCGTGGTGGGCGCGGGCGGCGCCGGGCTGCGCGCCGCCATCGAGGCCCGCGAGGCCGGTATGCGGACGGCCGTGATCTGCAAGTCCCTGTTCGGCAAGGCCCATACGGTGATGGCCGAGGGCGGTATCGCGGCCAGCATGGGCAACGTCAACGAGCACGACAACTGGCAGGTCCACTTCCGCGACACCATGCGCGGCGGGAAGTTCCTCAACCACTGGCGGATGGCCGAGCTGCACGCCCGCGAAGCGCCCGACCGGGTATGGGAGTTGGAGACCTGGGGCGCGCTCTTCGACCGCACGCCCGACGGCCGGATCTCCCAGCGCAACTTCGGCGGCCACGAGTACCCGCGCCTCGCGCACGTCGGCGACCGTACGGGCCTGGAGCTGATCCGTACCCTCCAGCAGAAGATCGTCTCGCTGCAGCAGGAGGACGAGCGGGAGTTCGGCGCCCACGACGCCCGGCTGAAGGTCTTCCAGGAGTGCACCGTCACCCGCATCCTCAAGGAGCGCGGCGCGGAGGCGGACGGCCGGGTCGCCGGGGCCTTCTGCTACGAGCGGGAGTCCGGCCGCTTCTTCGTCCTGGAGGCCCCGGCGGTGGTGCTGGCCACCGGCGGCATCGGCAAGTCCTTCAAGGTGACGTCGAACTCCTGGGAGTACACCGGCGACGGGCACGCGCTGGCGCTGCTCGCCGGGGCACCGCTGATCAACATGGAGATGGTGCAGTTCCACCCCACCGGCATGGTCTGGCCGCCGTCGGTCAAGGGCATCCTCGTCACCGAGTCCGTACGCGGCGACGGCGGGGTGCTGCGCAACAGCGACGGCCGGCGCTTCATGTTCGACTACATCCCCGACGTCTTCAAGGAGAAGTACGCCGAGACCGAGGAGGAGGGCGACCGCTGGTACGAGGACCCGGAGACCAACCGCCGCCCGCCCGAGCTGCTGCCCCGCGACGAGGTCGCCCGCGCGATCAACGCCGAGGTCAAGGAGGGGCGCGGCTCCCCGCACGGCGGGGTCTATCTGGACGTCTCGACCCGGATGCCGGCCGAGGTGATCAAGCGCCGGCTGCCGTCGATGCACCACCAGTTCCTGGAGCTGGCGGACGTGGACATCACCGCCGAGCCGATGGAGGTCGGGCCGACCTGCCACTACGTGATGGGCGGGGTCGATGTGGACCCGGACACCGCGGCGGCGACCGGCGTACCGGGCCTGTTCGCGGCCGGTGAGGTCGCCGGCGGGATGCACGGCTCCAACCGGCTGGGCGGCAACTCCCTGTCCGACCTGCTGGTCTTCGGCCGCCGGGCGGGGCTGCACGCGGCCGAGTACACGGCGGCGCTGGCCGAGCGGCCCACCGTCGACCCGCTGCAGATCGACGCCGCCGAGGCGGAGGCGCTGCGGCCCTTCAGCGCCGAGGCCGGCGAGGGCGCGGACGGCACCGGGCACGACGAGGGCCCGGCGGAGAACCCGTACACCCTCCACCAGGAGCTCCAGAAGGCGATGAACGCCCTGGTCGGCATCATCCGCAAGGAGGGCGAGATGTACGAGGCCCTCAAACGGCTCGCGGATCTGCGGGTACGGGCCCGGCGGGCCGGCGTCGAGGGGCACCGGCAGTACAACCCGGGCTGGCACCTCTCCATGGACCTGCGGAACATGCTGCTGGTCAGCGAGTGTGTGGCCCGGTCCGCGCTGGAGCGCGAGGAGAGCCGGGGCGGGCACACCCGCGACGACCACCCGGCGATGGACCGCAACTGGCGCAACATCAATCTGGTCTGCCGGCTCGCGGACCCGCAGGGCGACTCCCGGGCCGCGGACCCGGCGCTGGGACAGATCCGGCTCTCCCGCCGGGAGATGCCGCCGATCCGCCGCGATCTGCTGGAGCTGTTCGAGAAGGACGAGCTGGCGAAGTATCTGACGGACGAGGAGCTGAGCCGGTGAGCGAGCAGCAGACGGTATCCGACGCGGCGGAGGGGCCCGGGAAGTCCGGTGCCTACCAGGCGCACTTCCGGGTGTGGCGGGGCGACACCGGCGCCGGAGGCCTTGAGGACTTCACGGTCGAGGTGCACGAGGGCGAGGTGGTGCTGGACATCATCCACCGGCTGCAGGCGACCCAGGCGCCGGATCTCGCGGTGCGCTGGAACTGCAAGGCGGGCAAGTGCGGTTCGTGCAGCGCGGAGGTCAACGGCCGGCCGCGGCTGATGTGCATGACCCGGATGTCGGTGTTCGACCGTACGGAGACGATCACGGTCACGCCGATGCGGGCGTTCCCGGTCATCCGCGACCTGGTCACCGACGTGTCGTTCAACTACACCAAGGCCCGCGAGATCCCCTCGTTCATGCCGCCCGCGGAGCTGGCGCCCGGTGAGTACCGCATGCAGCAGGAGGACGTGGGCCGCTCGCAGGAGTTCCGCAAGTGCATCGAGTGCTTCCTGTGCCAGGACACCTGCCACGTGGTCCGGGACCACGAGGAGAACAAGGCGGCGTTCGCCGGCCCGCGCTTCCTGATGCGGATCGCCGAGCTCGACATGCATCCGCTGGACGCGGCGCCGGCGTCCGGCATCGACCGCAAGAGCACCGCGCAGGACGAGCACGGGCTGGGCTACTGCAACATCACCAAGTGCTGCACGGAGGTCTGCCCCGAGCACATCAAGATCACCGACAATGCGCTGATCCCGCTGAAGGAGCGCGCCGCGGACCGTAAGTACGACCCGCTGGTGTGGCTCGGGAACAAGATCCGGCGCCGTACGGAATGACCTCCCCGCGGATCGGACGGCGCACGGTCCTCGCGGGCATCGGCAGCCTTCCGCTCGCCGCGGCGGCCGGCGTGCCCGAGTCCGACGACCGGGCCGCCGGCCCCGCGACGGCCCCGGGCGGCGGGCGTCCGACGCTGCTGCGCGGCGCCGATCTGGTGCTCACCATGGACCCCGGTCTGGGCGAGGGCCCCCTTGGCGCGCTGGAGGACGGCGTCGACCTGCTGCTGCGCGACGGCACGATCGCCGCCGTCGGACGGCACCTGGAGGCACCGCCCGGCGCCCGGGTGCTGGAGGCCGGCGGCCGGATCGTGCTGCCGGGTTTCGTGGATCTGCACAACCACCTGTGGCAGTCCAGCATCCGGGGCGGCTGCGCGGACCGGGACCTGAGCGGGTGGCTGTCCGGCTGCAACGGACATGTGCTGTCGAGGATCGGACCCCGGGACATGTACCGCTTCGTGCGTCTGGCCGCGCTCGACGCCCTCGGCGCGGGCGTCACCACCGTCGTCGACTGGGTCCACCCCATCCCGTACGACACCGCCGGGGCCTACGTCCGGGCGCTGGACGACGCCGGGGTGCGGTTCGTCTACGCGGCGGCCCAGCACGCCGCCGCCCGGGAGCTGATCCCCCGGGTCAAGAGGGACTTCCTGGACCCGCTGCCGCTGGCCTTGGCGCAGGTGTCGGCGCAGGCCGGGATGTCCGTCCGCGCCGAGCTGCGCCAGTTCCACGAGCTGGCCCGGGAGCTGGGCGTGATGCTCAACTGCCATGTGCTGGAGTGCCGCGCGGACCGCGCGGACGATCCGGTCCGCGCGCTGCGGGAGGTCGGCGCCTTCGGCCCGGACCTGCTGATGAACCACGCGGTGCACCTCGACGACCGGGAGATCGCGCTGACCGGCGAGCACGACGTCCGGGTGGCGCACTGCCCGCTCAGCAACATGCGGCTGGCCTCGGGCATCGCGCCGCTGCCCGCGCTGCACCGCCGCGGCGTGCGGGCCGGGCTCGGCCACGACGGCGGGACCAACGACACCTCGGACATGTTCAACCTGATGAAGGCGGCGGTGGGCCTCCAGCGGGCCCGGCACGAGGACGCGGGGGTCCATCCGACGATCCCGGCGGTGCTGCGGATGGCGACGCTGGGCGGTGCGGAGTGCATCGGCATGGCCGACCGGGTCGGGTCGCTGACTCCGGGCAAGCGCGCCGACGTCGTCGTCCTGGACCCCGGCACCCTCAACTTCGCCCCGCGCTTCGACTGGACCAGCCAGATCGTGCTCAACGGGCAGCCGCCGAACGTCAGCGAGGTCTTCGTCGACGGGCGGCTGCGCAAGGCGCGCGGTGAGCTGGTGGGGGTGGACACCGCGCGGGTGGTCCGCGAGGCGGAGCGGGCGGCGGCGAACCTGCGGGCCGCCGCCTGACGCCGCCTCGGCACGGGCCTCAGAACAGACTCAGCAGCGCTTCCGAGGGGTCCATGCCCGTCGACTCCCCGTCGGGCAGGGCGAGTTCGAACCAGACGGTCTTGCCGCGCGGGGTGCGGCGGCTGCCCCAGCCCTCGCTGAGCAGACCGACCAGCTGCAGTCCGCGGCCGCCCTCGTCGGTGTCCCGGGCGCGGCGGCGGCGCGGCTGGGCGAGATCGGCGTCCCAGACCTCGCAGACCAGCGTGCGGTCCAGCAGCAGCCGCAGCCGGATCTCGCCGTGGCCGTGCCGCAGCGCGTTCGTCACCAGCTCGCTGACCAGCAGCTCCGCGGTGTCGACCAGCCCCTGCAGGCCCCAGTCCGTCAGCTGGTCGCGGGCCAGCTCACGGGCACGGGCCACCGAACGGGCCTCCGGCGCGAGGCTCCAGTCGCCCACCGAGTCCTTGGGCAGCCCGTGCACCCGGGCCATCAGCAGCGCGATGTCGTCCTCGCCGTGCGAGGTGTCCAGGGCGCTCAGGACGTGGTCGCAGGCGTCCTCCAGCTGGCGGTCGGCGCCCGACAGCGCCGCCCGGAAGGCCTGCAGCCCCTCGTCGAGGGGGTGGTGGCGGGACTCCACCAGCCCGTCGGTGTACAGGGCCAGCAGCGCGCCGTCCGGCAGCTCCACCTCGATCTCCTCGAACGGCTCGCCCCCGACGCCCAGCGGCATCCCCGGCGGTACGTCGAGCAGCAGCGCGTCCTCGCCCTCCTCGACCAGGACCGGCGGCAGATGCCCGGCGTTGGCGAACGTCGCCCGCCGGGTGACCGGGTCGTAGACGGCGTAGACGCAGGTGGCGAGGTAGACCTCGGAGAGGTCGGCGGTACGGGCGGAGCGGCCCGGCTCCGGTGCGCCGGCGGCACCTGACCGGCCGCGGGACGCGCGCCCGGCGGACCGGCCGTCGCCGCTGCCGCCGAGCCCGCGGGCGATCTCGTCCAGCGCCGAGAGCACCTCGGCCGGCTCCAGGTCCAGCAGCGCCAGCGTCCTTACGGCGGTGCGGAGTTCGCCCATCGCCACGGCGGCGCGCAGCCCGCGGCCCATGACGTCGCCGACGACCAACGCCGTGCGGTGTCCGGGGAGTTCGATGACGTCGAACCAGTCGCCGCCGACCTCGGTCGCGGTGGTGCCGGGCAGATAGCGGCAGGCGATGTCGAGGCCGGCCGCCTCCGGGTCGCCGGGCGGCAGCAGGCTGCGCTGCAGGATCAGCGCGCGTTCGTGCTCGCGGCGGTAGAGGCGGGCGTTGTCGATGCAGACCGCGGCGCGCGCCGCGAGCTCCACGGCCAGGGCGGTGTCGCGTTCCCCGAACGGCTCGCTGCCCTTCGCGCGGGAGAACTGCACCAGCCCGACGACGGTGTCCCTGGCGACCATGGGGACGACGAGCGTGGAGTGCACCACGGCGCCCAGCTCCGGTCCTTCGTCGCTCTCCCGGCCCGGGATGATCTGCGCCTGGGCGGTGCGCAGGGCGGCCGCGCAGGGGGAGTTGAAGGGGTAGCGGTGGACGGCGCCGACGGCGACCGGCGGGTCCTGGGGCGCGCCGCCGGCGGCACTGGCGAACGGGGCGTCGGAGACGGCGCTGGCGAACGCGACCCGGCGCAGCTCGGCGCTGCCGTCGCTCATGCCGGGCGGTGCCTCGTCGCCGGCCAGCAGGCCCTGATAGAGGTCCACCGACGCCAGATCGCAGAACTGCGGGACGGCGACGTCCAACAGGGTGCGGGCGGTGGTCTCCAGGTCGAGGGAGTTGCCTATCCGGGCGCCGGCCTCGTTGAGCAGGGCGAGGTTGCGGCGGGCGCTGGCGGCCTCGCGCTCGGCCCGGCGCCGGCCGGTGACGTCGGCGGCGAGCGCCGCGACGCCGATGGGGCGGCCGCTGGCGCCGTGCAGTCGGTAGAGCGACACCGACCAGCGGCGGCGCTCCTCCTCGCCGGGCACCGCCCCCACCAGCTGCATCTCGGTGACCGGTTCGCCGGTCTCCAGGACGCGGCGCAGCGCGGCGGTCATCCGCTCGGCCTCGGGGCGCGGCAGGAAGTCGTGCGGGGTGCGGCCGCGGTACTTGGCGGCGGGGCCGCCGAAGACCGTGGCGAAGCGCTCGTTGACCCGCAGCAGCTTCAGGTCCGTGCCGAACAGGGTGAAGCCCATGGGGGATTGACCGAAAACGGCCTGTGAGGCGGCGAGGTCGGTCTCGATGCCGCGCAGCGCCCGGACATCGACGACGACGCAGACCGCGGCGCGCTGCCCGGCCTCGTCGTGGGAGGGCATCACATAGATCTCGGCGAGCCCGTCGGCCGGTCCGCCCTCGGCCCTGCGGTAGGGCACCAGGCCGGTCCACTCGCGGCCGTCGAGGATCTCCGACACCTTGCGGCGCCCGGTCTCGCGGAACTCGCTGGGGACGAACGCCTCGATGGGGTCCTTGCCGATGGCGTAGCGGGCGGGGATCCCGAGCATCTGCTCGGCCCGCTCGCTCCACTGGTCGATCCGCCCGTCGGGGCCGAGCGAGAAGGAGGCCACTCTGATGTAGTCGTAGATCGAGCCGGGCCGGCTGCTCTGCCATACGGGCGGACCGTGCAGGTCGCGGGCGTACGCACGCCCACCTGGGTCACCGGGGCCGTCCGCACCACCCTGACCCTCGGCCTGTGCGGGTTCTGCCCCGCCAGATGACATCTCGCTCACGAGCCCCGTCCCCTCCAGCTCATCGTGCCCGGACCGGACCAGCCTGAGTATCCAGCACCTCGGCTATCCGGAACACGGTCTTCACGATCACAGCACAGTCTCGATCGCAGGCCATCTACAAAATGTCGATGAAATGGCAACGATCAGGACTCCACATGTCTCCTAACCAGCCACCGACAGCTCGAACCACACTGTCTTGCCACTCTTTCCACGCCGGGTCCCCCAGCGTCGCGAACTGCACGCGACCAGCTGCAATCCACGGCCGCCCTCGTCGTCCGGGGCGGCTGCGCGCTCCTGCGGCGGGTCGGGCAGCGGGTCGGAGACCTCGACGAGCAGCCCGCCGGAGCTCAGCAGCACCATGCGGACGCCGATCGGTCCGCTGGCGTAGCGCAGGGAGTTGGTGACGAGCTCGCTGACGAGTAGTACGGCCACATCGGTGGCGCCGTTCAGTCCCCAGTCGTCCAGCACCCGACGGACCATCGTGCGGGCGGTGCGCACCGCTCCGGGGTCGGCCGGAAAGCTCCATTCGGCGATCGGTGAACCGGTGGCCCTGCCGCGCTTGCGGACACTGCTGGAGCCGGATTCCGGGGCCCCTGCCGCTGCGCTGTCGCTCACGCCGATCACATCCCAACCCCGATGGCATCCCCGTCGGATTGCCCACATTGAAGGGGTCAATCTGGACATACCCGATATCGAGGTCGAAGTATCGCCGCCAACGGTGCGCTGTGACACAAATGGCGCATATGGGAACAGTGGGGCCGTGCGTGCGCGGCGGGCGGTCATGCGTGCGCGGCGAAGGAGCCAAGGCACACGGGGCGCGAGCCAGGGCGGGCGGGCGGCCGCGCGCGCTCAAGCGGACCGCACGCCCGGGATCCCGGCCGTGGCGACCAGCCTGCGCATCGCCTCGGCGACCGCCGGGCGGTCCTGATCCAGCCAGTCGACCTGCGACTCCTCGCCGGGCAGCAGCCAGCGCAGCTCGTCGTGGTCCTGCAGCGGCCGCGGCTCACCGGACGCCAGCCGGGCCGTCCACACCTGCAGGACGTAGCCGGGCCGCAGCACCCACTCCCCGGGGATGCGCTCCCCGACCACCGCCTCGACGCCCAGCTCCTCACGCAGTTCGCGCTCCAGCGCCCGTTCGGGCGTCTCGTCGTCCTCCACCTTGCCGCCGGGCAGCTCCCAGCGGCCGGCCAGCGCGGGCGGTGCGCTGCGGCGTGCGGCCAGCAGCCGCCCGCCCTGGCACACCGCTCCGCCCACTACTACGCGCACCGTCGTCATGCGCGGCAGCCTACGTCCCCCGCCTTCGTCCCGCTTCTCGCCCGCCGCCCCTCAGGTCGCCGCATGGTCGACCTTCTCGACCACGTAGAGCTGCCGCCGGCCCGGTGAATCGAGCCGGTCGGCCACCCGCTCCGCCTCCGCCCGGGTGGCATAGCGGCCGACGCGATACCGGTTGCCCCCTTCGTCCTGGCGGATGACGAGCCAGGGGAGCACGGCTCCACCCTCGGTCATTGCGCCCCTCCGTCCGCCACACAGCGCGTCGTGACGCGCCCCTCGTCTGCTGATGCCGAAATCGCAATCCGCATATGCCCGAGCGTACGCCCGACCTTTACGCACCGGATATGGATTTACACAAAGAGGTACCGAACCGGCCACTCGCGGGCCCCGGGTGTACCGGAAGCGGCCTGCGAGTGGCCGGTTTTCGCCCGAAGGACCGGGCGTATGTCCGAAACTGTGAGGCGTGGCGCCAGGCTGACTCAGGCCCCGACGGACGCCTTGGCCCCTTCTGCCTCTCCGGCCGCGTCCGCCGCGGCGGCCTCTTCCTCCGCACGGATCTCGGCCTCGACCTGGACCAGCGACGGGTTGCGCCACGAACTGCGCACGCCCCAGTAGTAGAAGGCCAGTCCGATCACGGCGACCACGACGATGTCCCAGCCTGCGGGCAGATAGCCCTTACCGCCGAACTCCTTGCCGCCCATGTACGACACCGCGGCCATGACCAGCAGATACGCCACCATCCAGGCGCCGGCCTTGAGGTGCGGGCGCAGCCCGGCCCACGGCTTGCGGCCCTGGGTCAGCGGCTTGCCGATCTCGTACCAGGCCCAGACCGGCAGTCCGACGGCCATGATCAGGATGACCTTGCCGGTCAGCGGCCAGCGGCCCCAGTACAGGACCAGCGAGCCGAAGACCATCGCGACCGGCGCGATGAGCGGCATCACCCGGAGCTTGACCGGGCGGGTGAGGTCCGGCGAGATGCGGCGCAGCGACATCACCGCGACCGGGCCGGTGATGTACGAGATGACGGTGGCGACCGAGACGATCTCGGCGAGCGAGCCCCAGCCGCGGAAGACCGCGAGGAAGAGGAAGGCGATCACGAGGTTGAGCAGCAGCGCCGGACGCGGCACGCCGGTCTTCTTGTCCACCTTGCCGAAGACGCCGGGCAGATGACCGTTCTCCTGCACGCCGTGGATCATGCGCGAGGTGGTGGCGGCGTAGATCATGCCGGTGCCGGACGGCGAGACGAAGGCGTCCGCGTACAGCAGCAGCGCCAGCCAGTTCAGGCCCCAGGCCACCGCGAGGTCGGCGAGCGGCGAGTTGTAGCCGAGGCCGGCCCAGCCGCCGCTGGCGCCCAGCTTGTCGGCGGGGACCGCCATCAGGAACGCGACCTGCAGCGCGACATAGATGACCAGCGCGATCAGGATCGACCAGACGACGGCCTTGGGCAGCGACTTGCCCGGGTTGCGGGCCTCGCCGGCGAGGTTCAGCGGGGACTGGAAGCCGTTGTAGGCCCAGACGATGCCGGAGACGGCGACGGCGGTGAAGACCGAGCTCCAGCCGTTGGGGGTGAAGCCGCCGTTGCCGGTGATGTTGTCCGTGTCGAAGTGCGCCAGCATCAGCGCGCTGGCGGTCAGCACCGGCACCACGACCTTGAAGACCGTGATCGCGGTGTTGGTCTTCGCGAACAGCGAGATGGCGAACCAGTTGAGGAAGAAGTAGAAGATCAGCAGGACGCTGGCGAGCCCGACACCGGTGCCGGTCAGCTCCTTGCCGTCGTAGAGCGCCTTCGCCCAGCCGAAGTCCCAGGAACTCATGTACTGGACCGAGGCGGTGGCCTCACCGGGGATGACCGAGACGATCGCGATCCAGTTGGCCCAGGCCGCGAGGTAGCCGGCCAGCGAGCCGTGCGAGTACTGGCCGTAGCGGACCATGCCGCCGGCCTTCGGGAACATCGCACCCAGCTCGCTGTAGGTGAGCGCGATGGTGAGCGCGACCAGCGCGCCGATGACCCAGGCCAGGATCGCGGCCGGACCGGCGATGGCGGCGGCCCGCTCGGCCCCGAAGAGCCAGCCGGAGCCGATGATGGACCCGAGGCCCGTCGCGGTCAGGGCGATGGTCCCGAGGGACCGCCGGTAATTCGAATGCGAACCCTGCTCCGCACCCTGGGTTTTCGTCGTGCTCACGTGCTGGTCTCCTGGTCTTCCCCCGTGCCGTGCACAAACTTCGCCATCGTAAGAGCGAATCCGAAGATCGGCTTCCCGCTGCTGGCCAAAACTCCCGCCCAGCTGAGGGTCTGTGAGGTTTCCAACACCAAGATCCAGCCAACATTCACGGGCATATCCCATCAAAAGGGACATCGGACTGGAGACTGAAAGCCGCCACGGATCCAGTACGGGCCGCCGGGAGGGCGGATACGGAGGCGGAGCGGCGACGGCAGAGGGCGGCCTCGCGGGCCGCCCGGCTACTTCACCGGCAGGTGGTAGGCCACCCGATACCGGTCCGCGAGCGTGACGACATCGGCGGTCTCGACCGGCCTGCGGCCCGCGAAGTACGTACGCGAGACGACCAGCACCGCATGCCCCGGCACCCCGCCGAGCGCCATGGCCTCCTCGGCCAGCGCGGGCCGCGCCCCGACCTCCTCGACGACGTTGTCCACCACCACGTCGATGGCCGCCATCCGCTCGACCACCCCGCGCCCCGCCAGCGGCCCCTCCTCCGGCAGCATCACGGGCGTCCGCCCCGTCACCTCCAGGGGCTCCCAGGACGTGGAGAGCATCGCCGGCTCGCCCTCCGCCCGGAACACATAGCGGGTGCGCATCACCCTGGCCCCCGGCGGAACGCGCAGCCGGGCGGCGACCGCCGAACTGGCCCCCTCCTGCTCGCTGTTGGACTCCCAGGTGCCGCGCACCCGCTCGTCCGTCTGCTCCTGCCGGAAGGGCGTACAGCCGCCGACCGCGTGGAATCCGGCCCGGGCGATACGGCGCGGGACGGGCTGCTCGCGCACGTAGGTGCCCGAGCCCGAGCGGCCCTCGACCAGGCCCTCGGCCATCAGGACCTTGCGCGCCTCCAGCGCGACGGTGTCCGAGACGCCGTACTCCTCGCGGATACGGGCCTGGGAGGGGAGGCGGGTGTGCGGCGGAAGCACCCCGTCGACGATCTTCTGGCGCAGGTCGCCGGCGACGCGGAGGTACGCGGGCTGCTCACCGAAAGGCACGTGCCCCTCCCAACAGCTTGACAGTCAGCAACAGCGTGGCAACGGCGCGTTGCCGACCGCAACCTTGGGCCAGATATTCACCTGATGTGATGAAACCCAGTTCAGCCGCCCGAGGAGCGCGCACGGACCCACCAGGCTCCTCTCCCCACCTCACCCACACCCCACGCCCCACCTCCCGGAGCGCGCCGCCCTCTCGTGGCACGATCGACCCGGACCAGCCCCCAACGGGACCGCCCGGCAGCGGAACCCGCTCCACCGCACGGACCGCTCACCACACGGCACCGGCCCGGAAGCAGGTTCACCGGAAGGGAAGGAAGGCACCCATGCCCGCCGAACCCGGCCTCTCCCCCATGCCCAAGGAGTGGCAGCGCGCCCTCGCGGTCGTCGCCCACCCCGACGACCTGGAGTACGGCGCCGCGGCCGCCATCGCCGAATGGACCGCCGCCGGACGCGAGGTCAGCTACCTGCTCGTGACCCGCGGCGAGGCCGGCATCGACGGACTGGCACCCGGGGAGTGCGCGCGCATCCGCGAGGCCGAGCAGCGGGCCGGCGCGGCGCTCGTCGGCGTGCACACCGTCGAGTTCCTCGAACACCACCACGACGGCGTCATCGAGGCCGGTACGGCGCTGCGCCGCGACCTCTCCGCGGCCATCCGGCGCCACCGCCCCGAGCTGCTGATCACCCTCAACCACCACGACACCTGGGGCGGGGTGGAGTGGAACACCCCGGACCACCGGGTGGTCGGCCGCGCCGTCCTGGACGCGGCGGGCGACGCCGGCAACCGCTGGATCTTCCCCGAGCTGGCCGACGTGCGCGGCCTGGCGCCCTGGAACGGCGTCCGCTGGGTCGCCGTGGCCGGCTCCCCCCACCCCACCCACGCCGCCGAGGTCGGCCCCGGCATCGACCGCGCGGTCGCCTCACTGGCGGCGCACGCCACGTACATCAGGGGCCTCGGCGGCCCCGAACAGGACCCGCACAGCTACGCCCGCACCTTCATCGAACAGACCCTGCGCACCGGCGGCGAACGCTACCGGGGCCGCCCGGCGACGCTCTTCCAGGTCTTTCCGCGGTAGGGGGCCCGATCGGCGGGCCGCCGCCGAGGCCTGCGACTCGCCTCCCCGCCCTCATGGGTGCCTCGACGGCGAACCGGCCTCACGCTCCCGTGCCCACGCGCCCGGCCTTCACGACCCCTCCCACGAACCCGGCCACCAGCTCCGCCACCTCCTCCGGCCGCTCCAGCGCCATCGCGTGGGTCCCGTCCACCCCCGCCACGGTCACCTGCGGCTGCGTCCGCGCCAGCTCCCCCAGATCGCGGTGCAGCCCCTCCACATACGCGGCCATCAGCTCCTCGAACCAGGGCGGCATGCCCGGCACCTGGGGGTTGGGGCGCAGCGCCCGGGCGATCAGCAACGGCCGCGTCACCCGCCGGTAGAGCGCGAACAGATCGATCCCCGCCATCGCCTCCTGGACCTGGACCGCCTGCCGTCGCCCCGGCCGCAGGAACAGCCGCCCGTCCGCCGTCCGCGCCAAGGACCGCCGCACCCCGGCCGCCATGAACTCGCCGGGAATTCCCAACTGCGCCGCCATCGCCGCCTGATACCCGTACACGCCGTCCAACGCGGCCGCGTCGAAGGGCCGTCCACCCGTCTCCTCCGCGAACTTCCGCGCCTCCGCCAGTCGTTCGCGCACGTACGCGGCGTCCAGCCCCACGTACTGCTCCACCCGCCCCATCCCGTGCCCGTCGAGGTTCACCGCGGCGGGCGTGTCGGGCAGCAGCTCCAGGCACCGCGCGGCCACCATCCCGCCCATCGAATGCCCCACCACCACGGCCTCCGGCACCCCGCAGGCCGCCGACACCGCCGCCACATCCCCCACGGCCACCTCGAACGTCCACGGCACCGCGCCGTCACCCGACCGCCCGTGGCCCCGCAGATCCATCGCCAGCACCCGGTGCCGCGCGGCCAGCAGCGGCGCGACCCGCTCCCAGTCCGCCAACGTCCGCCCCGCCCCGTGCAACAACAGCACCGCGGGCCCGGCCCCGCCGTGATCCCGCACGGCCAGCTCCACCCCGTCGCCGGCCATACACGTCAGGTCCCCGCTCCCCCCGTTCCCCCTGCCGCTGACCCCGCCGTCCGGCTGCCTGCCCGCCTGACCGCTGACCTGGCCGCTGACCTGACCGTTCACCTTGTTCGCGCTCTCCGTCATGCATCCAAGCTAGGCGCACGAATTCCCCGCAAATTCGCCCCTGAAGACGATGCCCGAGCCCCCAAATCCGGGCCATAATGAACTAACCCCACTTGGAGCTTCCCCCTTAGGACTGCCCCCTTTTGGACCGCCCCGTATCCGCGGGCCCCTGTTGGCGGGTCCCGTCGCGGCCGGGCCGGGTGGTCTATCCGTACGAAGAGAGCAGCCGCCCGACGACCGGCCCCAGGAAGCGGGCCGCCAGCCCCGCCCTCCGGCGCCGCCAGGCCTCGTCCTCCTGCCCCGCCCCCTCCACGCCGTCCCCATATCGGCGCCGACGGATGTCCGCCACGGCCTCCCCGGGGGCGTCGAGCTCGGCGCAAAGCACGTCGAGGGCCTCGCGTTTGCTGATCAGTCGGCGGTCCCGCAGGGTGATGTGCATCCGGGCCACGGTGAGCACGGCGTAGTCCAGCCAGCCGTCCTGGAGCAGCAGTTCACTGCGCGACGCGGCGAGGCCGGCGAGGCTCTCCCGCAGCTCGCCGACGATGAAGTCGGCGAGTTGACGATCCGTCACCGTGGGCAGCAGCCCGGCGACCTGCCGACCGTGCAGCACCCGCCCGAACGTGTGCAGTTCCCGCCTGGCGACCGGACTGACCGGGCGGGCGTAGTACTCCTGGTGGGCCCATACCGGATGCTCCCGGTCCGGATCGTCCAGTCCGTCGGCGGGGAGGTACGAGCAGTGCAGCCCGCGCGCGAGCGGCAGCTCCCGCACCAGCCGCTCGTGGAGCCCGATCAGCCGCCGCTCCTCCTCGGGGGTGCAGGGCCGGTCGAGCACGGCGACCAGATCGAGGTCGCTGCGACCGGGGCGGTAATCGGTTCCCTCGGCGATCGAACCGTGCACCCAGAGCGCGGCGAGCGGCACGAAGGGCGGGCCGAGGGCCTCGGTGAAACGCGCGAGGAGGTCATCGGTCGCCGGGTCCCCGCTCACACCTGTCGCGGCTCCGGCGGCGCCGGGGCCGGGGGCGGATACGGAAGACCGTCCGGCGACGGGTTCACCGGAAGCCTCATCGGCGCTGATCGTCATAACGACCCAGTCCGCAGCGGCGGGCACACAGCTACGCAGCCGGGCCGCACACCTGAAGAATCGTCGCCGTGCCCCGAGGCTCGGCGCTCTCGTGCAGCGTGATGACATCACCAGGGGCAAGGCGCCGCCACTGCGTGGGGTCCAGGGGCAGCAGGCGCACCGAGGCCCGCCCACCATGCTCACCGTCGCCCTCGAGCCGGACCTGCTGGTCACGACGGACGACGCCGAGGCCGGCATCCCGCACCACTGGTGCGTCGAAGACGAGGACGGCGCACCGGTCGTACATGTCTACGAGCTCGATGAGCCGACCCGTAGGTACGCGCCCGCCGGTATCTTCCGAGGCTCACTCCGGCGTCCGGTGCCCTTCGAGATCAGCCTTGATCTCGACACGCTTGCGCCGGGCCGGCCGGGCCGACACCGCGAGGCGATTCCCGGTCGGCGCCCAGTCGGCGCGGGCATGCGAAAGGGTCGGACTGGAGACAGTCCGACCCTTTCCGAGCTGCGCATTCGTCCGCTCAGCGACGCGGTGTCACGTCACCCGCTCACACGTTGAACCGGAACTCATGACCCGTTCCGCTGACCTGCACCGGAGACACCAGGCCCCCTCTGACCTGCCATTACTACGGTTGGTGATGTTGGTTGGAGTTGAGCCCGTTCGAAGATCCCGCGGACTCCTTGCGGACCGCGCGGACAGACGGGCCGCGGCCGGGCGTCGCCCGGTGCCCTGCCATCGGGCGACGCCTTGATCCGAATTCCTCCGGACCGAGGGAGTCAGCCCCGTGTCTCGTACCGATCGAACCAGTGCCTACCGCGATCTGCTCGCGGCCATCCTCGAGGCGCTCGACATTCCGCACCCCGCGACGGTGGGCGACGCCGAGCGGCACGATCGGGTGCTCGCCGACCGCGCCATGCATGCCGTAATCGCCCTGCGCTCCGTCGTCGAAGCCAGGGACGAACCGTTGCTCGGCCTCGAGTGGACGACCGAGTACCTGCGCGAGCAGCTCGCCAAGACCCCTGCGACGGGCTACGCCGCGTGGGGTGAGCGGTAGGCGCAGACGAACGAGCGCCCCGACTCGCCGGGGAGGGTGCGGGTCAGGGCGTTCGCGTTACGAGGCTTCCAGGGTGCGCGTAGGGATCGCAGCGCCGCAGCGGCCTGTCTTCCGGTCAGCGCAGGGCCTGCATGACGCGGCTGCGCAGCGCCTCATCCGCGAGGGTTTCGGCGTCGCGCCACGCCGCGGCCGTAACCTCCTCGGTCTGGAGCTCGCCGACATCGGCCGAGGTCCGGAAGAGGAACCGAAAGTCGACGTGCTGGTGCTCGGGCTCGCCCTTGGCGTCGTTCGCCGGGATGGGGTGCACGTCGATGTGGAGCGGGCGCAGCCCTGCCGGGACGACGACGGACGCGGGGATGCCGGTCTCCTCGGTGAGCTCGCGCTGCGCCGCGTCGACGAGCCGGGCGTCATCGGCCTCAAGGTGCCCGCCGGGCAGCAACCAGCGGTCGAGAGCCAGATGCCGGATGTGGAGCACGCGGCCGGCGGGGTCGGCGAGGATCGCACCCGCCGTGGCGTGCCCCCGGAACTCCTTCCGCGAGGTGAGGTCAGCGCCGGCGTCGAGGAGGTCGAGGATGGGCTCGAGCCGCCCTTTCTCGTCCGGGCGGGTGTCGAGGTAGTCGTCGACGGTCTCGCGGATGTGCTCGGCCGTGATGGGCACGGGCAGGTCTCCTATCGGTTGAAGTAGTCGAGCCACGTCGCCGCGATGGCGGCGCGGTCGGTCGGGCTGATCTCGTGCATACCGGGGTCCAGCTCGCCGCGGGCGAGCATGGCGGAAGCCGCGAGTATCTCGGCCTGCACGAGGAAGATGAACGGTCCCACGCTGGCCCCGTGCAGGAAGTTGACCGCGTTACCGCCGTTGAGGAGGTAGAAGTAGTGGCCGGTCGTCAGGTACCGGGTGACGTGTTCGCCGATGTGGGCACGCTCGTAGACGTCCGGCAGGCCGTTGAGCTCGAGCTCGTCCTCGCTGCTGGTGACGGTCGCCACGTACGCGCCGTTGCACAGCCGCGGGAAGTCCTCGCCGCGCAGCGCCAGCGAACCGGTCGCACACAGTACGAGCCCAGCGTCCTTGAGACCGCTTGCGTGGTCACGAGCCACCGTGAAGCCCTGCGAGAGTGCCTGTGTGCGGCGCACGGCGTCGATGTCGTAGACGGTCACCCGTACACCCTTGGCGTGCAACATGCGGGCGATGGAGCTGCCCAGCTTGCCAAAGCCGATCACGAGCGCGGTACGGCCGTGCAGGATGTCGCCGCGGCTGCGCATCAGGGCCTCGGTGGAGAACACCACGGACTGCCCGACGAGGAAGTCCTCGGGGTCCTTCAGCGGCGAGCGGGCCACGGAGACGACCGGGCAGGGCAGCTTGTCGCGCTCGGCGTACCGCTTGTGCCCGTTCTCGGTGTCCTCGACCACGCCCAGGACGCGACCCGAGAAGTGATCGCACAGAGCGTCGAGGGCCGGGGCGAAGTACCCGCCGACGTCGAGCAGCACGACCGGGCGGCCGGCGGCGCGCGCCTCGACGTACCGCACGGCGCGTTCGGGGTCGGCGAACATCTCGCGCGTCAGCCTGTCGCACGCGTGCCCGTCGGCCTCGACCTGGTGCCGGGCCTCGGCCTGTACAGACTTGGGCTTGGGCAGTACGGCGCGCAGGTCGGTCACGTTCGCCACGCCCCGCACGAACGCCGGGCGCTCCGGCAACAGGTGCGTGATCAGGAACGATGCGGGGCGTTCCTGGGGAGCGAACCGCGTGGCGATGCGCCCGAAGTAGGCGTCAAGACGAGCACGTTCGAAGGTTTCCATTCTGCCTCTCCTCCCTTGCGACGATCACGGGTTGTGCTGAGTCGATCTGTGGTTGCTCAAAAGCGCGGCGAAGCGTCTCGGGGGCGGTGAGCCTCTCGTCGTCGGGCAACTCGCACCATCCGCCGAACCACTCGTCGCAGCGGTACGGGTTCGGGGCGACAAGCCATGAGCCCTTGGACAGCAGCCGCACCGGCAAGCCGTCCCACGCGCCTCGGCTGCCGGTCGGAACGGCGAAGTAGAGGCGTTCGCCCGGACGGTCGTAGAGCACCGGGCCGAGCCGCTCCTCGGCCGTCCTGAGCCGTGCGAGCGCGAGGAATCCGGCGTCGGCGGACACCCGTACGACGTCCCACACGTGGCCGATCGCGAGCAGGTGCACACCGGGGACGTCCTCGACGAGCGGTGCGGCGCGCAGCGCCTCACGCAGGGACATCAGACGCCCCCTTTCCGCCGGGCCACAGGGCCGGCGTCGACGGGGCGAAGATCGCCGTGCCTCGGCTTGGCCGAGCGGACCACGATCAGGCGCGCGTTCGTCTGGCCTATCTGCCGTTCGCGCTCCGCAACGATGCGTTTCGGCCCGAGGTGGCTACGAGCGGGCAGGACAACGCCGTACGTGTCCGGCAGCACCAGCACGTCGAGCAACCCCACGAAAGCCGCCGACCGTACCTCGGCGACGGTTCCCCACTCGGTGAAGAGGCCGCACAGCGTCAGCTCGTGCTGTCGGCAGTATTCAACGAGGGAGTCGGCAAGGGCAGCGTGCCGGGCCTCACTGCTCGTACGACGCAAGTAGCCATACACATAAGGGCCGTTCACCGGTCGTCGCTCTGTGATCTGTTCCATGGCTTCGAGCGTCGTGGCGGACCAACGGCCTCGAAATGACCGGGCGTTGCACTTCCGTTGCACTTCCGGACCGCAGCCACCACGCAGCGTGCTTCCATACGTGACAAGAGGGAGGCAGCCCGTGATCGGTGTGCAGCAGTGGACCGGCCTCGAAGCGAGCGCCCTGCGCGCTGCGCTCCGGATGAGTACGCGCACATTCGCTGAGCACCTGGGCGTCGCTCTGCGCACCGTGGCGAAGTGGGAGAAGCTCGGTGCGGACACCGTTCCCCGGCCGGATACACAGGCCATCCTCGACACCGCGCTCGCACGTGCTGACACGTTGGCGCGAGGCCGTTTCGAGGCGCTGCTCTCCCGTTCCATGGACGGCCGGGCAGGGCGCAGCTCAGTTCGCCCAGCGGACTACGAGACATGGACGGAGGACCTCGACCGCGCCATCGTGTGTCTGAGCCGTCAGAACTTCTCGTTCGCCTCACACCTGTTGAACCGGTGGCTCGGCAGCCACAACCCGCGTGCGCTCGAGGACAAGGGCCTGTACCTCTACGGCCGGTCGCTCGTCCTCCTCGGCGATCTGCAACGTGACCAGGGCGCGACCCTCGGCCCCCTCTCCGCCCACCACTCGTACAACACCGCACGCAGCCTGTTCGCCGAGCTCGACATCCCTCGCCGTGTCGCGCAGATCGAGCTGTCGCTCGCCGTGGTCGACGAGATGTCCGGGAAGCTCGAGACGTCTGCCCGACAGTACGAGCGGCTGGCGACCGACGAGCGGCTGAGCGGGCGCGACCGCGCCCGAGCCCGGCTGTGGGTAGGCACGGCGCTCAGCAAGAACGGCAACAACGACTACGCGGTCAAGGTGATGACGGCCGCCACCCACGCTTTTGAGGATCTCGCGGAGCCCGAGGACTGGTCTGTCGCTCACCAGAAGATCGCCCTCGCCTACCGCGGGGCCGGCGACCTTACGCGAGCGCTCCAGTACATCGACATCGCACGTACTACCGGCACGGTCGACTCCCCCATGCAGCATGTACGTCTGGACACCGCACACGGACACATCCTTCTGTCCGACCCCGCCACCCGAGATGATGGGCTTTCCGTCCTCGACGACGCGGCGCAGGTGGCAAGGCAATACGGGTTGAGCCACCAGCTTCGCAGCATCGAGGGCATCCGACGGTCCTGCGATGGCCCGTCGGCTGTCCTGTCGAGGTAAGTGGCCAGCGAGGATGAACCAGGGAGTATCAGTGCCGGACCGCGAGCAGCACGAGATCACCGATGCGCAGTGGCACGACGCCGAGCTGATTTGGGCCTATCACCAGATGGGGCACGAGCCTCGCCCCTGCTCGGCAGCAATCTGCCTCGGCAGCCACGATCTCGGAGCCGCGACGTTCGCGGCCAAGCAGTATCACGCCGGTCTGTTCCCCGTGCTCGTGTTCAGCGGTGGCAACAGTCCGACCACGGCAGCCCTCTACCCTCGCGGCGAGGCCGTGCACTTCCGTGAGCACGCGCTCGACCTGGGCGTACCCGACGACGTGATCCTCCTCGAGCCCAACGCCGGGAACACCGGGCAGAACATCACGTTCTCGCGTGAGGTCCTGCGCGGAGCCGGAGTCGAGGTCGACTCCGTGATGCTGATGGCCATGCCGTACATGGAGCGGCGCGCCTATGCGACGTGCCGCAAGGTGTGGCCCGAGGTCGAGGCCGTGTGTGCTTCCGATCCGCTGGACTTCACCGATTACGTGAAGAGCATCGGCGACGAGAAGTTGGTCATCGACACAATGGTCGGCGACCTGCAACGAGTGATCGAGTACCCGAAGTTGGGCTTCGCCATCGAGCAGGAAGTACCCGTTGATGTCCATGCCGCCTACGAGCGCCTCTTGCGCGCCGGATTCGACACCCGACTCCTCAAGTCCTGAGCCGCCTGCACTGCCAGGCGCGGTGTGCGCCATCCATCAGCCGAACCTGTTCCCGCGGCTGTCCACCCTGGCGAAGCTGTACGCGGCCGACCGGTGGATCGTCCTCGACGACGTGCAGTTCGCGCGACGGGACTACCAGCACCGCGCCCGACTGGCCAGCTTGAGAGAGCCCCGCGCCCGACAGTGGCTGTCGCTGTCCACGCACCTCCCCCGAGGACGCTCAACCTTGATCCTCGAGGCGCGCCTCGCCGAGCCCCACAGATGCCGGCGCCGAGTTGCCGCGCTCGTCCGCCAGCACTACGGCCGTAGCCACCACTGGCACGCCGTACAGGAGGTCCTCGAGCCCGTTCTCGACCGCTTCGGGGCGACGGACCGCACGGCGGACATCGCCGAGGCTTCCGCCCTCGCCCTGTTGTCGTCGTTGGGCTGGCGCGGCGAGGTCCTCCACAGCAGCGCCCTACCCGCCCGTGACGGGCGCTCGCAACGCCTCGCCGACCTCGCCGCGGCGACGGGCAGCACGGTCTACCTCTGCGGTACGGGTGGAATGCGCTACCTCGAGGTCGAGCCGTTCGCCGAACGCCGCATCGCTGTTGTGCCCTTCCGTACCCCCGCCGTTGCCCCCGTCTGGCAGTTCGCCCGCGAAGTCAGTGCGCTGTGGGCGCTCGCGTCCATCGGGCCGAGCAACGTTGCTGCTGCGCTGCGCAGCGTCGCTGCGGCGCAGCAAGAGGCGGTCCCTGGGGCCGAGTAGCGTACGGTCATGTCTGAGAAGCGACCGGCAGTGCCCCGCCCCTTGGCTCGTCAACTCCTTGTTGAGGCAGGGCACAGGTGCGCTATCCCTACTTGTCGCGCCACAACAACCGAACTAGCCCACATCATCCCGTGGAACCGCGTACGCAAACACGAGTTCCACAACATGATCGTCTTGTGTCCGAACTGCCACACGCGTTTCGATCGCGGCGAGATCGACCGACTGGCGATGTTGCACTACAAGGAACAGCTTCGCCTCATTGGCGCCCCAGAAGCTGAGGGGTTCGACGCGCGGCGGAAAACACTGCTCGACACCTATCGCTTCTTCCAGAACGAAATGGACCTCTGGAGTGCTTCTATCGCTGCACTCGCCAGCACGAATGTCGCTTCAAGTTGCTCACTGGACGCTATCCGCGTGGCTAGAGAGGACTGTGCAGTCAAAGCCAGCCGGATGAACGAAGCCGTACATCGACTGAGCGACGACAGCAATCAAGACGTCAGTTTTCTTGTGGACTTCATCTACAAGTGGCTGCTGAGATGGGCGAACGACACTTTCGACCTCAAATGGCCGGACTACTCGCAGTCCATCGAGGACCGTTGCGCGGAACTTAGGACACTCGACGACGCACTAATTGAGCTCCATGAGCACATATGTGCAGCACTCGGTGTTGATCCTCGTGAACTCCCATACAAGATGGACCTGGACGATATAGAGCCAATGCAGCTCGGAACCCTGCCTCTGTAGCGCAACTGGTGCGCCCTTTCCGGGTGAGTCAAGCTGCCCCTGTTTCGCGCCGGGCTGCCCCGCGCGCGTGTGGAGGGCATCGACCGGTCGATAAGGGCTCGTTGTCAGTGGCGGGGTGGACTCGCGCGCGTGCGCGCCCAAGGTCGCGACCGGTCGCAGACGGACATTCCAGCGCCCAAGATGGCAGCGAAGATGACGAAGGTGACAGCACTCGGAGCCCTGTCACCTTCGTCATCTTGGCGTCAACTTCGCTGCGCGCCTACGCGATCAGGCGCCATACCCAACCACCGCCGAAATCCGGCTTCTGCGACTTCACTCCGGCCTTCTGCTGAGCACGGCGTAGTGTGTGCGCCTTGAAGCCCGCCTGCGCCCCCGCTTTGAGCAACTCGCGGGACGGCACTTCGCCGCCGTTGTCCATCACGTGACTGCGCAACCAGTCGGCCGCTTCCTCGCGCTCCTGTCGATCCTCAGCCGAGGCCGTGCCCTCGGCGAGCACGTCCCCGACACTCTGCGAGGACTCCCCCGTGAACTCGACGCAACCGACCGAGATACGGCCGTCCTCGGTATCGATCGGCGTATCGCGCACTACGTAGGTCAGCGACGGCAAGTCGAGGCGCCCGAGGTTGTTCTTCTCCTGCGACAGGATCACCGCACCGTCCTCGGACTCCGGGTCACGCGCCATGGCGATCACCGCCCGTGCGGTGGCAGAGAACGCCCTCGAGCCGAGGATCAGCGACAGGGGGTCGGTGCTGTTGCCCTTGCCGAAGTGCACCAGGCCGAGGACGGCGGCGCCCGCCTGGTCGGCGATCTGCCCGAGCGGCTCGAGGGCCGAGCGCACCTCTCGATCGCGGTGGGTGTCGATGGACCCGTTCAGCGCAGACACGAGCGGGTCGACGACCAACAGGCCGACATCATGGGCCAGCATCGCTTTCCCGAGGGTGCTGGTGTCGGCCGGCAGGGTCAGCGGCGCGGCGACGCCGGGCCGCTCTTCCTCGACCACATCGACTCGGAACGTGCGCTCGAGATCAGCCCCGGCAGCGACCAAGCGGGGCGCTACCGTGCGCTCCCAAGAGTCCTCGGACGCCGCGTAGAAGACCGACCGCGGGCGCCCGTCGTGCACGCCGGGAAGGGTGCCGCGCGTGACCTGTGCGGCCAGCCACGCGGCCGATGTGGACTTGCCGATTCCTTCCCGCCCCGCCCACAGCGTCAGACCGCCGATCGGGACGCGGTTGTCCCACAGCCAATACGTACCGCGCAGCCGGATCTTGGACAGGGTCGTAATGCGCAGATGCCGGTCAGGCTGCTGCGCAGCGTCGTTGGCAGTGACACCGTTGGCAGCGAGGATGTGCGCAGCCGTCGCACGCTTGTCGGACGTCACGCGCTCACCGCCACCGCACGCGCCGGAGCGCGGTCCGCACTGCGCACCGTGGCCTCTGCCTCGGCGTGCGAGAGTCCGATGTACACGCCCGCGTCGACTAGCGAACCGACGGCCCCGTCATGCTCTATCCGTCCACTGCGCACCAGTTCGAGGGCACGGCAAGCAGCCCAGTACAAGCAGCTGTTTCGCTCCCCCGGCTGTGCATCGAGGACGAAGTGCACGAGGCCGGCGAGGCTGTCGACGGGCCGCACTGCCGGGGCGGGCGCAGTGCGCACCGCGGCCTCATGCGCAGTACCGCGCCACTGCGCAGGCATGCCGAGCAGCAGCGGCAGCAGCCATCCCGGCACCGGAACGGGCTGCGCATCGGGCGGCGTCATCCACGCATACGGGCGCCCCTCGGCGGTTGAGGGCGGGGCCACCACATACCCGCCACTGCCCCGCACATCGATCTTCCAGCCCACCTTGGAGGTGGAGTTGCGCACATCCCGGTCGGGCGCCGCGTAGTAGACGTGCAGTCCACCCGAGCGCGTACGCACCATCGGCGTCGTACCGAACGGGAAGCGGTCGCCCTGACGCGCGTACAACTCGGCGAACACGTCCGCGCCGTCGACGACGCCGGGCAGGGCCCACGGCGCCGGCGGCGTCTCGTCACCCTTCACCGTGTCGAGGTCGACGACAACCAGGCTGGACGGCCCACAGGCGATGCCCACGCCGTAGGGCCCGTGCGACCACGTGCGCACGATGCGGCCGGGGTCGACGGTGGCGCGCTGCTCCCAGTCCTTCACCGCCGGACGCTTGTCATCCGGGCGCAGCGGAAACACGTACCAGCCGCGCACAGCAAGGGTGAGCACCTGCTCGACCCTTTCCCCGCGACTGGTCTCCCCCTCCCGCGGGGGCGTGCTGTACTTGGGGTTCAACGGAGTTCCTCCCAAAATGAGAGCGGCGCCATATGGGCTGCAACCCGGCGCCGCTGTCGCTTCACGTGATGTTGTGAGGACTTCTCGGGCTCCGGCTGGCGCTGCTACGCCAGGTCGGAGCCCGTTTCATGCCGCTTGCTCCTGTTCGGCGAGCCATGTATCGAACTTGGCGAGTTCGGCCTCGGCATACAGGACTCGCCGCCCGACCTTTACGCCCTTGGGCCCGTATCCGATGTGGCGCCAGTACCGCACCGTGCTCGGAGCAGTCCGGTACCGCTTTGCTACCTCGGCCGTGGTCAAGTAGCGATCCACCGACAACCCCCTGAGGAATCGAACGATCATTCCCGAGGAGACTTTCACCCTTGATCGCCTAGCGTCAACCCTGATGAGCATGTAGCGTCCATCCCCATGAGGAATCAACGCGAGTCAACGGAACACGAGCCCTCGGAGGAGTCAGACGAGACGCTCGAGGACTGGTTGAAGCGCCCCGGCGACTCGAAGACCCCGCCCGAGAAGTACCTCGGAATGCGGGTACGGCAGCTGCGCACGCAGCGCGGTTGGTCGCAAGAGGACCTCGCGCGAGTGATGCAGGACGAGGGGCACACGTGGCGGCAAACCACCGTGGCCAAGACAGAAGCGGGGTCACGGCCGGTACCGCTGGCCGAGCTGGTGAGCCTCGCCGCATGCTTCGGAATCACGGCGAACGACCTGTTGCCCTACCTCAAGGGCATCTCGGCAGCGAAGGCGCACGACGCCGAGACAGAGACACGGCTGATTCTGTCGCTCTACATGGGCGGGGTGCTGCGTTACGAGGACGCCGCCCGGCGCAAGGAGCTCGCGGACCAGGAGTTCAAGGCCGCAGCCGAGCATCTCCTCGCCCTGAACCGCCTGCTTGAGGATGCGGGCAAGCAACTGTCTGGGCTGCTCGAGCAGTTCAGCGTCGTACTCGACATCGACCTCTCCGACGACCCCAGGTTCAAGGCTGAGGGCGACGACACACAACAGGGGGAAGCGAATGGCGAACATCCAGAAGCGCCCGAACGGCAAGTGGCGGGCGCGCTACCGCGACGACGCAGGGAAGGAGCATGCGCGGCACTTTACGAAGAAGGTCGATGCACAGCGGTGGCTTGACGAAGTGACGACCAGCGTCCTCACCGGGCAGTACGTCGACCCGAAAGCCGGGAAGATCACGTTCAAGACGTACGCCGAGCAGTGGCGCAAGGCGCAGCCTCACCGTGTCAGCACCGCCAAGGCCGTTGAACAGCACCTTCGTTGCTACGCCTACCCGGCATTCGGGGACCGGCCGATCGGTCGCATATCCACGAGCGACGTTCAGGCATGGGTGACGGGGCTGACCGCCAGGACGGGGCTCGCGCCGAGCACGGCCCGGACGGTCTTCAGCACCGTGAAGGCCGTGTTCCGAGCCGCCGCGACAGGGCAGGGCCGCATCATCGCGCACACCCCGTGTGAGGGGGTGAAGTCCGCCCCGGTGCCACGTCGGCAGGTTGTGCCGCTCACCGTGGAACAGGTCAACGCGCTTGCCGACACCGTGCCCGAGCGGTACCGGGCGCTCGTCATCACCGGGGCCGGTACCGGCCTACGACCCGGGGAGCTGTTCGGGCTCTGCGTACGGCACGTGAACTTCCTCAAGCGCACGGTGCGCGTCGAACAGCAGTTACAGCAGACCGCGGGCAGCAGCGTCTACGTCTGCCCGCCCAAGACGACGCAGTCGTACCGCACCGTGCCCCTACCGAAGGTCGTCGCCGACGCGCTCGCGCTGCACCTGAAGAAGTTCCCGGCGGACCGCGACGACCACCTGTTCCGCATGGAGCGCGGCGGACCGATCATCCGCACCTCGTTCTTCGATCACGTATGGCGTGGCTCGGTGAAGAAGGCCGATTGCCTGCCGGCACAGGCATGCACGCGCTGCGCCATGCCTACGCCAGCCTGCTCATCGCGGGCGGCGAGTCCGTCAAGGTCGTGTCCGAGCGGCTCGGGCACACCAACGCGGCGATGACCTTGAACACGTACAGCCATCTGTTCCCGGACTCCGAGGAGCGGACCAGGCAGGCCGTCGACAAGGCGTTTCAAGATCACGCGGACCCTGTGCGGACCGAAAAGGCCCGCTAACCGCTCCGGTGCAGGTCAGCGGGCCTTCCGTTGATCAGTCACACGTTGAAGCGGAACTCCACCACATCCCCGTCCTGCATCACATACTCCTTGCCCTCCATGCGGGCCTTGCCGGCGGCGCGGGCGTCGGCGACGGAGCCGGTCTCGACGAGGTCGGCGAAGGAGATGACCTCGGCCTTGATGAAGCCCTTTTGGAAGTCGGTGTGGATGACGCCGGCGGCCTCGGGGGCGGTGGCGCCCTTCTTGATGGTCCAGGCGCGGGTTTCCTTGGGGCCGGCCGTCAGGTAGGTCTGCAGGCCGAGGGTGTCGAAGCCGACGTGGGCGAGGGTGGCCAGGCCCGGTTCTTCCTGGCCGACGGACTGGAGGAGTTCGAGGGCCTCGTCCTCGTCGAGTTCGGCGAGGTCGGCCTCGAGCTTGGCATTGAGGAAGATCGCCTCGGCGGGGGCGACCAGGGCGCGCTGCTCGTTCTTGAAGTCCTCGTCGGTCAGCTCGTCCTCGTCGACGTTGAAGACGTAGAGGAAGGGCTTGGTGGTGAGGAGGTGCAGGTCGTGCAGGAGTTCCTCGTTGCCGGAGCCCTGGACGATGCCCGCCGAGAAGAGCGTGTCGCCCTTCTCCAGGATGGCCTTGGCCTCTTCGACGGCCTTGACCTTGGGGGCGACGTCCTTCTTGATGCGGGATTCCTTCTGCAGGCGCGGAAGGACCTTCTCGATGGTCTGGAGGTCGGCCAGGATCAGCTCGGTGTTGATGGTCTCGATGTCGTCCTTGGGCGAGACCTTGCCGTCGACGTGGACGACGTTCTCGTCCTTGAAGGCGCGGATGACCTGGCAGATCGCGTCGGACTCGCGGATGTTCGCGAGGAACTTGTTGCCCAGGCCCTCGCCCTCCGAGGCGCCGCGGACGATGCCCGCGATGTCGACGAAGTCGACGGTGGCCGGGAGGATCTTCTGCGAGTCGAAGATCTCGGCGAGCTTGGCGAGGCGGGGGTCGGGGACTCCGACGACGCCGACGTTCGGCTCGATGGTGGCGAACGGGTAGTTGGCCGCCAGCACGTCGTTCTTGGTCAGGGCGTTGAACATGGTCGACTTGCCGACATTGGGCAGACCGACGATTCCGATCGTGAGCGACACTGTGGCGACTCGACTTCCGAAGGCAGAGGTGGTGGGGTGGGCGGCCGCTCCGGGTCCGGGTGCCCGGTCCCGGGAGGGCCGATCAACCAGTCTACGGGGCGGCCGGGCGCGAGCGGCCGCCACCGGGACCGCGCCCGCGCCCGCCCCTCTCCGGGGCCGCGGCCGGCGTTCGGTGCCCCGGTTCGGGCCCCGCGGCGAACGAAGTCCCAAGGTCGGAACAAAGCGCGTGTCCCGTAACCGGTTAATCCCACTTAGCGGCCTACCGTTGGCGAGTGGAGCAACACGAAGCGCGCGCACCCCAGCACGGACCGTCATGGTCCGCACACCCGGCCACCGACACGGGCACCCGGCTCCCGCGCCCCGCGGAGGCCGTGGCCGCCGACCCCGACGACGCCTTTCTCTCCGCGATGCGGGCCTCCGGGTTCGCGTCCGTACCGGCCTCGGCCCCCCTGCCGGTACGGGGCCCGGCACAGGCGGGGGCCGCCCGCGGCCCCACCCGGGCGGCCCCGACGCCCAGGGTGCCCGAGCGCGCCCCCGCGCCACCGGAGGGCGCCGAATCCTCGACCGTCTACCGGGCCCGGCCCCGCCCCGCGGCCGCCCCGTCCGCGCTGCTGCCGCACCGGATGCCGGCCGCCAAGCTCACCGGCCTGGGGTGCTGGCTGCTGGCGACGCTGACCCTGCTGGCGTTCGCGTACCTGGACCGGCTGCTCCTGGGCGGCGCGCAGACCCCGTACGGCTTCTTCTTCCTGCTGGTGAGCGCGGCGGCGGCGTTCTGGGTCAGGCCGTACGACCTGATCTGCGCGCCGGTCACCGTGCCGATCGCCTTCGCGGTCGGGGCGCTGCCGATCCAGCACGGCGGGGAGGGGGTCGGCGGGGTGGTGACGGGGGTCTTCACGGTCCTCGCGCTGAACGCCGGCTGGCTCTACGCCGGCACGCTCGTCTGCGCGCTGATCGCCATGGTCCGCCGCGCGCTGGTCATCGCGCGGCGTCGGGCCAGCCGACGGGCGAGTCGACCGCGGAACGGGCAGTACGGGCCGACGGAGCGGCCGGCCAGGCAGGCGACGGGGCGTGCAGGGCCGCGGACGGGGAGCCGTCCGCGGCGGGTGTCCCACCAGCCCGAGCGGCGTACGCAGCCATCGCGGCCCCCACGATCCCCGCGTTGTTCTGAAGCTGAGCCGGCGCGATCTCGGCCCTGATGCCCTCGATCAGCGGCAGGAACTTCTCCGCCTTGCGGCTCACCCCGCCGCCGATCACGAACAGCTCGGGCGAGAAGAGCATCTCCAGATGGGCGAGGTACTTGCGCACCCGGCGTGCCCAGTGCTGCCAGCTCAGCTCCTCGTCCTCCTTGGCCTTGGTCGAGGCGCGCTTCTCGGCCTCGTGGCCGTGCAGCTCCAGATGGCCGAGCTCGGTGTTGGGGACGAGGCGGCCGCCGGTGAAGACGGCGCTGCCGATGCCGGTGCCGAGGGTGAGGACGATGACGGTGCCGGCCCGCCCGCGGCCCGCGCCGAAGCGCATCTCGGCCAGACCGGCCGCGTCCGCGTCGTTGAGGACGGTGACGGGGCAGGTGCCGGGCTCGCCGCCCAGCCGGCCGGTGAGCAGCGCGCCGGCGTCGGTGCCGATCCAGCGTTTGTCGACATTGGCGGCGGTACGGGTGGTGCCGCCGGTGACCACACCGGGGAAGGTCGCGCCGACCGGCCCCGTCCACCCGAAGTGCGCCACGACCTGTCCGACGCAGTCCGCGACCGCCTCCGGGGTGGCCGGGTGCGGGGTCAGTACCTTGTAGCGCGCGTCGACGAGCTCGCCGCGCTCCAGATCCACCGGAGCGCCCTTGATGCCCGATCCGCCGATGTCCACACCGAAGACCCTCATGGGAAAAGGCTAGGCGCCGACGGGACCGCCCGCCCGGGAGACGGCGGATCCGGCCGGGTCAGCCCTCGGTGGCCGCCTTCGCCTCGGCCCGCAGGTCGCGGCGCAGCTCCTTGGGCAGGGAGAAGGCGATGGACTCCTCGGCGGCGGTGATGGTCTCGACGTCCTCGTAGCCGCGCTGGGCGAGCCAGTCCAGCACGCCGTGGACCAGGATCTCGGGGACCGAGGCGCCGGAGGTGACGCCGACCGTGCTCACGCCCTCCAGCCAGGCCTCGTCGATCTCCTCGGCGTAGTCGACCAGGTGCGCGTCGCGGGCGCCGGCGCCCAGCGCCACCTCGACGAGGCGGACCGAGTTCGAGGAGTTCTTCGAGCCGACGACGATGACCAGGTCGGCCTCGGCGCCCATCTGCTTCACCGCGGTCTGGCGGTTCTGCGTGGCGTAGCAGATGTCGTCGCTGGGCGGGGAGAGCAGGTTGGGGTAGCGGCCCTTGAGGGCGTCGACGGTCTCCATGGTCTCGTCGACCGAGAGCGTGGTCTGGGAGAGCCAGACGACCTTGTCCGGGTCGCGGACCTCGACGTTGGCGACGTCGTCGGGGCCGTCGACCAGGGTGATGTGCTCGGGGGCCTCGCCGCTGGTGCCGATGACCTCTTCGTGGCCCTCGTGGCCGATCAGGAGGATGTCGTAGTCCTCCTTGGCGTAGCGGATCGCTTCCTTGTGGACCTTGGTGACCAGGGGGCAGGTCGCGTCGATGGTGGCGAGCTTGCCGCGCTCGGCCTCTTCGTGGACGACCGGTGCGACCCCGTGGGCCGAGAAGATGACGATGTTGCCCTCGGGCACCTCTTCGGTCTCCTCGACGAAGATCGCGCCCTTCTTCTCCAGGGTCTTCACGACGTACTTGTTGTGGACGATCTCGTGGCGTACGTAGACGGGGGCGCCGTACTGCTCGAGGGCCTTCTCGACGGCGATCACGGCGCGGTCCACGCCCGCGCAGTAGCCACGGGGGGCGGCGAGCAGGACCTTGCGGCTGGTGGGCGGGCCGGGCGTAGCAGTCATGCGGTCCATCGTAAGGCCGCGCCCCCACCCCGGAAGATCGCGCCCGTGTCCCAGACTGAGGGCCGGACTGCGCGAGGAGGCATCGATGGCGTCGCTGGGGCGGACGGGAGAGGCGGGGGCCAGATCGCTGCGGCGGACGCTGACGTTCCGGGACCTGATCGTCTACGGGCTGCTGTTCATCGCCCCGATGGCGCCGGTCGGCATCTTCGGCACGCTGCAGGCCAAGTCGCACGGGGCGATCGTCGTCGTCTATGCGGTGGCGACCCTGGCGATGGCGTTCACGGCGTACTCCTACGCCCTGATGGTGCGGGTCGCCCCGCAGGCCGGTTCGGTGTACACCTACGCCCGGGTGGGGCTGGGCGAGGGCGCGGGCTTCGTCGCCGGGTGGATGGCGATGCTGGACTATCTGCTCATTCCGGCGGTGGCGTATCTGTTCTCCGGGATCGCGCTGCACGCGCTGGTGCCGTCGGTGCACCAGTGGGTGTGGACGGCGCTCGCGGTGGTGGTGACGACGCTGCTGAACCTGTGGGGCGTTCGGGTGGCGGCCCGGGTGGGCTTCGCGGTGCTGGCGATGGAGATCGCGGTGCTGGTGGTGTTCGTCGTCGCGGCCGGTTACGCGCTGCTCGCCCACGGGGCGCAGCGGAGCTGGACGGCGCCGTTCACCGGCGAGGGCGCCTTCTCGATGAGCGCGGTGCTGTCGGCGGTGTCGGTCGCGGTGCTGTCCTATCTGGGCTTCGACGCCATCGCCTCGTTCGCGGAGGAGTCCGCGGGAGGCGCGCGGCGGGTGGCGCGGGCGGTGCTCACCTGCCTGGTGGTGGCGGGGGTGCTGTTCGCCGTCCAGACGTATCTGGCGGCGCTGCTCGCCCCGATGCCGGCGGCGGAGCTGGCGGCCGACCCGGGGAGGCAGGGGGACGCCTTCTACGTGACGGCGCAGGCGGCCGCGGGCGAGTGGCTGCAGAAGCTGGTGGCGGCCAGCAAGGCGGTCGGGGCGGCGTTCGCGGCGCTGGCGGGGCAGGCGGCGGCCGGTCGGCTGCTGTTCGCGATGGCCCGGGACCGGCGGCTGCCGGCGGCGATGTCGAAGGTGGACGAGGGCAGCGGGGTGCCGCGCCGGGCGCTGCTGGGTGCGGCGGCGGTGACGCTGGTGGCGGCGGTGTGGGCGGCCCGCCGGGACGACGGGCTCGATCAGCTGTCGTCGATCGTCAACGTGGGCGCGCTGACCGCGTTCGGGCTGTTGCACGCGTCGGTGATCGGCTGGTTCCGGATCCGCGAGGGGGCCGCGGAGTCGAGCGTGCCGCGGCATGTGGTGGTACCGCTGCTGGGGCTCGCGGTGGTGGTCGCGGTGGTCGTGGCGGCGTCCCCGACCGCGCAGATCGTGGGCGGGGTCTGGATGGCGGTGGGGCTGGTGGTGCTGGCGGTGCAGTACGGGGCGCGGGCGCGGGCCGGTGGCGGAGCGGACTGAGGGCGAGGTGGCGGCCACTGTCAGTGGGCGCCACTAGTCTCGCTCGTATGGCTGTCTCAACGTCCCCGGAAACGCCGATCCCGGTCGGCGAGGTGTCCCGGCTCATCGGCGGTTGGATCGACCGCCTCGGCGCGGTGTGGGTCGAGGGGCAGATCACCCAGCTCTCGCGGCGGCCGGGCGCGGGGGTCGTCTTTCTGACGCTGCGCGATCCGTCGTACGACATCTCGCTGAGCGTGACGTGCTACCGCCAGGTCTTCGACAAGGTCGCCGACGTGATCAGCGAGGGCGCCCGGGTGGTGGTGCACGCCAAGCCGGAGTGGTACGCCCCGCGCGGCCAGCTGTCGCTGCGGGCCGCCGAGATCAGGCCGGTCGGTGTGGGTGAACTCCTCGCCCGGCTGGAGCAGTTGAAGAAGTCGCTGGCGGCGGAGGGGCTCTTCGCCGCGGACCGCAAGAAGCCGCTGCCGTTTCTGCCGCAGCTGATCGGGCTGGTCTGCGGCCGGGCGAGCGCCGCGGAGCGCGACGTCCTGGAGAACGCCCGGCACCGCTGGCCCGCCGTCCGCTTCGCGGTGCGCAACGTCCCCGTGCAGGGCGTGCACGCGGTGCCGCAGGTGATCGCGGCGGTCCAGGAGCTGGACGCGCTGCCCGAGGTGGACGTGATCATCGTGGCGCGCGGGGGCGGCAGCGTGGAGGATCTGCTGCCGTTCTCCGACGAGCAGCTCGTACGTGCCGTGGGCGCGGCGGCGACGCCGGTCGTCTCGGCGATCGGCCATGAGCCGGACACCCCGCTGCTGGACCTGGTCGCCGATCTGCGCGCCTCGACGCCGACGGACGCGGCGAAGAAGGTGGTGCCGGACGTGGGCGAGGAGCTGACCCGGATCCGGCAGCTGCGGGACCGGGCCTTCCGGGCGGTCGACGGCTTTGTGCAGCGCGAGGAGCGGGGGCTGGCCGCGGCGCTGCACCGGCCCTGCATACAGCGGCCGCAGCGGATGGTCGAGGAGCGCGAGGAGCAGGTCACGGCCCTGCTGGAGCGCGGCCGGCGCACCCTGGGGCATCTGCTGGACCGTGCCGACTCCGAGCTGGCGCACACCCTCGCGCGGGTGGTCGCGCTCTCCCCGAAGGCGACGCTGGAGCGCGGCTACGCGGTGCTGCAGAAGGCGGACGGCGCGGCGGTGCGGTCCCCCCAAGAGGTCGGCTCGGACGAGGAGTTGCGGGCCCGCGTGGCCGAGGGCGAATTCAGGGTGCGGGTAAGCGGCGCCGAGGGCGCTGTCACACCTGGCGCATAGGGTGGGAGACATGGCGAAAGCGAAGACGGACGGCCTGGTGGACGCGGGACAGGACGCGGCCGGCACACCGGCGCAGGTGGCACCGGTCGACTCCACGCTCGGTTACGAGCAGGCGCGGGACGAGCTGATCGAGGTCGTCCGCAGCCTGGAGGCGGGCGGTACGACGCTGGAGGAGTCGCTGGCGCTGTGGGAGCGCGGCGAGGCGCTGGCGAAGGTCTGTCGCCGCTGGCTGGACGGCGCGCGGGCCCGGCTGGACGCCGCACTGGCGGAGTCGCCGGACGGAGCGGAGACGGGGGCGGAGCGCCCGTAGGCACCGCCGGGGCCGCGCCATCGCCGGCACGGCAGGGCGGGCCCTCCAGGCCCGGCCCTCCGGCCCCCGGCCCCTCCAGGCCCTCTCGCCTCCCCCAAGGTCATCCACGTTCCGGAAATCTGCTTCCGAATCACGGAAATGCGCTACGCTCACACGTGAACCAGCTCACAATCATCCGGATTTAGTTGAAACTTAACATATCCGGATTACAGTGGTTTCGAACCTGACCCCACCCGACTCACCGAGGTGCTCTTCATGTCTCTCGCCCTTGACGCCGCCGCCCAGGACCTCCTCTTCCGCGAGGCCCAGACCGCCAACACGTTCACGGACGAGCCGGTGACGGACGAGCAGGTCCAGGCGATCTACGACCTGGTGAAGTACGGCCCGACCGCCTTCAACCAGTCCTCGCTGCGGATAACCCTGGTCCGCTCGCAGGAGGCCCGCGAGCGCCTGGTCCAGCACGCCATGGGCGCCAACGGCCCGAAGACCCTGAGCGCGCCGCTGACCGCGATCCTCTCGGTCGACCTGGACTTCCACGAGCACCTGCCGCGGCTCTTCCCGGCCCTCCCGAACGTCAAGGACACCTTCTTCGCCGAGGCCGCCGCCCGCGAGGTCGCCGGCACCCAGAACGCCACCCTCCAGGCCGGCTACTTCATCGTCGGCATCCGCGCCGCCGGCCTGGCCGCGGGCCCGATGACCGGCTTCGACTTCACCGGCGTCGACAAGGAGTTCTTCGGCGACGGCAAGCAGAAGTCGTTCCTGGTCATCAACATCGGCAAGCCCGGCGCCGACGCGTTCTTCCCGCGCTCGCCGCGCCTGGACTTCGACGAGGCCGTCACCAGCGTCTGAGCCCGCCCGGTCAGGACCGCCGGCGCCCGAGCACACCGGACGACGCCCCGGCAACGACGAGGCCGCCGCACCCGCGTGGGTGCGGCGGCCTCGTCGCGTACCGGGCTCCCGCTCGTCGGCGCCCGCCCGGCCCCTGGCTCGCTCAGCCCTTCTTGGCCACCAGTGCGGCCGCCAGGTCCGCGAGCCGCCCGTAGGGCGCGGTGCCGGTGACGACCGTGGTCACCCCCGACTCCTCACGGACCAGCGCCCGGTACTTCTCGCCCTGGTAGCGGTCCCACTTCTTGCTGCCGACGGCCTGCTTGCCCGCGACCTTCGTGGCGCCGAGGGTGACGTCCTTGATGAAGTCCTTCGCCATCGCGTCGCTCTGCTCGACGGAGGCGTACTGCTGCTCGGGGTCGAGCATGCCCAGATGCCAGGCGCCGCCCTTGCCGTCGTCGGACGCCTTGTACGAGACCGAGGTGGCGCGCCAGGTCTTGGGCAGTCCCTCGGGCGCCGCGACCGGGTAGGGCGCCGCCCTGCGGGCCGTGATGAGCTCGACGCGGTAGTCGACCCTCTTGACCGCGCCCATCTCCGCGTCGGCGCTGTCGTCGTGCGGGATGAAGAAGTAGATCGCCCCGACCAGGACGCCGATCACCGCCAGCGACAGGACCATGTCCCGCACCGTTTGCCTGCCTCGCATACCTGCCACGCCCCTATGGTCCCCCATACCCGCGGCCGAGCCGACAGGCCCCCTGGTGACGGCCGTCACCTGCGCAAACGTCCGGGCTCCGGCCTCCCCCGGCGCTGCTCATGCGAAGGGCCCCCTGCTCAATTTGGCGACCTGGAGATAAGGTCATACCTACCCTCATCCTCACGGCCGTCGCCGTACAGAAAGGTGCGCTCGATGACCGAGCATCATCTCCCGTCCCAACTCGAGGTCAGCCCCGAGGCCCCGGATCGCAACCTCGCCCTGGAGCTCGTACGGGTCACCGAGGCCGGTGCCATGGCGTCGGGCCGCTGGGTGGGCCGGGGCGACAAGAACGGTGCGGACGGCGCCGCGGTCAAGGCGATGCGCGCCCTGATCCACACGGTCTCGATGAACGGCGTGGTGGTCATCGGGGAGGGCGAGAAGGACAACGCCCCGATGCTCTACAACGGCGAGCGCGTGGGCGACGGGACCGGCCCGGAGTGCGATGTGGCCGTCGACCCGGTGGACGGTACGACGCTGACCGCCAAGGGCATGGCGAACGCGGTCTCCGTGATGGCGGTCGCCGAGCGCGGCTCGATGTTCGACCCGTCCGCGGTCTTCTACATGGACAAGCTGGCGACCGGCCCGGAAGCGGCGGACTTCGTCGACATCACGGCCCCGGTGGCGGTGAACATCAAGCGGATCGCCAAAGCGAAGAAGTCCGCGGTCGAGGACGTCACCGTGGTCATCCTGGACCGGCCCCGCCACGAGGGCCTGGTCAAGGAGGTCCGGGAGGCCGGGGCCCGGATCAAGTTCATCGCCGACGGCGATGTCGCCGGCGCGATCATGGCGGCCCGCGAGGGCACCGGCGTCGACCTGCTGCTGGGCATCGGCGGTACGCCCGAGGGGATCATCGCGGCCTGTGCGCTGAAGTGCCTGGGCGGCTCCTTCCAGGGGAAGTTGTGGCCCAAGGACGACGAGGAGCGCGAGCGCGCCCTGGCGGCCGGGCACGACCTGGACAAGGTGCTCCAGATCGAGGACCTGGTCCAGGGCGACAACGTCTTCTTCGTCGCCACCGGCATCACCGACGGAGAGCTGCTGCGCGGCGTCCGATACCGCGCCGAGAACGCCTACACCCAGTCCCTGGTGATGCGGTCCAAGTCCGGCACCATCCGGCAGATCGACTCCCAGCACCGGCTGTCGAAGCTGCGCGCGTACAGCTCGGTGGACTTCGAGCGCCCCAGCTGACGCCCCTGGTGACACGCACTTCGCCCCCGTCGGAGAAGCTCCGGCGGGGGCGAAGTGGCCCATACGGTCCCGGCGGTCAGCCCGCGGCGGGGATATGGGCCGTGCGCTGCAGCTCGGACTCGCGGCGGCGCCGCCGGGTCAGCACGACCCGGCGCTCGGCCGCGGTCAGACCGCCCCACACGCCGTACGGTTCCGGCTGGAGCAGCGCATGCTCCCGGCACTCGACCATCACCGGACAGCGGGCACAGACCCGCTTCGCGGCTTCTTCCCTGGCCAGCCGCGCGGCGGTCGGCTCCTTGGACGGGGCGAAGAACAGCCCGGCTTCGTCCCGGCGGCACACCGCCTCCGAATGCCAGGGGCCGGCCTCGTCGCGCGCAGGCACTCGCGGGGACGGAACGACAGCGGCATCCTGCAGGGGCTGATGCGGTAGCAGCACGGTCTACTCCTGACGACGGCTTCGGCGAGAGAAATCACCCTTGCCCGTCTCGCTGCGCACGGCCTTTTTCCGCACCCCGCAGCCGTACGAGAGACGATGCACCAGCCCTACCCACGGTGCGCACGCTTATGCACACCGTGGCGATCGTGCGGAAACGAGACTTCGCGAAAAGGAGAAAATAGCCCGCCGCCCGCCCTCCGGCCCCGTGAGGGAGCCGTCTGCCGCCCGGCGCTTCACAGGCCGTCGGCGGTCAGCCGCCCAGCCCCTTGCGGAAGCGGTCCCGGCGCTCGCGCCGGTCGGCGTGTATCCGTACGTGCCGCTCCCACTGCTCCTCGCGCAACCGCTGATGGCGCTCGCGGTGCTCCTCGCGCAGCTGCCGGCGCATCTCCCGGTGCCCCTCGCGCAGCCGGTCGCGCAGATCGCTGACCCAGGCGCCGCGCTTCGGCCTGGCCTCCACGTTGCCCAGCACGGCATAACCGTTGACCAGGAGCTGCGGGGCGTCGGCGTCCTCCGCCTCGTTCGTGTGGATCTCGAAGTTGCCCAGCACGCCGGATCCGCTGCTGCGCAGCGTGACGTTCTCCGGGACCCGGATCTCCACACTGCCGAAGATCGCCGTGACGTTGATCTGGACCTGCTGCTGCGGGAAGACCGCCTCGGTCAGATCGATCTCGACGCTGCCGAAGATCGCGACCGCGTTGATCCGCGCGGGGACCTGCCAGCGCCCCTTGCGGACGGAGGCGCTGAAGATCGCGACGAGGTTCTGGTCCGGGGCCGGGCTGCCGGGCTCGTACGCATACGTCCCCGCGCCCGCCGGCTTCGTGCGGGCGCCGTCCGTCACGGGCAGGTCCCGGATGACGGGCTCCAGCTCGCCCATGGTCTTGGCGCGGAAGACGGTGTCGATCCGCTCGGCGTGCTCCTCGGGGTCCAGCCGGCCCTCCGCCAGCGCCTCGCGCAGGATCCCGGCGACCCGGTCGCGGTCCGCGTCGGACGCCCGCATGTCGGCCTCGGCCGCCGGCGCGGCCGCCGGCTTGGTCAGCTTCACCGGCTGTGGCTCGGGCCGCCGCTCCGGCCGCGGGTCGGGCTCGTGAAGCGGTCCGGGCGGGGTCTCGGGGCCCGGTCGTCCCCCGTTGTCTGCATCCACCGCCCCAGCGTACCGAAACGCGATAGATCGCGACTAGGGGTCCACGGGTTCCGCCGCGATCAGCGGTCCGCTCGCTTCGGCGGCGGCCGGACGCGACCGTGGCGCACCCGGAGCGGCCGCCGACTGAGCCTTACCTCACAGCGGCGTCCACCGGTCGGGGTTCTACGCTGTTCAGGCGCTGCCGTAGATGCCAGCCGGACCCCTCCGAGTAAGGAATGACCTTCGATGCCGGAATTCGCCTACACCGACCTTCTCCCCGTAGGTGAGGACAACACCCCGTACCGACTCGTCACCTCGGAGGGCGTGAGCACCTTCGAGGCCGACGGCCGTACGTTCCTCAAGGTGGAGCCGGAGGCGCTGCGCAAGCTGGCCGCCGAGGCGATGCACGACATCTCGCACTATCTGCGCCCGGCCCACCTCGCCCAGCTCCGCAAGATCCTGGACGACCCCGAGGCCAGCGCCAACGACCGCTTCGTCGCGCTCGACCTGCTCAAGAACGCCAACATCGCGGCGGCCGGCGTGCTGCCCATGTGCCAGGACACCGGCACCGCGATCGTGATGGGCAAGCGCGGCCAGCACGTCCTCACCGAGGGCGGCGACGAGGAAGCCCTCTCCCGCGGCATCTACGACGCCTACACCCAGCTGAACCTGCGCTACTCGCAGATGGCCCCGCTGACGATGTGGGACGAGAAGAACACCGGCTCCAACCTCCCGGCGCAGATCGAGCTGTACGCGACCGACGGCGGCGCCTACAAGTTCCTGTTCATGGCCAAGGGCGGCGGCAGCGCCAACAAGTCCTTCCTCTTCCAGGAGACCAAGGCGGTCCTCAACGAGGCCTCCATGATGAAGTTCCTGGAGCAGAAGATCCGTTCGCTGGGCACGGCCGCCTGCCCGCCGTACCACCTCGCCATCGTCGTCGGCGGCACGTCGGCCGAGTACGCCCTCAAGACCGCCAAGTACGCCTCCGCCCACTACCTCGACGAGCTCCCCGCCGAGGGCTCCCCGACGGGCCACGGCTTCCGCGACAAGGAGCTCGAGGACAAGGTCTTCGAGCTCACCCAGAAGATCGGCATCGGCGCGCAGTTCGGCGGCAAGTACTTCTGCCACGACGTCCGCGTCGTCCGCCTGCCCCGCCACGGCGCGTCCTGCCCGGTCGCCATCGCCGTCTCCTGCTCCGCCGACCGCCAGGCCGTCGCGAAGATCACCGCCGAGGGCGTCTTCCTGGAGCAGCTGGAGACCGACCCGGCCCGCTTCCTCCCCGAGACCACCGACGCCGAACTGACCGAGGGCGCGGGCCCCGACCTCGACGCGATCGCCGTCGACCTCAACCGCCCGATGGACCAGGTGCTGGCCGAGCTGACCAAGCACCCGGTCAAGACCCGCCTGTCGCTCACCGGCACGCTGGTCGTCGCCCGCGACATCGCCCACGCCAAGATCAAGGAACGCCTGGACGCCGGCGAGGAGATGCCGGAGTACCTCAAGAACCACCCGGTCTACTACGCGGGCCCGGCCAAGACCCCCGAGGGCTACGCCTCCGGCTCCTTCGGCCCGACGACGGCGGGCCGTATGGACGCCTACGTCGAGCAGTTCCAGGCGGCCGGCGGCTCCAAGGTCATGCTGGCCAAGGGCAACCGCTCCCAGCAGGTCACCGACGCCTGCGCCGCGCACGGCGGCTTCTACCTCGGCTCCATCGGCGGCCCGGCCGCCCGCCTGGCCCAGGACTGCATCAAGAAGGTCGAGATCCTGGAGTACGAGGAGCTCGGCATGGAAGCCGTCTGGAAGATCGAGGTCGAGGACTTCCCCGCCTTCATCGTCGTCGACGACAAGGGCAACGACTTCTTCCAGGACCCGGCCCCGGCTCCGACGTTCACCAGCATCCCGGTGCGCCGGGCCGACTGACCCGACGCAGCGCGCCGCGGCACGAACGGCCACCCTCCACATCGAGTGGGGGGTGGCCGTTCCGCTTCCGGCGTACCGGCCCCCCGAATCGGCAAACCGTTCGAACTGCCCATGCGTCCGTGCGCCGTCAGGTGAGCGGATTTCGGGAACCGGGAACAGATCGGGGGGACCGGGTACTGAAACAGGTATGAGCGAAAACGACTTCGGCAGCGTCGACGGCCTCGGTGACGCCCCCGGCCCCGGCGGCTCCACCGCCTTCCGGATCGAGCACGACTCCATGGGCGAGGTGCGGGTGCCCGCGCACGCCAAGTGGCGGGCGCAGACGCAGCGCGCGGTGGAGAACTTCCCGATCTCCGGGCAGCGGCTGGAGCGGGCGCACATCGAGGCGCTGGCCCGTATCAAGGGGGCGGCCGCCAAGGTCAACGGCGAGCTGGGGGTGCTGGACAAGGACATCGCCGAGGCCGTTCAGGAGGCCGCCGCCGCGGTCGCGGAGGGCCGGTGGGACGAGCACTTCCCGATCGACGTGTTCCAGACGGGGTCCGGGACGTCGTCGAACATGAACACCAACGAGGTCATCGCGACGCTGGCGAGCGAGCGGCTGGGGCGGGACGTGCACCCCAACGACCACGTCAATGCCAGTCAGTCGTCCAATGACGTCTTTCCGTCGTCGATCCATGTCGCGGCGACCTCCGCCGTGCTGAACGACCTCGTTCCGGCGCTGGAGCACCTGGCGGCGGCGTTCGAGCGGAAGGCGGCGGAGTTCGCGGACGTGGTGAAGTCCGGGCGGACGCATCTGATGGACGCGACGCCGGTGACGCTGGGGCAGGAGTTCGGGGGGTACGCGGCCCAGGTCCGGTACGGCGTGGAGCGGCTGCGGGCCTCCTTGCCGCGGCTGGCGGAACTGCCGCTGGGCGGTACGGCGGTGGGGACGGGCATCAACACGCCGCCCGGCTTCTCGGCGGCGGTGATCGCCGAGGTGGCGCGGGCCACGGGGCTGCCGCTGACGGAGGCGCGCGACCACTTCGAGGCGCAGGGGGCGCGCGACGGCATCGTGGAGACCAGCGGCCAGCTGCGGACCATCGGCGTGGGGCTGACGAAGATCGCCAATGATCTGCGGTGGATGGCCTCGGGGCCGCGGACCGGGCTCGCGGAGATCGCGCTGCCGGATCTGCAGCCGGGGTCGTCGATCATGCCGGGGAAGGTCAACCCGGTGATCCCCGAGGCGGTGCTGATGGTGGCGGCGCAGGTCACCGGAAACGACGCGACGGTGGCCGCGGCCGGGGCGGCCGGCAATTTCGAGTTGAACGTGATGCTGCCGGTCATCGCCAGGAACGTGCTGGAGTCCATCCGGCTGATCGCGAACGTGGCGCGGCTGCTGGCGGACCGCACGGTCGACGGGATCACGGCGAACGTCGAACGGGCGCGGGAGTACGCGGAGTCGTCGCCGTCGGTCGTCACTCCGCTCAACAAGTACCTCGGGTACGAGGAGGCCGCGAAGGTCGCGAAGAAGTCGCTGGCCGAGCGGAAGACCATTCGCCAGGTGGTCATCGAGGACGGGTACGTCGAGCGCGGGCTGCTGACCGAGGAGCAGCTGGACGAGGCGCTGGACGTGCTGCGGATGACCCGTCCGTAGCACGCGTTCGCCGCGCGCCCCGTAGCGCGCGGCCGCGGCGCACCCCGTAGCGCGCGTCGCCGGCGCCCGTTCGTAACGGCGCGCGCGACGCGCGTTACCGCGCTCGTAACGCCGGGTGCGGCTCAAGTCACGGCGGCCGTAATGCCGCGCCTCTAAGATCTGCGCATGACAGCGGACATGGTGGACACGACGGAAGGCGAGGCGGCCGGCGAAGGCGGAACGGCCGGGGCGAGGCGCGCGGCGGACGGCACGGCGGCGGGGCGCTGGGCCACGGGGGAGCACATCCTGTGGCGCTATCGCGACAACGCCCATCCCGAGCAGTTCCACATCTGCCGTCCGATGACCGTGGTGCAGGACACCCCGGAGCTGTTCGCGGCGTGGATGGCGCCCGGCACCCCCTGCGTCAAGCCGGTGCTCGCCGACGGCACGCCCGTGCATCGCGAACCGCTGTCCACCCGCTACACCAAACCCCGCCGGACCGTCCGCGACCAGTGGTTCGGCACGGGGGTGCTGAAACTGGCGCGGCCCGGCGACCCCTGGTCGGTGTGGCTGTTCTGGGAGCGCGGCTGGCAGTTCAAGAACTGGTACGTCAACCTGGAGGAGCCGCGGCGCCGTTGGGCCGGCGGGATTGACTCCGAGGACCACTTCCTCGACATCTGCGTCTACCCCGACCGGCACTGGGAGTGGCGGGACGAGGACGAGTTCGCGCAGGCGCAGCGGGACGGGCTGATGGCGCCCGCCCGGGCCGCCGAGGTCAGATCGGCCGGACGGGCGGCGATCGCCCAGATCTCGGCCTGGCGCGGGCCCTTCGCAGACGGGTGGGAGGACTGGCGGCCCGATCCGTCCTGGGGCGTCCCGGGACTGCCCGAGGACTGGGACCGCGCGCCGGAACGTTTGCGGTCGTGAGGGTGTGAAGCGAATCGACGGGAGTGAAGGGGGCGAACCGTGGAAAGGTGCGCCTATGGGCAAAGCTGTTTCCCGCCATGCGAGAAGCGGGGCCGAGCCCCCTTGCTGCGCCCTGGGGCTTCAAACGTAGGATCGTCCTCCGCAAGACTGCACAGGCGCAACTCCAGAACGGGAAAACGAACTTGACCGCGGTCACAGGAGGGGCGAGGTCGTGAGCGCGAAGAGCTACGACGGGTACGAGGGTCTGAACCGGTTAGCACTGGACCGGGCCGGTCAGGCCGAGGCGTTCGACGCGATCGGCGACCGGTATGACGACGCTTTCCCCCACAAGGAGGGTCAGCTCGCCTCGGGCGTCTGGCTGGCCGGTGCCCTGCCGGCCGGCTCGCGCATCCTGGACCTCGGATGCGGGACGGGCCTGCCGACCGCCCGTCAGTTGTCGGAGGCCGGGCACCGCGTCGTCGGTGTCGACCTCTCCCCCTCGATGGTCAAGCTGGCCCGGGACAACGTCCCCGGCGCGGAGTTCCACCGGCTGGACATCGCCGATCTGCGCGGCGGCCGGCTCGGCGGGGCCGGTTCTTTTGACGGAATCGCCGCTTATTTCTCCCTGCTGATGCTGCCTCGTGCCGAAATCCCTTACGCACTGGGCATGCTGCATGATCTGCTACGCCCCGAGGGGCTGCTCGCCCTGTCGATGGTCGAGGCGGATGTGGACGACTTCACGATTCCGTTCCTGGGCAACTCGATCCGGGTATCGGGTTACCTGCGGGACGACCTGCGCCGGGTCGTGCACGACGCGGGTTTCGACGTCGTCGGGGAGGATGCCTACGCATACGCCCCGGCGAGTACGGACGTACCACCCGAGATCCAGCTCTTTCTGCACCTGCGAAGCGCCTGAGACGCAGCGCGTCGAGCGCGCAGCCCCGGACGGATGGAATCCCACGCGTGACGGAGCACCCCACCTCCCACGAATCGCGGCGGTCGGCCTCGACCGCCGCGCCCTCGGCGTCCCCTGCGCGGGGGCCGGGCGGGACGGCGCCGCTCGGCGCGGTCCCCGACCCGCGCAGCGCCCTGCAGCGGCCCGCCGCGACCGGCGTCAGCCCGGTGCCGGGCAGCGGCTTCGCGGTGCGCGGCGGTGACGACCTCGGCCTGTCCGGTGCCGCCGTCACGGCGTCGGCGGGTCCGCCGGCCGGCCGTGCCGGGAACTTCGGGCACGCCGACGACGAGCCGGTCGCGGACCATGGTGCGGCGCGGGACGGCGCCGCCATCCCGTACGGGGAGGCGTACGGCGACTCATACGGGGAGGTGGCCATGCCGGCGAGCGGGCGGGAAGGCGGCGCGCCGGACGCGGGGCGGGAGACGGCCCGGGCCGGGCGGCGGATGCAGGGCGCGGTGAACCGCGCCGGGGCACCCGAGTCGGGCGAGGAGCCGCACCACGGACAGCGTCCGCGGGAGAAGGGCGTCGGGCGGCCGCGCGAGGGCGGCGGCCCCGGTGGCGGTGGGCGGTCGCGGCCGCGCGACGGCGATCCGGCGCTGACGGCGGCCGGGGAGGTCGCCGGGCCGCAGGTACCGGCTCCCGCGGGCCCCCCGGAGAGTCTGCCGCCCGCTCCGCTGCCCCCGGCTCCCCCGGCGCGCTCGGCGCACCCGGGCGAGAGCGGTGAGGTGGCGGCGGCCCGGCAGGCGGGCGGCGACCGGCTGCGGTTCATCGGGGCGGCGACGCGGCGGATCGCCCGCGGCATAGACCTCGACGAGATCGTGCTCGGTCTGTGCCGGGCGACGGTGCCGACGTTCGCCGACGCGATCCTGGTCTATCTGCGCGATCCGCTGCCGGTGGGCGACGAGCGTCCGACCGGCCCGGTGGTGCTGCGGCTGCGGCGTACCGACCGGATTCCGGAGGAGCCGGACACCAACGGCGGCCGGCTGCCGATGCTGCCCGCGCAGCCCGATCTGGGGCCGGCGATGGGCGGCAGCGCCGCGGAGCTGGCGGAGGTGCGGCCCGGTGGTCCGCTGGCCGAGGTGCTGCGGGGCGTACGGCCGCTGTTCGGCGAGGCGCAGGCGGCGCGTACGGCGCTGCCCGAGCTGCTGGGGCCCGATCCGCGGCTGCCCGGCGGGCACCGGGTGATCCTGGCGCCGCTGCGCGGGCGGCGGCGGGTGATCGGTGCGGCGGTGTTCCTGCGGCGCCCGGACCGGCCGGCGTTCGAACCGGACGATCTGCTGGTGGCGGCGCAGCTGGCGACGCACACCGCGCTGGGTGTGGACAAGGCCGTGCTCTACGGCCGCGAGGCGTATATCGCCGACGCGCTGCAGCGCACGATGCTGCCCGATTCGCTGCCGCAGCCGACCGGGGTGCGGCTGGCCAGCCGCTATCTGCCGGCCGCCGAGACGGCCCGGGTGGGCGGCGACTGGTACGACGCGATCCCGCTGCCGGGCAGCCGGGTGGCGCTGGTGGTCGGCGACGTCATGGGGCACTCGATGACCTCGGCCGCGATCATGGGCCAGCTGCGGACCACCGCGCAGACCCTGGCGGGGTTGGACCTGCCGCCGCAGGAGGTGCTGCACCACCTCGACGAGCAGGCCCAGCGGCTGGGCACGGACCGGATGGCGACCTGCATGTACGCCGTCTACGACCCGGTGGCGCACCGGATCACCATCGCCAACGCGGGCCATCCGCCGCCGGTGATGCTGCACCGCGGCGGGCGCGCCGAGGTGCTGCGGGTGCCGTCGGGCGCGCCGATCGGCGTCGGCGGGGTGGACTTCGAGGCGGTGGAGCTGGACGCCCCGGCCGGTGCCACGCTGGTCCTGTACACCGACGGCCTGGTCGAGTCGCGGATCCGCGACGTGTGGACCGGTATCGAGCAGCTGCGGGAGCGGCTGGCGGAGACGGCGCGGCTGACGGGTCCCCATCCGCCGCCGCTGGAGCCGCTGTGCGACGAGGTGCTGGACATGCTGGGGCCCGGCGACCGCGATGACGACATCGCGCTGCTGGCCGCCCGGTTCGACGGGATCGCGCCGAGCGATGTCGCGTACTGGTATCTGGATCCGAAGGCGCAGACGGCGGGGCAGGCGCGCCGGCTGGCCCGGCGGGCGCTGGCGCGCTGGGGCCTGGAGGAGCTGACCGACCAGCTGGAGCTGCTGGTCAGCGAGGTGGTGACGAACGCGGTGCGGTACGCGGAGCGGCCGATCACGCTGCGGTTGCTGCGTACGGACGTGCTGCGCTGCGAGGTCGGCGACGATGTCCCGCAGCTGCCGCGACTGCGCCAGGCCCGGCCGTCGGACGAGGGCGGGCGGGGCCTGTACCTCGTCAACCGGATGGCCCGGCGCTGGGGCGCGACCCGTCTGAGCATGGGGAAGGTCGTCTGGTTCGAGCTGTCGATGCCGCCGGGGTCGGTGCGCCGCTGACGTCCGGCGGGCGCCCGCCCGCATCCCGCATGTTGGACCCCGTCTGAGACCGGACGGGGTCCAACTCTTGCCGACATGCCGTCGGAGGCGTTGACTGCTTGGGTGGGCAAAAGGGATCTACTGCACCTACCGCCCCGACACCCCAGTCGAATGGGAGGCATTTCCACCCATGACCAGCACCGCTCGCGACGTCCCGCGCACGACGACCAACGCCGGGGTCCCGGTGGAGAGCGACGAGCACTCGCTCACCGTCGGGCGCGACGGCCCGATCCTGCTGCACGACCACTACCTGATCGAGAAGATGGCCCAGTTCAACCGCGAGCGGGTCCCCGAGCGGGTGGTGCACGCCAAGGGCTCGGGCGCGTACGGCACCTTCGAGGTCACCAACGACGTCAGCCAGTTCACCAAGGCGATCGTCTTCCAGCCCGGCAAGAAGACCGAGATGCTGGCCCGCTTCTCGACCGTGGCCGGTGAGCAGGGCAGCCCGGACACCTGGCGCGACCCGCGCGGCTTCGCGCTCAAGTTCTACACGGAGGACGGCAACTACGACCTGGTCGGCAACAACACGCCGGTCTTCTTCGTCCGCGACACGATCAAGTTCCAGGACTTCATCCGCTCCCAGAAGCGGCGGCCGGACAACGGCCTGCGCGACAACGACATGCAGTGGGACTTCTGGACGCTGTCCCCGGAGTCCGCACACATGGTCACCTGGCTGATGGGCGACCGCGGCATCCCCAAGAGCTACCGCCACATGAACGGCTACGGCTCCCACACCTACATGTGGATCAACGACAGCGGTCAGCGGTTCTGGATCAAGTACCACTTCAAGACCGACCAGGGCATCGACTTCCTCACCCAGGAGGAGGCCGACCGCCTCGCCGGATCGGACCCCGACGCGCACCGGCGCGATCTGTACGAGGCGATCGAGGGCGGCAACCACCCCTCGTGGACGCTGTATGTGCAGGTCATGCCGTTCGAGGACGCGGCGGACTACCGCTTCAACCCGTTCGATCTGACCAAGGTGTGGCCGCACGGGGACTACCCGCTGATCGAGGTCGGCCGGATGACCCTCAACAAGAACCCGGACGACTTCTTCATCCACATCGAGCAGGCCGCGTTCGAACCCAGCAACCTCATCCCCGGCATCAGCGTCTCGCCGGACAAGATGCTGCTCGGCCGGATCTTCTCCTACCCGGACACCCACCGGTACCGCATCGGCCCCAACTACACCCAGCTGCCGCCGAACCGGCCGCACGTACCGGTGCACTCCTACGCCAAGGACGGCCCGATGCGCTTCGACCCCGCCCGGGTGAGCGCCCCGTACGCACCGAACTCCAAGGGCGGGCCGGCCGCCGACCCCGAGCGCTTCGACCCGGCCGCCGGCTGGGAGACCGCGGGCGAGATGGTCCGAGGCGCCTACTCGCTGCGCGCGGACGACGACGACTTCGGCCAGCCGGGCACGATGGTCCGCGAGGTGCTGGACGACGCCGCCCGCGACCGCCTGGTCGGCAATGTCTCCGGCCATCTGCGCAACGGCGTCAGCGCCCCGGTGCTGGAGCGAGCGCTGCAGTACTGGCGCAACATCGACAAGAACCTGGGCGACCGGATCGCCAAGAGGGTGAACGGAGGCTGAGGACGCCGCAAGCGCCGGCCCGAGCGCCCGCACACGCACCGCGGCCCCCGCCTCGATGGGCGGGGGCCGCGGTGTGTGCGCGCACGGCGTGCGGCGTCCGGCGTCAGTGGAAGCCGGGCAGGCTGTTGGGCTCGGTCCCGCCGGTGTCCTGCCCGGTGCCGCCGTCCGTCGTCCCGCCGTCGGTGGTGTCACCGCCGGTCGTGCCGCCGGTCGGCGGGCCGGACGAGGAGTCGCTCGGCGAGGGACGGCCGGTCGGCCGGCCCGACTCGGACTGCGACGGGCTGCTGGTCGGCGTCCGGGTCGGCGTCGGCGTACCGCTGGGCGTGCCGGACGGCGTCGGGGACGACGAGGGGGTGTTGCTCGGCGTGGGCGTGCTGGTCGGGGGCACCCCGGCGCCGAGGTCGGTGTCGAGGTCGAAGTCCGCACCGGTGTCGCCGCCGAGCACGGCCTCGTTGTACGCCGCCCACACCTGGGCCGGGTAGCCGCCGCCGTTGACCCGGCCGCCGCCTCCGGTGCCCTTGAGGGTGACCTGGGCGCCGCCCTTGGGCGACTCGCCGAACATGCCCACCGCGGTGACCAGCTTGGGCGTGTAGCCCACGAACCAGGCCGACTTGTTGTCGTCGGAGGTGCCGGTCTTGCCGACCGCGTGGTAGGCGGTGTTCTTCACGGCGGAGGTGGCCGTGCCGTCGTTGACCACGCCCGCGAGGACGGAGGTGATGGTGTCGGCGGTGTTGCGGCTGAGGACCTGTTCGCCGATCGGGTCCTTGAGCTGCTGTTCGGTGTCGACGCCGTCGACGGGGTGCACGGCCTTGGTCACCAGCGTCGGGGTGACCTTCTTGCCGTGGTTGTCGAGGGTGGCGTAGGCCGCGGCCATCTGGAGCGGGCTGGCGCCCATGGAGCCCAGCGTCATGGCGGGCCGGGCCTCCATCTTGGAGCCGTCCATGCCCAGGCTCACCGCGGTCTTCTTGACGTTCTCCAGCCCGACGTCCTGGCCCATCTGCGCGAAGACCGCGTTGACGGAGTTGTTGGTCGCCGTCTGGACGCTGATCTTGCCGTACTCGTGCTCGTCCTCGTTGGGCGGCGCGAAGGGGATGGCGCCGCCCACGACCGGGCGGCGGTTGCGGCCGTCGTAGATCGTGTCCGGGGTGATCGGCACGTTGTCCCGGGTGACCGCGTTGTTCTCCATCGCCGAGGCGAGGATCAGCGGCTTGAACGTGGACGCCGGCTGGTAGTCCGAGCGCGTGGCGTTGTTGGTGTAGTGCTTGGGGTAGCCCGCGCCGCCGTACATCGCCACGATGCGGCCGGTCTTGGGGTCCACCGAGGTGGCGCCGAGCTGGGCGTCCGCGTCGACCTTGCGGCTCTTGGGCTTGAGGTCGTCGGTCAGCTTGCGCTGTACGGCCTTCTCCAGCGCCTGCTGCTTGTCCTTCTCGATCCCGAGGGTGACCGTCCAGCCGCCGCGCTCGAACTGCTTCTCGTCGACGCCCTGGGCGTAGAGCTCCTTCTTGGCCTCGGCCACCAGGTAGCTGGTCTGGCCGGTCAGACCGGGCAGCGGCTTGGGGGGCTTGGGGACCTCGAACCGCTGCTTGGCGCGCTCCTCCTTGGAGAGCCAGTGCATCTCGACCATGTTGTCGAGGGTGTAGGCCCAGCGCTCCTTGACCCGCTTCTGGCCGTCCTTGGTCGCCAGGGTCCAGTCGTACTGGTTCGGCGCCTGGAGCAGCGAGGCGAGGTAGGCGCCCTCCGAGACGGTGAGCTTCTCGACGTCCTTGCGGTAGTAGGCCTGGGCGGCGGCCTGGATGCCGTAGGCGCCGCGGCCGTAGTAGCTGGTGTTGATGTAGCCGGCGAGGATCTTGTCCTTGCCCAGCTTGTTGTCCACCTTGAGCGAGATGACGATCTCCTGGAGCTTGCGGCTGACCGTCTGCTCCTGGCTCAGGTAGTAGTTCTTGACGTACTGCTGGGTGATCGTCGAGCCGCCCTGCTTGCCGCGGCCCAGCAGGGTGTTGAGGATGCCGCGTGCGGTGCCCTTCAGGTCGACGCCGGAGTCGTCGAAGAAGGTCTTGTTCTCCGCGGCGACGAAGGTGTACTGGACGTCCTTGGGTATCCGGTCGAGCGGGACGCTCTCGCGGTTGAGCTCGCCGACCCGGGCCATGACCTTGCCGTCGGAGTACTTGAAGACGTTGCTCTGCAGCTGTGCGTCCTTGTTGCCCTCGTCGGGCACCTCGACGTACAGGTACAGTCCGACGAAGCCGAGGATGCCCAGCAGGCACACCCCGAGGAACGTTCCGAGGATCTTCTTCCAGGTGAAGAGGCGGCGTATACCGGACTTCCTCTGTTTCGGTTTGGTCCGGCGGGCGCTCCCCTGTCGCGCCCTTCTCGCTTCCGCTCGGCCCATCGCTTCGACAACTCCAGTCGTTCCGCCCCCAGCTAACTCAGCTGTTGAAGCTAACACCGCATCTGTCAACAAATACTCATCGATCAAGGCTTTTCCTGGCGTGACAAACAGCACCCACGCCGACGGAACCTCGAGGTGGGTGTTCTGCGTCGCCCCCGCTTCACCTGCGGACTTACCGGCGACCGACCCCTTGCACACCGGTGGACACCCCGACCGTGCGGTGGTTAAAGTGATAGCACTTTGCTAGACCGGCGACATCACCGATTGCGGCGGACATCACGTGCCGCATCCGGAGGAACGGGGATCTTCATGACCGACCAGACAACAGCCGAGCCCACCATCGGCCCCGACGGCGAGCTCGCGGTGGACGCTCCCGAGATGCCGCGCCCGCAAGTCCGCGAGACCCCGGCGCACAGCATCCCGGGAGGCCTCGCCCTGCTGCTGACCGTGCTGGGGGTGGGGCTCGGCATCGCCGCGATCATCGCCGGCGGCGTCCTCGGCAACGCCGGTCACAACGCGGTCGGCGTGCCGCTGGTCATCGCCGGTGTCCTGGTGCTGCTCGGCTCCTTCTTCTGCATGACCGGCGTGAAGATGGTCGCGCCCGGCGAGGCCCGGGTCATCCAGCTCTTCGGCCGGTACGTCGGCACGATCCGCACCGACGGACTGCGCTGGGTCAACCCGCTGACCACCGCCCGCAAGATCTCCACCCGGGTGCGCAACCACGAGACCGCGGTCCTGAAGGTCAACGACGCCTACGGCAACCCGATCGAGCTGGCCTCGATCGTCGTCTGGCAGGTCGAGGACACCGCCCAGGCGCTGTTCGAGGTCGACGACTTCCTGGAGTTCGTCGCCACCCAGACCGAGGCGGCCGTCCGGCACATCGCGATCGAGTACCCCTATGACGCGCACGACGAGGACGCCCTGTCGCTGCGCGGCAACGCCGAGGAGATCACCGAGAAGCTCGCCCTGGAGCTGACCGCGCGGGTCCAGGCCGCCGGCGTACGGATCATCGAGTCCCGCTTCAGCCACCTCGCCTACGCCCCCGAGATCGCCTCCGCGATGCTCCAGCGCCAGCAGGCCGGTGCGGTGGTGGCGGCCCGCCAGCAGATCGTCGAGGGCGCGGTCGGCATGGTCGAGATGGCGCTGGACCGGATCAGCGAGCAGGGCATCGTCGAGCTGGACGAGGAGCGCAAGGCGGCCATGGTCAGCAATCTGATGGTGGTGCTCTGCGGCGACCGGGCCGCCCAGCCGGTCCTGAACACGGGCTCGCTCTACCAGTGAGCGGGCGAAGCGAGCGCACCGCCGAAAGGTGCGCACCGGGCGGATGTGAGGCCGGGCGAAGCGAGGCTTCGGCATGAGCGCCGACAGTCCCGAGGGGTCCGGCGCCGAGGGCGGGCGGACCCCCGCGCGGCGGCCGCAGCGGCGCAAACAGGTGCTGCTGCGGCTGGACCCGCTGATCCATGACGCGCTGGCCCGCTGGGCCGACGACGAGCTGCGCAGCGCCAACGCGCAGATCGAGTTCCTGCTGCGCAAGGCGCTGTCGGAGGCGGGGCGGCTGCCCCGGGGGGCGGGGGCGATCCCGCGACGCGGACGGCCGCCCAAGGCGCCGGAGCCGGACCCGCCCCAGGACTGAGCCCGGCACCGGCGCGCCGGACACCGCATCCGGCGGCCGCGCCCCTCCCCCGAAGGCCGCTCCCCACCACTGAACACCGCGTCTATACATCGTGCGTATACACCTCATGTAGAGTGCTCGGCATGCCCACAGGACACCCAGGGCGATGCCCCCTGCCCGCACTCCCGGAGGCCCGCGGATGACCCCGGCCGGTTCCCTGCTCGACGCCCGCGCGCTGCACAAGGCGTACGGCTCCACCCCCGCTCTCGACGGCGCGGACTTCTCCGTCCACCCGGGCGAGGTCGTCGCCGTCATGGGCCCCTCCGGCTCCGGCAAATCGACCCTGCTGCACTGCCTGGCCGGGATCATCGCCCCCGACTCCGGCACCGTCCACTACGGCGACCGCGAACTGACCGCCATGAACGACGCCCAACGCAGCGCCCTGCGCCGCACCGACTTCGGCTTCGTCTTCCAATTCGGCCAACTCGTACCGGAATTGACCGCCCTGGAGAACGTCGCACTCCCCCTGCGCCTGAACGGCACCAAACGCAAGGAAGCCGAACACCAGGCCCACACCTGGCTGGAGCGCCTGGAAGTCGACGACGTCCGCGACAAACGGCCCGGCGAGGTCTCCGGCGGACAGGGCCAGCGGGTCGCCGTCGCCCGGGCACTGGCCGGCACGCCCCGGGTGGTCTTCGCCGACGAGCCCACCGGCGCCCTGGACTCGCTCAACGGCGAGCGGGTGATGACCCTGTTGACCGAGGCCGCCCGCGACACCCGGGCCGCCGTCGTCCTGGTCACCCATGAGGCCCGGGTCGCCGCCTACTCCGACCGGGAGATCGTCGTCCGCGACGGCGTGGCCCGGGAGACGGCGGCCGCGGCATGAGGGCCCGCAGTCTTGCCATGGGTGTGCGCTTCGCGGCCGGCGGCGGCCGCGAGGGCTGGGTCCGTACGGTCCTGACGGCCATCGGGGTGGGGCTGGGGGTGATGCTGCTGCTCGGCGCCGCGTCGATCCCGCAGATCCTCGACGCCCGCCAGCAGCGCGGCGACGCCCGGGTGGCCGCCGCCGGCGAGCGGCCGATCGAGCGCTCCGCGTCGACCCTGCTCTACGCCGAGGCCCAGACGTCCTTCCGCGGCCGGCCGGTCAGGGGCGTGCTGCTGCGCCCCGACGGGCCCGGCGCCCCCACGCCCCCCGGCGTACGCGAACTGCCGCGCAACGGCGAGATGGTGGTCTCCCCCGCGCTCGCGGAGCTGCTCGCGGGGCCGGAGGGGAAGCTGTTGCGCGAGCGGCTGCGCTTCACCACCGCCGGCACCATCGGCGAGCCGGGCCTGGTCGGGCCGGGCGAGCTGGCGTACTACGCCGTCAGCGACGCCCTGACCGCCGAGCACGGCGCCTTCCGCATCGACGGCTTCGGAAGCCGGACGGAGCCCGAGGCGATGGATCCGGTACTGCTGGTACTGATCATCGTGGCCTGTGTGGTGCTGCTGATGCCGGTGGCCATCTTCATCGCCACCGCGGTCCGCTTCGGCGGCGAGCGGCGCGACCGGCGGCTGGCGGCGCTGCGGCTGATCGGCGCCGACACCCGGACGGTGCGCTGGACGGCCGCCGGGGAGGCACTGTTCGGCGCGGTCTGCGGACTGCTGCTGGGCACCGCGATGTTCCTGGCCGTACGGCAGGCGGCCGGCTCGGTCACGGTCTGGGACGTCAACGCCTTCCCCGGCGATCTGACGCCGGCCCCGGCCCTGGCGGCGCTGGTCGCCGTCGCCGTCCCGCTCTGCGCCGTCGGCGTCACCCTCTTCGCGCTGCGCGGGGTGGCCATCGAACCGCTGGGCGTGGTGCGCAACGGCGTCGGGCGGCGGCGCCGGCTGTGGTGGCGGCTGCCGCTGCCGCTCGTGGGCATCGCCGTACTGCTGTCCAACGGGCGGATCGGCGGCGTCGACACAGCGGTCGACCCGTATCTGATCGCGGGCGGCGCGGTGCTGGTGCTGTTCGGCATCACGCTGCTGCTGCCCTGGTTCGTCGAGGCGGTGGTGGGGCGCCTCACCGGCGGCCCGGTGCCCTGGCAGCTGGCCACCCGCCGGCTCCAGCTGGGCAGCGGAGCGGCGGCCCGCGCGGTCAGCGGCATCACCGTCGCGGTCGCCGGGGCCATCGCGCTGCAGCTGTTCTTCTCCGCGATCCAGCACGACTTCCTGAAGGTCACCGGGCAGGACCCCACCCGGGCGCAGCTGAGTGTGGCGCTGCCGTCCCACGACGTCGCCACGATCCGGAAGATGATCGGCGAGTTCCGCCGCACCGAGGGCGTACGCGGCGTCATCGCGACCATCGAGTCCTCCGCCTCCCGGCCCGGACCGGTGCGCAAGGGCGAGGACTTCGCCCCGACCACCCAGGTCACCGTCGGCGACTGCCCCACCCTGGGCGAGCTGGCGCACACCGGCTCCTGCAAGGACGGCGACGTCTTCGTCGTCAAGGACAGCAACGGCATGGTCGACAGCGACTACATCCTCCAGACCGCGCGGCCCGGCGCCCGGGTGCTGCTGAACCGGGACGTGCGCACCGGCGAACCCGGCGGCGCCCCGCGGCTGTGGACCATCCCGAAGTCCGCCCGCGTCGTCGACTCCCGCAAGGACCCCTCGGGCCAGATGGCCTTCGGCATCTTCGCGACCCCGGGCGCCCTGGACACCGCCGCGCTGGACGACCCGACGGCCCGCGCGATGGTGCGGACCGACCCGCGGGTCGCCGACGCCGCCGAGTACGTACGCAACACCGCCGCCCGGATCGACCCGCTGATGGCCGTCCACACGCTGCAGGACCTGGAGCGCGACAAGCAGTTCTCCAGTGTGCGCACCGGGCTGCTGATCGCCGCCACCGCGACGCTGGCACTGATCGCCGCCAGCATGCTGGTGACGACGCTGGAGCAGCTGCGCGAGCGGCGCCGGCTGCTGTCGGTGCTGGTGGCGTTCGGCACCCGGCGGGCGACGCTCGGCTGGTCGGTGCTGTGGCAGACCGCGGTCCCCGTCGCCCTGGGGCTCGCCCTGGCGCTGGCGGGCGGTGCCGGGCTGGGCGTGGCGCTGCTGAGGATGGCGGGGAAGTCGGCCTTCGACTGGTCGGTGGTCTGGCCGCTGCCCGCGGCCGGTGCCGCGCTCGTCGTGCTGGTCACCGTCCTCAGCCTGCCGCCGCTGTGGCGGATGATGCGCCCCGACGGGCTGCGGACGGAGTGACCGGCGTCCCGGGGCCCGCGTGACGGGTCCCGGGACCACCTCTATACAGCGTGCGTATACACCAGCGATACACCCACGAGTAAGGTGGTCGGCATGTCAATCGGTCATACGCTGCTGGGCCTCCTGGAGTCCGGCCCCCGCCATGGCTACGACCTCAAGCGGGCCTTCGACGAGCACTTCGGCCAGGACCGCCCGCTGCACTACGGGCAGGTCTACTCCACGATGTCCCGGCTGCTGAAGAACGGCCTGGTGGAGGTCGACGGCGTGGAGGCCGGTGCCGGCCCGGAGCGCAAGCGGTACGCGATCACCGACGCCGGTGTCACCGATGTCGCCCAGTGGCTGGCCCGTCCCGAGAAGCCCGAGCCGTATCTGCAGTCCACGCTCTACACCAAGGTCGTCCTGGCGCTGCTGACCGGCCGCGACGCCGCCGAGCTGCTGGACACCCAGCGCGCCGAACATCTGCGGCTGATGCGCGGGCTGACCGAGCGCAAGCGCGGCGGCGACCTCGCCGACCAGTTGATCTGCGACCACGCCCTGTTCCATCTCGAGGCCGATCTGCGCTGGCTGGAGCTGACCGCCGCCCGGCTCGGCAAGCTGGCGGAAGCGGTCCGCGCATGACGCCGGAGGGATCCCTGCTCGCGGCGGAGGGGCTGAGCAAGGCGTACGGCCCCACGCCCGCGCTGGACGGCGTGGAGTTCTCCGTCCACCCGGGCGAGGTCGTCGCCGTCATGGGCCCCTCCGGCTCCGGCAAATCGACCCTGCTGCACTGCCTGGCCGGGATCATCGCCCCCGACTCCGGCACCGTCCACTACGGCGACCGCGAACTGACCGCCATGAACGACGCCCAACGCAGCGCCCTGCGCCGCACCGACTTCGGCTTCGTCTTCCAATTCGGCCAACTCGTACCGGAATTGACCGCCCTGGAGAACGTCGCACTCCCCCTGCGCCTGAACGGCACCAAACGCAAGGAAGCCGAACACCAGGCCCACACCTGGCTGGAGCGCCTGGAAGTCGACGACGTCCGCGACAAACGGCCCGGCGAGGTCTCCGGCGGACAGGGCCAGCGGATCGCGGTCGCCCGCGCGCTGGTCAACCGGCCCCGGGTGGTCTTCGCCGACGAGCCCACCGGCGCCCTGGACTCGCTCAACGGCGAACGCGTCCTGACCCTGCTGACCGACGCCGCCCGCGACACCAGTGCCGCGGTCGTCCTGGTCACCCATGAGTCACGGGTCGCCGCCTACTCCGACCGGGAGATCGTCGTCCGCGACGGCAAGGTGAAGGACATGCTGGCGGGCTTGATATGAGCCTGCTGCGCTCCCCCGCCGACTCCGGCGGTGGGCGCGCGCGCACCGCGTCCGCGCCCACCGAGCCGCCCGCCGCCCCGCGCGGCGGCCCCGCCGTCTGGGCCCGCGACCTCCTCATGGGCATGCGGTTCGCGGCCGGCGGCGGCCGCGAGGGCTGGATCCGTACGGCGCTGACCGCGGCCGGCGTCGCCCTGGGCGTGGCCGTGCTGCTGCTCGGCTCGTCCGTTCCGGCCATGATGGACTCCTTCCACGGCCGGCAGCAGGACCGCGAGAACCTCGGCCAGCGCCATGAGCCCGGGCCCGCCGACAACACCCTGCGCTACACCTCGGTCGACACGACGTTCCGCGGTACACCGATCCGCGGCCGGCTGGTGCGCCCCGACGGCGCGCATCCGCCGCTGCCGCCCGGCGTCCGGCAACTGCCCGGGCCGGGCCGGATGCTGGTGTCCCCCGCCCTCAAGGAGCTGCTGGACTCCCCCGAGAACGCCCTGCTGCGCGAGCGGCTGCCCTACAAGATGGCCGGCACCATCGGCGACCGGGGCCTGCTCGGCCCGCAGGAGCTGACCTTCTTCGCGCAGAGCGCCACCCTGGCCGCGCCCGACGGCTACCGCATCGACCACTTCGGCAAGAGCTGGGATCCGACGCCGATGCAGGCGCCCGCCGTGCTGCTGGTGATCATGACGTGTGTGGCGCTGATGACGCCGGTGATGGTCTTCATCGGGACGTCCGTACGGTTCGGCAACGAGCGCCGCGAGCGTCGGCTGGCCGCGCTGCGCCTGGTCGGCGCCGATGTCCGCACCACTCGCCGGATCGCCTCCGGCGAGGCGCTGTTCGGGTCGCTGCTGGGACTGGCCGGCGGCACCGCGCTGTTCCTGGGCGGCCGCCAGTTCGCCTCGGTGATCACGCTGTGGGACATCAACGTCTTCCCCTCGGACCTGACGCCGGGCCCACTGGCCGCGGCCCTGATCGCACTGCTGGTCCCGGCGGCGGCGGTCCTGGTGACCCTCTTCGCCCAGCGCGCCGTCACCGTCGAGCCGCTGGGCGTCGTCCGCGACCGCCCGCCCGTGCGGCGCCGGCTGTGGTGGCGGCTCGCGCTGCCCGTGGTGGGCGCCGCGGCGCTGGTCCCGCTGGCCTGGGAGGAGCCCTGGAGCGGCACCCCGCTGAACACCTTCCGGCTCGCGGCCGGTGCGATGCTGCTGCTGTTCGGCGTCACCGCGCTGCTGCCCTGGCTGGTGGACGCGGTGGTCGGGCGGCTGCGCGGCGGCCCGGTCCCCTGGCAACTGGCCGTCCGCCGCCTGCAGGTGAGCAGCGGCTCGGCCACCCGCGCGGTAAGCGGGATCACCGTCGCGGTGGCCGGCGCGGTCGCGATCCACATGCTGATGACGGGGATGCAGGCCGGCTACGCCCGGGCCTACGCCGAGTCCGGCAAGCTCCCGCAGATCGGCCTGTGGGGCAACGGCGAGGACTGGCACCGGACCGAGCGGGCGCTGGCCGCGCTGGACGACACCCCCGGCGTGACCGCGGTCCGCGGCACCATCGACGCACTCGCCGGCCGGATGCCGGCCGCCGGCCGCCCCGCGCCGGACGCACCGCACTCCACGCTCGGCGTCGGCAGCTGCGCCGAACTGCGCAAACTGGCCCGCCTGGGGTCCTGCCGGGACGGCGATGTCTACGTCACCGACGCCCCGCACCGCGACGCCGCCGCACGGCCCGGCGCGACCCTCGACCTCAACGCCCCGTTCCTGAAGGACGATCCGGTGGCGCCGCGCCCCTGGAAGATCCCCCACGCCGCCCGCCCCGCCCGGCTGCTCGCGCCCGGACCCGGCCCCGACCGCCTCCGCTACGACCTGCTGATCACCCCGTCCGCGATCGACCTCACCCGGCTCAACGGCGGCACCATGGAACTGAAGGTCGACTTCGACCGCGCCACCCCGGACGCGGTGGAGCACATCCGCAACACCGCGGCCCGGATCGACCCGACGATGCATGAGTTCTCCGCGGTCGACAACCCGCACGACGAGCAGTACACCAGCGTCCGCGACGGCCTGTTCGTCGGCGCCGTGATCACCCTGCTGCTGATCGGCGCGGGCCTGATCATCTCCACCGTCGAGCAGCTCTACGAGCGGCGCCGCCTGCTGTCCGTCCTCGACGCGTACGGCACCCGCCGCGCCACCCTGGGCTGGTCGGTGCTGTGGCAGACGGCCATCCCGGTGGTGCTCGGCCTGGGCCTGGCACTGGGCTGCGGGCTGACGCTGGGCGCGCTGCTGCTGTCGATCATCGACAGCGCGGTGGTCGTGGACTGGCCGGGGGTCGGCGCGATGACCGGCATCGGCGGCGGTGTGATCCTCTTCGTGACGGCGCTGAGCCTGCCGCCCCTGTGGCGGATGATGCGGCCGGAGGGGCTGCGGACGGAGTGAGCGTGCCGATGCCGCCGGACCGGTCGCGGCCGGACCGGGGGCGGGGCGCGGGCCCCCGCCGCTGGTGCACCGACCTCGCCCTGGGTGCCCGCTTCGCGCTCACCGGTGGCCGCGAAGGGCTGCTGCGGACCGCCCTGACGGCGCTCGGCGTCGGCCTGGGCGTCTTCGTCCTGCTGCTGGCGGCCGCCGTCCCCCAGGTGCTGCACGCCGCCCTCGACCGCAAGACGGCCCGCACCGTCTTGCCCGCCGCACAGGGCACCGGCCCCTCGGACCGCACCCTGCTGACCGCCGATCTGCGCGGCGCCTTCCACGACCGGGCGCTCGACGGCCTCCTCGTACAGCCCGAAGGCACCCGCGCCCCCGTCCCGCCGGGCCTGTCCCGCCTCCCCGGCCCCGGTGAACTGGCTGTCTCCCCCGCCCTCGCCGAGCTGCTCGCCTCCCCCGAGGGGGCCCTGCTCAAGGAGCGCTTCGCACATCTGCGGGTGACGGCGAAGATCGCCGACGCGGGCCTGGCCCACCCCGCCGAACTCCGCTACTACCAAGGCACCGACAGCCTTCGAGGGCCCGGGGCGGGCGTCGAGCGGATCACCGCGTTCGGCGACCCCGACACCTCCTTCCAGTCGAGCCCCCTGGTGATGCTGGCCATCACCGCAGGCTGTGTCGCCCTGCTCGCCCCCGTCGCCGTCTTCGTCGCCACCGCCGTACGCTTCGGCGGCGACCGCCGTGACCGCCGGCTCGCCGCACTCCGCCTGGTCGGCGCCGATGTCCCCACCACCCGCCGGATCGCCGCCGGGGAGACCCTCACCAGCGCCCTGCTGGGCCTGCTGGGCGGCGCCGCGCTCTTCCTCGCCGTCCGCGTCCCGCTGTCCTCACTGACCCTCTTCGGCCTCGGTGTCTTCCCCTCCGACGTGGTCCCCGACCCGGTGCCGGCCGCAGTCATCGCACTCGCCGTCCCCCCGTGCGCGGTCGCCGTCACCCTGCTGACCCTGCGTCGGGTCACCGTCGAGCCGCTGGGCGTGACCCGTACGGCGCCGCCGCTGCGCCGCCGGCTGTGGTGGCGGGCGCTGCTGCCCGCCACCGGGGTGGCGCTGCTGCTTCCGCAGGCGGCCGGCGGGCTGCGCTCCGGCGACGCCGCCAACGCCCAGTTGATCCTCGGCACCGCACTGCTCCTGCTGGGCATCGCGGCGCTGCTGCCCTGGCTACTGGACGCCACGGTGGCCCGCCTGGGCCGCGCCGGGTTCGGCGGCCAGGCCTGGCAACTCGCCGTCCGCCGGCTACAGTTGACCTCCGCCACGGCCAGCCGTTCGGTCAGCGGCATCACCGTCGCGGTGGCCGGCGCCATCGCCGTCCAGTTGCTCCTGGCCGGTGTGTGGACCGGCCTCGACGCCCCGTCCGCCGCCGCCGGCGCCTGGACCGAGGTCACCACCCAGGAAGGCACGCTGCCGGCCCATCGGGCACCCGGGATGGCCGCCCGGCTCGGCGCCACCCCGGGCGTCCTCGCCACCCGCACCCTCGTCACCGGTTACGCCGACACCTACCGCCGGCAGCACCAGCGGGCGGACGCCGACACACCCGCCGACGTCACCTCCGAGCCCTACCCGTTCACCGTCGCCGACTGCCCCACGCTGCGCCGGCAGGCCCACATCGGCGCCTGCTCCGACGGCGACGTCTTCCTGGCCGGCGGGCCGGAGGGCGGCCCCCGCCCCGGCGAACGCCTGGCCCTGGAGCCGGCACTCGGCCCCACCGACCATCGGGCGTCCGCCGTCTGGACCGTGCCGGCCACCGCCCGCCGCACCACGATCGTGGACCGCGGCGTACCCCTGGGCCTGCCCACGCCCACCCTCCTGGCCACCCCCGAGGCCCTGCCGCCCACGCTGCTGCACCGGCCCACCATCACGGTCCTGGTGCGGCCCGCCCCCGGCGATCCCGACGCCCTCGAACACATCCGCAACACCGCCGCCCGCATCGACGCCCGGGCGGAGGTCAGCACCTACGCCGGCGCCACCCCGGACGAGACCCTCGACCTCACCCGCCGGGCCCTGACCGCCGGCGCGGTCGCCGTCCTGCTGCTCGTCGGCTGCGGCCTGCTCATCACCGCCGTCGAGCAACTCCGCGAACGCGCCCGCCCGTTGTCCGCCCTGGACGCCCTGGGCACCCCCCGCGGCGTACTGGCCCGCTCGCTGCTGTGGCAGACCGCCCTGCCCGTCGCCCTCGGCCTCGCCCTGGCCCTCGCCTGCGGCCTGGCACTGGGCACCCTGCTGCTGCGCATGGCCGACCGTCCCCTGCTGCCCGACTGGTGGGGCGTCCTCGCCCTCACCACCACCGCCGCGGCCGTCATCCTCACCGTCACCGCGCTCTCCCTGCCGCTGCTGTGGCGCCTGATGCGCCCCGAGGGCCTCCGCACGGAGTGATCATGGGAGATCATGTGCCCACCACCGGCGCCGCCTCGGCGCCGACCGACACACGGGGGCTCCTCATGCGCGCACCGCGCCGACTCGTCTACTGCATCGCGTCCACCCTCGACGGCTTCATCGCCGGCCCGGACGGCGCCGACCCGACCGGCCCGGACGGCTTCTGGCCGATCGCCGAGGACTACCTGAAGCACCTGATCACCGAACTCCCCGAGATCCTGCCCGCCCCGGCCCGCTCGGCCCTCGGCGTCACCGCGGAGGGCACCCGCTTCGACACCGTCCTCGAAGGCCGCCGCACCTACGACATCGGGCTGCAGGCCGGCATCACCGACGCCTACCCCCACCTGCGCCACCTCGTCTTCTCCCGCACCCTCACCGAGAGCCCGGACCCGGCCGTGGAACTGGTCGCCACCGACCCGGTCGCCAAGGTGCGCGAGCTGAAGGCCGAGGCGGGCAAGGACATCTGGCTGATGGGCGGCAGCGAGCTCGCCGGCGTCCTCTACCCGGAGATCGACCAGCTCCTGATCAAGCTGGGCCCCCTCACCATCGGAAACGGCATCCCCCTCTTCTCCCGCGACACCGCCTTCGACCCGCGCACCTGGGACCTGACCGACCACACGGTCCTCGAGAGCGGCGCGGCGTTCCTGACCTACACCCGGGCGTCGGCCGAGGCGTAGCACGGCCCCTGGGGCGCCCGCCCGCTCGAACGAGTGAACGTTGTCGTACGAGACGCGTGCGGGCGCCCGGCCTACGATGATGTTCTCGACACCAGCCACAAGGAGGCACTATGTCTGCCGCAGCGGTCGAGCACCCCTGTGACGGTAAGCCCCCGACTCTGCTCGACGAGGCCGAGAGGCTCGCCGAGCGGAACCCCGGCTATCGAGTCGAGATCCTCGGGGGAGTAATCACCGTGACCCCACCGCCCGACGGCGCCCACGGACAGTCGCTGACCGACCTCATCTTCGCCTTCGCCTCCTTGCACAGTGGCGAATCGAAAGTGATCCAAGGCATCGGCCTGTGGCTCCCGGGCGGCCCGTTCGACTTCGCGGTGCCCGACCTGGCGGTCGTCGATGCCGACTTCAGGGATCACCTGGTCCAGAACAACTGCTATGGCCCGGACACGTTCCGCCTGGTGCTTGAGGTCACGTCGTCCAACTACAACGCCGACCTCAAGATCAAGGTCGCCGCTTACGCCAATGCCAAGATTCCGGTCTATGTGATCGTGGACCGCAAGCACGACCGCCTTCATGTCCTGCACGACCCCCTCGCCAACGGCTACGACACACACCGCCTCTACGCCCCGGGCGAGCACGCCACCCTCCCCGACTCCGTCGGCGGCGCCGTCACCCTCGATGTCGCAGCGATCCTCAGAGCCGCCCGCCCCTAAGGGTTCACCATCCGCACCGGCAGCCCCCGCAGCGCCCCCCGCAGCGCCTGGGCGAACTGCTCGAACTCCTCCTGCCGGGCGGCGCCCGTGCGCATGGCCAGGGCGATCCGCCTCGACGGTGCCGGGTCCGCGAAGTAGCCGGTCGTGAGCTGGTCGTTGCGGGCGGTCTCCACGCGGAGCGCCGTGCGCGGGAGCAGGGTCACGCCCAGTCCGCCGGCCACCAGTTGCACCAGCGTGGACAGGCCCGCCGCGCTCGTCGTCACGGGGGTGTTCTCGTCCCGCCCCGCCTCGCGGCAGATGTCCAGGGCCTGGTCGCGCAGGCAGTGGCCCTCGTCGAGCAGCAGCAGGTCCAGTTCCTGCAGGGCCTCGCGGGGGATGTCGCCGCGGCCGCCGAGCCAGTGCTCCTTGGGGGCGACCAGGACGAAGTCCTCGTCGAACAACGGGAGTTCGGTGACCTGGGGGACGCCGAGGGGAACGGCCAGCAGGAGCAGATCGAGGCGGCCGTGGGACAGGCCGTCCAGGAGGGAGGCGGTCTGCTCCTCGTGCACCTGGAGGTCGAGGTCGGGGTAGGCGTCGTGGACCAGGCGCAGCACGGCCGGCAGGAGGTAGGGCGCGACGGTCGGGATGACGCCGAGGCGCAGCACCCCCGTAAAGGGGGCGCGGGCCGCCTCCGCCTCCTCCATCAGGTCGCCGACGGCCTCCAGGACCGCTCGGGCACGGGCCGCCACCCGCTCCCCCGCCGGGGAGAGCAGCACCTTGCGGGTCGTACGCTCCAGGAGCTGCACACCGAGCGCCTCCTCCAGGGCCGAGACGGCACCGGACAGCGCGGGCTGGCTCATGCCGATCTCGGCCGCCGCCTCACGGAAGTGCAGATGCTCGGCCACCGCGGCGAACGCCCGCAGCTGGGCCAGGCTGGGCTGGCGGGGCCGGCCGCCCTGACTCGCCGGTGAAGCCACTGATAACCACCTCCGATCAACATCAACCAGTCTAGCTATTTCCCTGATCAATGCCAGCTGTGGCACGGTGTAACCCGTCCAAGCCTCAAGGAAAGACCGAAAGTCCCCACAAGGGACTTTCTGCGTACAAGGAGAGCGTGTGCTCACTGTCGGTGACAAGTTCCCCGAGTTCGACCTGACTGCCTGTGTCTCGCTGGAGAAGGGCAAGGAGTTCGAGCAGATCAACCACAAGACCTACGAGGGCAAGTGGAAGATCGTCTTCGCGTGGCCCAAGGACTTCACCTTCGTGTGCCCGACCGAGATCGCCGCGTTCGGCAAGCTGAACGACGAGTTCGCCGACCGTGACGCCCAGATCCTCGGCTTCTCCGGCGACTCCGAGTTCGTGCACCACGCCTGGCGCAAGGACCACCCGGACCTGACCGACCTGCCCTTCCCGATGCTCGCCGACTCCAAGCACGAGCTGATGCGCGACCTGGGCATCGAGGGCGAGGACGGCTTCGCGCAGCGCGCCGTCTTCATCGTCGACCAGAACAACGAGATCCAGTTCACGATGGTGACCGCCGGCTCCGTCGGCCGTAACCCCAAGGAGGTCCTGCGGGTCCTCGACGCCCTCCAGACGGACGAGCTGTGCCCGTGCAACTGGAGCAAGGGCGAGGACACCCTCGACCCGGTCTCCCTGCTGGCCGGTGAGTGACACCCATGGCTCTCGATGACCTGAAGTCCGCTGTTCCGGACTACGCCAAGGACCTGAAGCTGAACCTCGGTTCGGTGATCGGCAACAGCGACCTGCCGCAGCAGCAGCTGTGGGGCACGGTGCTCGCCTGCGCGATCGCCTCGCGCTCGCCGAAGGTGCTGCGCGAGCTGGAGCCCGAGGCGAAGGCGAACCTCTCCGCCGAGGCGTACACCGCCGCCAAGTCGGCCGCCGCCATCATGGCGATGAACAACGTCTTCTACCGGACCCGGCACCTGCTGTCGGACCCGGAGTACGGCACCCTGCGCGCCGGCCTGCGGATGAACGTCATCGGCAACCCGGGCGTGGACAAGGTCGACTTCGAGCTGTGGTCGCTGGCCGTCTCGGCCATCAACGGCTGCGGCATGTGCCTGGACTCGCACGAGCAGGTGCTGCGCAAGGCCGGTGTGGACCGCGAGACGATCCAGGAGGCCGTGAAGATCGCGTCCGTCCTCCAGGCCGTCGGCGCCACGCTGGACGCCGAGGCCGCGCTCGCCGAGTAATCGGCAACGCAACGCTCATACGAAACCCCGCGGACACGGTGTGTCCGCGGGGTTTCGCGTGTGTGGACCTTCCGGAGCCGGCCGGGCGGCCGACCGGCTCCGGTGGCTCAGCCTCCGGACTCCTCGGGCGCGCGCTTCACCGGGGGCGGCGTCGGGGCCACACCGATCGCGGTGGCCCCGCGGGGCGCCACCGACATCCGCACCGCCTGCTCCCGTGAGTACGACCGCAGATAGCCGACGACGGTGTTGGTGACCGCCACCAGGGGGACGGCGACGACCGCGCCGCCGATGCCCGCGACCAGTCCGCCCGCGGCGACCGACAGGATCACCGCCAGCGGATGGACCCGCACCGCCCGGCCCAGGATGAACGGCTGCAGGACGTGGCCCTCGATCTGCTGGACGGCCAGCACCACCGCCAGCACCATCAGGGCCTGGAAGACGCCCTGGGTCACCAGCGCGACGACGCACGCCAGCGCGCCCGAGACCACCGCACCGATCAGCGGGATGAAGGCGAACAGGAAGATGAACACGGCGAGGGGGACGGCCAGCGGCACGTTGAGGAAGTACAGCCCGATGCCGATGAAGATGGCGTCGATGAGCGCCACGATGACCGTGCCGCGCACATAGGCGGTCAGGGTCCGCCAGGCCCGCGGCCCGGCACCCGCCACACCCTCGCGGGCCGCGCCCGGGACCAGCTTGAGCACCCACTCCCAGATCCGCCGCCCGTCGTAGAGCAGGAAGAGCGTGGTGAACATGGCCAGCAGGATGCCGGTGAACACCTCCAGGACGACGGTGACGCCCTCCAGCCCGGCGGTGGTGATCGCCTCGGTGTTGGCGCCGATCGCGTCCTGCAGGTTCTTGGCGATGCTGTTGATCTGACTCTCGGTCACATGGAACGGGCTCTTCAGCAGCCAGCCCTTGAGCTCGGTGATGCCCTCCTGGATGCGGCTGGACACCGAGTCGATGTTGTCCTGGACCTGCCAGACCACGAACCAGCCGACCAGGCCCATGATGACGAAGCCGCCGATGAAGGTCAGTGCGGTCGCCGGCCCGCGCGGCAGCCCGCGCCCGCGCAGCCAGCCCACCGTCGGCTGCAGCAGCGCGGTGATCAGCATCGCCGCGACGAACGACAGCACGACCAGCTCGATGCTGGTGATGACGCGCGCCAGCACCCACAGCGTGGCCGCGAGCACCAGCAGCCGCCAGCCCACCTCGGCGGCGACGCGTACGCCCCACGGCACGGCGGCCACCGGGTCGGGGCGGGCCGCGACGGCCGGGGCGTAGGCGGGCGGCGCGGGCACGGACTCCGGCGGACGCGGGGCGGCGGCCGGCGGCTCGGGCTCCGCGCCGGGGTGCGGCACGCCGTCCGCCGGCTCCGGTGCCCGCCGCTGCGGGCGGGTGGCGACGAGCGTGCCCACCGGGCCGTCACCGGCCGGTGAGCCGTTGGCCGGCGAACCGTTGGCCGGCCGCGCCTCAGCGCGCTCGGCACGCCTCAGCTCCTCCGGCTCCCCGGCAGCCGCCGCGGCCTCCGCGCGGCGGCGCTGTTCCTCCAGCCGCTGCGAGAGCCGCGTCAGACCGGCGCCGAGGCCACCGACCCACTGAGGCAATCTGGACATGTCCCTTCCTCTTCCCCTCCCACGCACCACACACTGACGGCACGACGTTACCTGTGCGGGATGCGCGAAACCCCCGACGCGGTCGCGTTCGGGGGTTTCGGATGTGCCGTGGTGCGGCCGGCGGGCCTAGTACCAGTTGTTGGCCTGCCAGAACGACCAGGCGCCGCAGGGGCTGCCGTAGCGGTCGTTCATGTAGTTCAGGCCCCACTTGATCTGGGTTGCCGGGTTCGTCTGCCAGTCGGAGCCGGCCGAGGCCATCTTGGAGCCGGGCAGCGCCTGGACGAGCCCGTAGGCGCCCGAGGAGGCGTTGGTGGCCTGGTAGTTCCAGCCGGACTCGTGGTCCACTATGTTGCTGAAGCACTGGAACTGGTCGCCCGCCACCATCTGACGTGCGATGGCCTGCGTCTCGGCGATGGTGTACGAGCTCTTGCCGACGAGGTCGCCCAGGTCGTCGCGCGCGTCGGAGCGGGACGCGGCCAGCTCCTTCTTCTTGCGCGCGTCGGCGTCCTTCTTGGCCTTCGCCTCGTCCGCGGCGTCCTTCTTGCTCTGTGCGGTCTCCGCGGCTGCCTTGCGGGCGGCTTCCTGCGCGGACTTGAGGGCTGCCGCATCCGCCTGGGTGGACTGGTCGTCCGCCTGCTGCGTCAGGGAAGCCGTCTGCACCTGTGCCTGAGCGCCTGCGGGGATGTCGGCGATCGTCGCATCGGCAGCGGCGGCCTCGGCGTTGCCGACCGAAGCGGGCTGTCCTGCGGCGACGCCGACGACGGCGCCGACGGTGGTGACCGCGGTGGCGGATGCCACGGCGAATCCCCGGACCGAGATCCGGCTCACACGTTTTCCTTCCAGCATCGCCCGCTTAGGTGACCTCGCGGACGCAATCGTGCCCCTGGCGCTGGTCTCCCCTTGTTCCGGACCCTGTTGAGCGGGCGGGACCGGCTGGTCACGGGAGGCACTGGCCCGGTACGTCCCCCTCGGGGTCCGCGTGGTGCTTTCGGGCGGCATACGACGACTCGCTATGAAGTTCGTGGATTTACACCTCCCCCGGTCTCACGTTCGCTCGACCGGAGGCACCCCGAGGGGTGTGTGTGCCGTATGCGGGGCCTGACAGGACCCAGACTCTGCCCGAACGACACACCGGGAATCAATTCCCGGCCGGGTGTGAAAGCTCACACCTTGTTTGCCGCCGAGGATTTCCGGATATCCGCACGCAGCAGAACGCCGCCCGGCTAAGCTCCTTCGCTTCACCGGGCGGCGTGACCCTACAGGGGGTCAGATTCGGACAATCGGTCAGATCCGGCCGTCCTCCAGCATTTCGGTCACCAGTGCCGCAATCGGCGAACGCTCCGAGCGGTTCAGCGTGACGTGCGCGAAGAGCGGGTGCCCCTTCAGTTTCTCGACGACCGCGACCACTCCGTCGTGCCGCCCGACCCGGAGGTTGTCGCGCTGGGCGACGTCATGCGTCAGCACCACCCGGGAGTTGGCCCCGATACGGGACAGAACCGTCAAAAGAACATTCCGCTCCAGGGACTGGGCCTCGTCCACGATGACGAACGCGTCATGCAGCGACCGCCCCCGGATGTGGGTCAGCGGCAGCACCTCCAGCATGCCGCGCCCCACCACCTCCTCGATGACGTCCTTGGTGGTCACCGCGGACAACGTGTCGAAGACGGCCTGCGCCCAGGGACTCATCTTCTCGGCCTCGCTGCCCGGCAGATACCCCAGCTCCTGCCCGCCGACGGCGTACAGCGGGCGGAACACCATCACCTTGCGGTGCTGCCGGCGCTCCAACACCGCCTCCAGGCCCGCGCACAGCGCCAGCGCCGACTTGCCCGTACCGGCCCGGCCGCCCATCGAGACGATGCCGACCTCGGGGTCGAGCAGCAGATCCAGCGCGATCCGCTGTTCGGCGCTGCGGCCGTGGATGCCGAACGCCTCCCGGTCGCCGCGCACCAGCCGGACCGCGCCCTCCGCGGTGACCCGGCCGAGCGCCCGGCCGCGCTCGGACTGCAGGACGAGTCCGGTATGCACCGGAAGTTCGGAGGCTCCCGGTACGTACGCGGTCTCGTCGGCGAACAGGTCGTCCACCTGGTCGGCGGGGACGGTCAGCTCGGCCATGCCCGTCCAGCCGGAGTCGGTGATCGCCAGCTCCGCGCGGTACTCCTCGGCCAGCAGGCCCACCGAGGACGCCTTGATGCGCATCGGCAGGTCCTTGGAGACGACCGTGACGTCGAACCCCTCGGCCTGGAGGTTGCGCGCGACGGCGAGGATCCGCGAGTCGTTGTCGCCGTAGCGGTGGCCGTTGAGGAAGGCCGCCGGCAGGACCCCTGGGTCGGAGTGGTTCAGTTCGACCCGGAGTGTCCCGCCGAGCTCTCCGATGGGGATGGGCGCGTCCAGCCGCCCGAACTGGACTCGGTACTCGTCCAGCAGCCGCAGTGCCTGCCGGGCGAAGTAGCCGAGCTCGGGATGGTGCCGCTTGGCCTCCAACTCCGTGACCACCACGACCGGCAGCACGACCTCGTGCTCGTCGAAGCGGGCCATGGCGCCTGGATCCGCCAGCAGCACACTGGTGTCGAGGACATAAGTGCGCCGGTCGTTCTCACGGCGCTGCTTGCTGTTCACCACGGGTGGACGAACCCCCTCGGATGAGGTTGGGGTGCGACGGCGTCGCGGGGCGGTGTGCTCCCGGAGGGCGAAGCCCCCGGGACCCCCGGCCATCTTGTGACCGGACCGGGCTCAGGCCACGACGTACGGGCCGAGCGCCGGCCCTTCGCGTCGCCCGTGCGGTGCGCACGGCTCTCCGTGATGTGCAAAGGGCCTCCCGGGCGGACGGCCCCATGCCGTCCGCTGAGATGCGGCGCCCGATGGCTTGTTCCGGACGCCGACCTGGAAGGGATATTCCCTCGAACCCCCTCCCCCATGCCACGGCATATGACGCACGCGCGATGAACCTTTGGTTACGCCTGATCGCCCGGGGAAACGGAGCCCACCGGGGTGACCACCAGGAGAGGGTGCGTCAGAAGCGCCCGCGCCGCGGGGCCATGGCGGGTCCGCGGCGGGGCGGCCCGGAGCCGTGTCCCGGCACCGGGCGTTCGAACCGCACGTCCCGGAACGAGCCGCACGTCCCGGAACGATCCGTACATCCCGGGACGAGTCCTACGTCCCGGAACGAGCCGTGTGTCCTAGAAGCCGTAGCGGCGGTGCCGGGCCGCGTAGTCGCGCAGCGCGCGCAGGAAGTCGACCTTCCGGAAGGCCGGCCAGAAGACCTCGCAGAAGTAGTACTCCGAATGGGCGCTCTGCCACAGCATGAAGCCCGACAGCCGCTGCTCGCCGCTCGTACGGATCACCAGGTCCGGGTCCGGCTGGCCGCGGGTGTAGAGGTGCTCCGAGATCAGGTCGATGTCGACGATCTCGGCCAGCTCCTCGAAGGAGGTGCCGCGCTCGGCGTGCTCCAGCAGCAGCGACCGCACCGCGTCGGCGATCTCCTGCCGGCCGCCGTAGCCCACCGCGACGTTCACCAGAATGCCGCTGTTGTCGACGGTGGCCTGCTCGGACTCCTTGAGCACCTTCTGGGTGGCCTCCGGGAGCAGGTCCCGGTTGCCCACGTGGTGCACCCGCCAGCGGCCGTCGGCGGCCAGACCGCGCACGGTGTTCTCGATGATGCCCAGCAGCGGGTTCAGCTCGGCCTCGGGCCGGTCGAGGTTGTCCGTCGACAGCAGCCAGAGCGTGACGACCTCGACGTCGGTCTCCTCGCACCAGCCCAGCAGTTCACCGATCTTGGCGGCACCCGCCTGGTGGCCCTGCTCGGTCGTCCGCCCGTCGGCCCGCGCCCAGCGGCGGTTGCCGTCCAGGATGACGCCGATGTGCTTGGGCACCTGGGCGTGGTCCAGGCGGCCCTCCACCCGTCGCGCGTACAGCCGGTAGACCAGATTGCGCAGTGCAGGCGGATACGGGATGCGCACCCCGGAAGATCGCAGCATGTGTGGTCCAGCCCCTCCGTGCCGAAATGGCGGTCGCCCCGTCGCCTCAAGTGGGCAACTTTACTTCTCGGCTGTCACGACAGCCCAATCAGGTATGTCACAGGTACGTGATAGGGAGATGAGCATGACTGGCACCGACTACCGCGCCGCGGATTCCCGCTACGACTCGATGAAGTACCGGCGAACGGGCCGCAGCGGACTCAAACTCCCCGCGGTCTCCCTTGGACTCTGGCACAACTTCGGGGACGACCGCACCCTGAGCTCCCAGCGCGCCATCCTGCGCCGGGCCTTCGACCTGGGTGTCACCCACTTCGATCTGGCCAACAACTACGGTCCGCCACCCGGGTCGGCGGAGCTGAACTTCGGAAAGATCTTCGCGCAGGACTTCCGCGGCTACCGCGACGAGATGATTCTCTCGACGAAGGCCGGATATCTGATGCACCCGGGCCCCTACGGCGAATGGGGTTCGCGGAAATACCTCCTCTCGTCACTGGATGCGTCGCTGAAGCGGATGGGTGTCGATTACGTCGATATCTTCTACTCGCACCGTTTCGATCCGGACACCCCGCTGGAGGAGACCATGGGCGCGCTGGCGTCCGCGGTCCAGCAGGGCAAGGCGCTGTACGCGGGGGTCTCCTCCTACAACGCCGAGCAGACCCGTACGGCGGCCGGCATCCTGCGTGACATGGGCGTCCCCGCGCTGATCCACCAGCCCTCGTACTCGATGATCAACCGCTGGATCGAGGACGACCTGCTGCTGGACACCCTCGAGGACGAGGGCATGGGCTGCATCTCCTTCGCCCCGTTGGCGCAGGGCATGCTCACCGACAAGTACCTGCACGGCATCCCCGAGGGCTCCCGGGCCTCCCAGGGCAAGTCCCTGGACCCGAACCTGCTCTCCGAGGAGGTCGTACGGCGCCTGCGCGGCCTCAACGACATCGCCGCCCGCCGCGGCCAGTCCCTGGCCCAGCTCGCCCTCGGCTGGGTGCTGCGCGACGACCGGATGACCTCCGCCCTCATCGGCGCCAGCAGCGTCGCCCAGTTGGAGGCCAATCTCGCCGCCCTCGACGCCCCCAAGATCACGGACGCCGAACTGACCGAGATCGACGAGTTCGCGAAGACGACGGACGGCGTGAACATCTGGGCCCGGCGCTAGGGCGGACACACCTTGGGGGCCGCGGAAACAAAAAGCGGGCCGGTCCGTGGGGGGGATACGGACCGGCCCGAGGGGGGGTTTCCACCATAACCCCGCGAGGGGTGTGCTGCGTGCACCGGCGCGCGCTGCGGCGTGGCCCGGATCACTCCGGCGTGTGCGGGCGGCTTCGCGCGGGACGGGCGCGGGGGACGGTCAGCCGGCCGCGGTGGCGCCCATGAGCAGCCCGCCGAACGCTCCAATGATCATGAATGGCCCGAGCGGCATGGCCGTTTTGCGGGCGCCGGGCCGGACGAGCAGCAGCCCCGCCCCGTAGAGCGCACCGAGCAGCACCCCCGCCGCGCCCCCGGTGACGAGGGTGCGCCAGCCGTACCACCCAAGGGCGACCCCCAGTCCGGCCGCCAGCTTGACGTCCCCCAGTCCGATCCCCGACGGGTTGACGACGTAGAGCAGGAGGTAGCACGCGGCGAGGAGCAGACCGCCCAGCAGCGCCCGCCGCCACGCCCCGGTCTCCCCCGTCTGCAGGCCGACCAGCCCCAGCACCCCCGCCACGAGCACCGCGAGCGGCAGCGTCAGCTGGTCCGGGAGACGCCGGACGCGCCAGTCGACGACCGTCATCAGCACCGCGAGCGGCGCCGCCACCAGCCAGGCGGCGAGTTCCGGCCGCGGCCCCGTGGCCGCCGTCAGGGCCGCGCAGACCGCGGCGGTGGCCGTCGCCGTCGGCAGCGCCCCGGGCCCGTACGCCCCGCACCGCGTGCAGCATCCCCGCCCCAGCCAGCCGCGTGCCACCCCCGGGATCGGATGGCCTCCGGGACAGGCCGCGCGCCACTCCTCTTCGGGCTCGACGGCCATCCGGTGGGCGGGCCGCGGTATGAGCAGCCCGGCCGCGGCCCCGTAGGCGGCGGCGAGAACCATCAGCATCAGTGCCACCCGCCGACCCTAGAGCGTGTCCGGCGGCCCCGCGGCCCTCAAGGGGTGGGCCGGCGCCAGGGGAGCTGATAGAACGCTGCGCATGGCGCGTTGGCGGAACGGACCGGGGATGGTGCACGGCGCGGACACCGGCATTCCGGTGGAGATCGCGGCGTCCTATCGGGCCCGCGCCCGCGGCCTGCTGGGCCGCGACGGCATCGAGGGGGCGCTGCTGCTGACCCCGGCGAGCGGTGTGCACACCTTCCGGATGCGGTTCGCGATCGATGTCGCCTATCTGGGGCGGGACTTCACGGTGCTGGCCGTACGCACCATGCCGCCGGGCCGGCTGGGCCGCCCCCGCCTGCGCGCCCGGCACGTCCTGGAGGCGGAGGCCGGTGCGATGTCGCGGTGGGGGCTGCGTCCGGGCCTGCGCCTGACCGTCGAGGCGGCCGGCGCGCCCTGAGGGCCGCGCCGCGCGCTCACTCCCGCCAGTCGGCGACCAGGGCCAGCAGCCCGGGGAACCGGGCCTGGAGATCGTCGACGCGGACATGGCTGCGCCGCTCCAGCCCGTACTGCCGCTGACGGATCAGTCCGGCCTCCCGCAGGGCCCGGAAGTGGTGGGTGAGCGAGGACTTGGGCCGGTCGAGGCCGAACCAGCCGCAGGCGTGGTCGAAGGCCTCCGCCTCCAGCAGCAGGGTGCGCACGATGCGCAGCCGCAGCGGTTCGCTCAGCGCGCCCATGACGGATTCCAGCCGCAGGGCCTCGCGCGCCGGCTCCGGCAGGGGATCGGGCGCGCCGGGCGGGACGGGTCGCTGGAGCGCGGCGAAATCGAGTCGCGCCCCGCCGCCCACGTGCGCCTCTTCGGCGCGTGCCGCTGCCCTGGACGACATCCGGCGCTCCTCTCCCTCGACCACCGACCGCTAGTACGACTTGCATCGTACTGCAGTTGCCTGTACGAATCTCCTCGTACTGCTTGTACGAATCATCTCGTACTTGCTGAACGAGGAGGGGACCCCATGCCCGAAACCCGTACCGCGCCGCCGGCCCGGACCGCCGCACCGCCCGCACCGGCACCCGCACCACCCCCCGTGCGCGAGGTCTGGCTGGCGGCCTGGCCGGTGGTCGCGATCTTCACCCTGTCGAATGCGGCGATGCCGCTGTACGGGGTGTGGCAGCGCCGACTCGGCTTCGGATCCGGCACCTTGACGCTGATCTACGCCGCCTACGTGGTCGGACTGCTCGGCGCGCTGCTGGTGGCCGGCGTGGCCTCGGACCGCCTCGGCCGCAAGCCGGTGCTCGTCCCGGCGCTCCTGCTGGGCATCACCGCCTGCCTCGGCTACGCCACCGCGCCCTCGGTGGCCGCGCTGGCCACCGCCCGGCTGCTGACCGGTGTGGCCACCGGCGCCGCCGTCTCCGCCGGAATGGCCGCGGTCACCGACATCGCGGCCGGCCGCAGGATCGGGCCGCTCCTGGCCTCCACCGCGATGGTCCTGGGCGCCGGGATCGGCCCCGTACTGGCCGGGGTGCTGTCGCAGACCGCGCCCGCGCCGACCGTCACCGTCTTCGCCGTCGAAGCGGCCCTGCTGGCCACGGCGTTGGCGGCGGTCGCCAGGATGCCGCTGCCGCGACGGCGGCCGGGGGCCGGCGCCGAGGCCCCGCGGTCCTGGGTGCGGCTGCCGTCGGTCCCGCGCGACAACCGCCGCCATCTCGCCCTGGGGCTCGCGGCGTTCGCCCCCGGGATCAGCGCCACCGCCTTCGTCCTGTCGCTCGGGCCGTCCCTGCTGGCCGGGCTCCTCGGTACGGCGAACCGCGCACTGGCGGGCGGGCTGGCACTGGTGATGTTCCTGGCTGCCACCGGTGTGCAGTTCGCGGTACGGCACCTGAGCGTCCGTACGGTGCTGCTGACGTCCGGCGCGGCCACCATCACCGCCACCCTGGCCCTGGTCGCCGCCGTGCACACCGCCACGCTCACGCCGCTGGTCGCCGCGGTGGTCCTGGCCGGCGCGGGCCAGGGCGCGGGCCAGCTGGGCGGCCTGACCCTGCTCAGCCGCGAGGTCCCGGCGGCCCGCCGCGCGGAGGCCAACGCGGGCCTGAACGCCGGGGGTTACCTCCTCGCCGGCGCCCTGCCGGTCGCCGACGGCTACCTCAGTGACGCCATCGGTCTCCCGGCCGCCGCCACCGTCTTCGGCCTCGTGGTGGCCGCACTCGCCGCGGCGGGCGCGGCGCTGGTGGCCGTACGGGGTACGGACGCCGGGTGAGCGGGTACGGTGCGGGCCCGTCCGCCCGGATCGCGTACGGCGCGGACCGGCCCGCTCAGATCGCGTACGGCGCGGACCGGCCCGCTCAGATCGCGGTCAGCGCCGCATCCGCGACGCTCTCCAGCACCGCGCGATCGACCCCGGCGCGCGCCGAGACCCGCAGCCCGCCGATCGCGGCGATGACCAGGTGCGCGAGGGTGCGGGGGTCCTTGTCGCGCGCGATGTCGCCGTCGCGCTGACCGGACTCGATCACGGCACGGATCGCCTCCAGCCGCACGCCGTAGTCCCGCTCCAGCGAGGCCGCGACCGACGGATCGTGGGCCGACACCTCGACACAGGTGTTGACGACCAGGCAGCCCCGGCCGTCCGCGTACGCGGCCTCGTCGTCGATCACCCGCTGGAGCAGCGCGCGGATCTTCGGCCGCGCGGGCAGCTCGCCCTCCAGCAGCTCGAACAGCTCGCCGTTCTTGTACTCCATATAGCGGGCCAGGGCACGCTCGAAGAGGTCGTGCTTGCTCTTGAAGGTGTTGTAGATGCTGCTGCGGCCCAGGCCTGTGGCGTCGCACAGGTCCTGGGTGGAGGTCGCCTCATAACCGGCGGCCCAGAACGCGTCCATCGCGGCGTCGACGGCCCGCGCCTCGTCGAACTTCCTGGGTCGCGCCATGGGGGCATTTTAGCAGTTATTGGATCGCCCAGTCCAAATAGTCGCTGCGCCTGGGCTGCTTCCCACGTTTTCGGCTGTCCCGCCGTGGGGGTTGTTGTTGGTGCGCCTGCGGCGGGCCTCTCCGCTGCGCTTTGCTGTGGCCGACTTGTCGGGCTTTCGCGCCGTTGCGCCTGCGGCGGGCCTCTCCGCTGCGCTTTGCTGTGGTCGACTTTTTGGCTTTCGCGCCGTTGCGCCTGCGGCGGGCGGTGCCGCTGCGCGGGGCTTTCGGGTGGCGGTGACGGGCCTGCGGGGCTGGGTGTCCGGACTGCTGCGCTTTACGTCCGGACACCCAG